>JAPDLJ010000024.1 GCA_025920705.1 Candidatus Jingweiarchaeum tengchongense
CAATAGCAGGTCTTGGTGTCATAGCTGCTTACCTAACTGTGCGAGGCGTAACTTTGGAACCTAACACGCTTGGAGTAAAATTAGTTGCTGTTACTAAAGCAAATGTTGATCAATATATCAAATTAGTTGAGCAAGGTTTTTGAAAAATTTTCAGCAGTTTTGGACGTTGCTGTTAACCATGGATGATGAAAGACAATAAAGTAGAAAGGATTGCATTTTTATCACCTCGACAATTCTTGTAAAGGTTATAGATAAAGACCCTACTGTGGTATTTGGAAATATAGAAGGTTGTTAGACAAGATTTGCATTTGAATTGCTTGCTGAGAACCGTTTTTACGATGACCATTCTTCCAAGTTTAAGAAGAAGCACAGTAAGGACAAATGATCATAGGTTCGCTTCTCTTAAAAAAGGTGGCGATGCCACCTTTTTTAAGAACGAAAAGATATTTTTGTACTAACTGTATTCTGGCGCTGTTCCAAATTAACATTCAAATGTTTTAAAGTGGGGCAGCGTCAGTTTTGAACATTTCGTCTGTTTAGGTTATTCATGAAAGGAGCGAAAAGATATGAATTCTAGAGAGAGAATTATTTCAGCAATTAACCACAGGGAGCCAGATAGAACGCCTTTAGATCTGGGGGGATTTGATTTTACCGGTATACATGTCAGCAGTCTTCACATTTTAGAAGTTGCGTTAGGTTTGAAAAAACCTAATGAACCTGTAAAAGTTGTAGATTTAGTCCAGATGTTAGGAGAAATAGACGAAAAATTACGGGAAACGTTAGAAATAGATACGATTCCCTTGCGTGGACAGAAGAATTATTTTGGCTTCAAGAATGAGAATTGGAAACCATGGACTTTCTTTGATGGCACACCCCTTTTAGTCCCAGAAAAATTCAACACAATACCTGACAAAGAAGGAAACATTTATCAATATCCACAAGGAGACACTTCTGCTCTTCCTTGTGTTAAAATGCCAAAAGATGGTTTTTATTTTGATGATGTTGATCGTTCAAAGCCTATAGATGAGGAATCTCTTAATGTAGAAGATCAATTAGAAGAATGTAAGCTTCTCACAGATGAGGAACTTTCGTACTATGAAAAGGAATCGAAAAGACTTTTTGAAGAAACAAATTACGCTATTACTTTTCCTTCAGGTGTTAGTGGGACAAATCTCGGTGATTCTTTCTGGATTCCAGGTTGGTCATTAAAAAATCCTAGAGGCATAAGAAATCAAGAAGAATGGTATATAAGTCTTATAACAAGGAAAGATTTTATAAGAGACGTTAATGCAAAGATGACAGAAATAGGTATAGAAAATCTAAAACTCCTTCATCAAGCAGTTGGCGAGCGGATACAGGTGATTATGATCTCAAGTACTGATTTTGGTGCTCAAAATGGACTTCTTTATCCCAAAGAAAGTTACCAGGAACTTTTTAAGCCTTTTCATAAGCGAATAAACGATTGGGTCCATCGTAACACAACATGGAAAACATTAATTCATAGTTGTGGGTCGGATTATGATATCATCCCTGATTTCATAGAGGCAGGGTTTGACATTCTAAATCCGGTACAGATATCCGCAGCGAAAATGGAACCAGAAAGGTTGAAGAAAGAATTCGGAGATCATATTGTCTTCTGGGGTGGAGGGATAAATACTCAAACGACGTTTCCATTTGGTACCCCGCAAGAGGTTGAAGAAGAAGTCAAAAAAAATATAAGTATTTTTGGTGAGGGTGGAGGATTTGTTTATGCAACTGTCCACGACATACAAGCTAGAATACCTTTAGAAAACCTTTTAGCACTTTTTAGAGCGGTAAACGATGTAAGAGGCATTAAAGTCCAAGGACTGTAAATAAAGTATCAGGAGGTAATACACATGGATATATTGCAGGAAATTTCAGATAATTTGCAAAAAGGTCAGGTATCAAAAGTGGGGATACTCGTAAAGCAAGCCCTCGAAGATAAGATAGACGTCAAAACAATTCTCGGCAGTTTAATAGAAGGAATGGGCGTTGTAGGCAGGAGGTTTAGAGACGGAGAGATATACGTACCTGAAGTGCTAATCGCTGCGCGTGCCATGTATGCAGGCCTTGATCTTATAAGACCTTTATTAGTTCAAACAGGAGCGACATACATAGGTAAAGTTGTCATAGGCACAGTCAAAGGAGATCTTCATGACATAGGGAAGAATCTTGTTAAGATGATGATGGAAGGTGCAGGATTTGAAGTCATAGACTTAGGTCGTGATGTATCACCTGAGAAATTCGTCGAGGCAGTAAAGGCAAATCAGCCGGACATAGTTGGGATGTCAGCACTTATCACGACGACAATGGTAAACATGAAAGATACGATAGAGGCGCTAAAGAGAGCCAATCTCAGGGATAAAGTGATTGTTATGGTAGGAGGTGCGCCTGTCACAGAAAGATTCGCAGCCGAAATCGGTGCAGATAGCTACGCAAAAGACGCAGATACAGCCGTGGCAAAGGCAAAAGCATTGATTTCGAATAAAAGGTGATTGACATTGTTGAAATATTACGAAGTTTATATAGATAAAAATCTGGTTTTGAAGTATTTAGGATACAAAGATAAAATTCCGCCAAAAGGTATCTCAGATGAAGTTGGACAATGTGTGGATGAATCGTATGAATTCATAAATCCTATCATCTGCTTTGATCAATTTCAATTCAGACTCGATGGTGGAATACTGCTGCCAGACGGAAGCATCATAGAAGATGGTCATATCATCGAGAGTCTAAGAAGAGCCAATTACATCGTAATGGCAGTTTTAACACTTGGCAACAAGATAGATGTCAAGATATCTGATCTTTTTGATAGAAATGATTACATGGAAGGCATGATATACGATGTCATAGGAAACGTCGCACTTGAATATTTGGGAAAGATATTTTGGCAGGATTTGTTGGAAGGTGCAAAAAAGCAGAGTATGGGAATCACGCAAAGTTTAAGTCCTGGTAGTGGAGGATGGAAGGACATAGCAGATCAAAGGATGATATTCAACAACCTAGACACATCCTCGATAGGCGTTGAACTGACAGACACTTTCATGATGAAGCCTATGAAGTCTCTTTCTGTGATTTACGGTATTGGGAGGGATGTTAAGACCTCTGCTATGGATCACGATTGCGCCGAATGCCCACTTGTCGATTGTCCGTATCGCAAAGAGATGATCAAATGCGCAGATTGAGAGTTAATTACACGGTGAGGGGAAAAGAAATTCAAAAAGACCTGGAAGTTGCAGATGGGTCAAATCTTTTTGAATCTCTCATTTCTAACGGCATATATGTACCAAACACGTGCGGAGGCAGACATATTTGTGGCAAGTGTAAAGTTGAAGTCAAGACAAATCAAGGAATTGACAAAGACGAAGAGAGATTTTTAACAGACACACAAAAGACAGCGGGCATCCGCCTTGCGTGCTTTGTAAAAGTTGACTCTGATATGGAAGTACGTGTACCGGCAGAAAAAGAATCTAACATCTTGACAGAGGGAATGTATTCTCTAAGGTCAATGAATTCGAGGATCAAAAAGAGGAGTTTGACACTTTCGAGACCATCTTTGCAGGATCAAAGAGATGATCTCAAAAGAATAACAGATGAAATTGGAGATGTAAGAGTACCGCTTGGAGTTTTAAGAGAAATATCATCTATTCTCGAAAACAACGATTACAAATTCAAATACGTCATACGTAAAGGAGAGATTATCTCGGTGGAACCTCCGAATTCAGATAAAGTTTATGGAATAGCAATAGACATAGGGACAACGACCATAGCTGCATATTTAGAAGATTTAAGCAGTGGTGAAAAGATAGACGTGTATTCCGATATGAATCCACAAAAGATATTCGGTGCGGATGTCATAACAAGGATAGATTACACGATAAAAAAGACAGATGGCCTTGATGAACTCCAAAAAGCCATAACAGGCGAGATGAACAAAATCGTCGATGAATTTTGCAAAAGAAAGGGCATAGAGGCCAAGGCCATATACGAAATGGTAATCGTCGGAAACACGACGATGATGCATCTTGCACTTGGAATTCCAGCCAAAAACATAGCCAATGCACCCTTCATACCGGCATTCACATCTGCAATCGAGATAAAAGCGGAAGAAATAGGTGTAAGGATAAATCCACAAGGGTATATAGTGTCTTTACCATCCGTGGCATCATACATCGGAGCTGACATAGTAGCGGACATTCTCTCGAGCAGAATGTACGAAAAAGAAGAAATCTCGTTATTGCTCGACATAGGCACAAATGGAGAGATAGTACTTGGAAACAAAGATAAACTCATCGCATGCTCAGCTGCAGCTGGCCCGGCATTTGAAGGCGCCGAAATAACCTTTGGTACAGGCGGCGTTATAGGCGCGATAGATCATGTAGATCTGACAAAGCACCCAATATACACAACCATAGGGAATGAACGACCATCCGGTATATGCGGATCTGGAATTGTTGATGCGATAGCGGAGATGATCAAGTTCGGAATAATCGATGCAACAGGGCGAATACTTTCAAAAGATGAGATCAGTCTTGATGGTGATATACTAAATAGATTCATTCAATACAAGGGGGAACCTGCTTTTTTGGTAGATGATAATGGAATATGCATAACACAAGGGGATGTAAGACAGATACAGCTTGCGAAAGGAGCCATATACGCAGGAATCAAAGTACTCATGAAAGAAGTGGGAATAGAATTTGAAGATATAAAGAGAGTCTACATAGCAGGAGGATTTGGAAATTACATAGATCCTGAATCCGCATCTCAAATAGGACTTATTCCAAAACAACTTACAGGCAAAGTCATTCAAATAGGAAACGCAGCAGGTGCAGGAGCCATAATGGCACTTATCAGTGACGACGAATTTAAAAGGGCAATTGAAATAGCAAAATTGGTTGAATACGTAGAGCTTTCAAACACGAATGAATTTCAGGAAGAGTTCATGAATGGCATGTACTTTTGAAGGAGGTTCTTGTGACAAAGGTGGTAGTTGATCCTGGAATATGTGGATTTCTCATAACGATTCAGGCGAAAAGTGAAGACATTCAACATGTAAAGATAAAGATATCGACTGAGTGTCCAAACATAAAAGAGGTAATAAGCGAGATAGAATCGCACGAATTCGATGCATTCAAAGAAGTCTTTGTCAAATTGGATAAATCGGATACATATGCCATTCTCACCCCGCACATTCCACATCCAATGTGCCCTGTCTACTCAGGCATACTCAAGGCAATCGAGGCCGAAACGGAACTCGCACTTCCAAAAGATTGCCACATAACAATTGAGAAGGGAGAATGAGATGAAAGATATACTTTTCGATGTCATAAAAGGGAAGAAGACAAAAAGGGTACCGTGGGTTCCATTCGTAGGGGTTCACGGAGGATATCTCATAGGCTCAAGCGCAGATGAATACCTTAAATCTTCAGATAAAATTTTTGAAGGCATATCTGTGGCCATACAAAGATACAGACCGGATGGAATACCGGTTGCATTTGACCTTCAAATAGAAGCCGAAGTACTCGGATGCAAACTTATGTGGAGCAAAAACTCTCCTCCCTCTGTTTCATCCCATCCACTCGAAGAGGGCACATCACTTGACTCTTTAAAAATGCCATCTGAGAAAGATGGGAGAATTCCGATTATAATGGAGGCATTGAAGAGGCTAAAAGAGAAGTACAAAGATATAGCATTCTATGGGCTTGTAACGGGACCTTTAACGCTTGCGATGCACCTTGCAGGGGCAGATCTGCTCATGAACATGCTTCTGGATCCGCAAAGTGTTGAAAAGGTTATCTCCTTTTCATGTAATGTGGCAATAAAGATGTCTCAGTATTACTCAAAAAATGGTGCAGATGTGATAGCCATAGTTGATCCGACGGTATCACTCATCTCTCCGCAGACATTCGATCAATTTATGTCAGACGCGTACACAAAGATATTCGAATTCATAAAATCCCAAAATAAAATCTCGGCCTCATTTGTCTGTGGTGATGCAAGAAAAGTAATCGAGCCCATATGCAAAACCTATCCTGATAGCTTTCACGCAGATGAGAATGTACCGCTTTCGATGCTCAGAGGCACAACACAAAAGTATGGAATTTCATTTGGAGGCAATATACCTCTTACGACGGTGTTGTTCAGTGGAAACGAAATTTTATCTCAAAAAGTTGCGGCTGAGTGCATCTACGAATCCGGAATAGATAGATTTGTATTGGCACCAGGATGTGATCTCCTCTACGATACACCTCCACAAAACCTCGAAGCTGTAAGTGAGGTTGTCCATGACGTGCCGATGGAAAAGATAGGAGAGTACATAACCGAGAAGGCATCTCGGATTGTCGAAGAAAAAATAGAGCCATACAAAACACCCAACTACAAAACGCTGGATCATGTAAATGTGGACGTCATAACGATAAACGCGGACACATGTGCGGCGTGCAAATACATGGTTGAAGCTGTTAAAAGTGTGGGAGATAAATTCATGGCAATACCACCATTCGAATGGTCAGAACACAGACTATCTGAAAAAACGACTCTTTCGATGATAAAGACATTCGGACTAAAACAGATACCATCCATAGTAATAGATGGAGAGGTAGCATTTGAGGGGATAGTGCCAACGCATGATGAACTTGTTAAAAAGATAAGAGAAGCATTTGAAAGGAAGAAGAAATGAGAAATCTTTACATAATAGGAGGTTTTCTCGGATCTGGAAAAACGACGATGATCTCAAAATTCACTCAGAGACTTTTGAAGAGAGGAAAACGAGTAGGCGTAATAGTCAACGACTTCTCCACACCTTTGGTAGATGAAAGATATCTCACCCAGATTGGTGCTCAGATTGAGCAGGTATCAGGAGAATGTGTGTGCCATACAACCGCAGCTGTGAATGAAGCACTTGACAAGATGAAAGACAAAGACGAAATCTTTCTTGAGCCAATAGGGACACATCTGGACGTTGCAAGTGCAATTTTACCAGAAATCATCTTACACACGGCAGATCTTATAGTGAAACCTGTGGTAATTCTTGTGGATGGAAAGAAATTGAACGAAATCCTCAAAAAAGAAAGGTGGTACATTCTCGAGTTCATTTTCCAGCAACTTCAATCGGCAGACATAATTTTTGTCAACAAAACAGATATCATGAACAAAGATGAGATAGAAGAAATAACGAAATTTTTTGAGGAAAAAAAAGCGCAATTCATCCTCGGAAGTGCATTCAACGACATGAACACAGATGAACTGGTTGAGTTGCTGGAGGGAAGAAGCAATTGGTCGGAGAAAAAGTTTGAAAAAGATGATCAGGCACTTTTTATACATTATGAAACCTATGTGAAAATGCAGGAAAGAATGAAATGGGTAAATCTATACTTTACAATAAGTGCAGATCACACACTTATAACAGATAAGATCGTCAGAATTCTCAAGGGAAGCCTAAAAGACAATTCATACCTTGGACATCTCAAGATGATGCTGATATCCAAAGAGGGTTACGTTAAGTTCAACCTCACGCGATGGGATGAAGAGCCGCAGATTATTGGGGTATACTTTGACAAAAGAGAATGGAAGGTTATTGTAAACATGAGGATTGAGGCAGACGGAGATTTGATAGAAAAAGCGCTTGAAGCGCTATTCTACAATCTATCCTCTTACAAAGTGAACATCATAAACAAAGAGGTAATAATTCCCTTGCTAAAATGGGGAAAATTCGTGAGACAAAATTAAGTTTGGTAGAAAACATAGTTTAATAAGAGGTAGATATCATGAAAAAAAATCTATGACATCGCGAGAAAGATGGGAAGCTATCCTTAAAAGGCAAAAGCTTGATAGATTACCAATGGATTATTGGGCACGGGCGAAACTAGCGAAAAGATCTTAAAATATCTTAGATTAGAAAGTATGGAGCAATTTTTCGAAAAATTTCACATAGATGTACCTATAACAGATATAGGCCTTTCATCAGATTTTAAACCTGACATTGAACCTAAATATGTAGGGCCAAAATTAGAAGAAGGTACAGATATTTATGGTATTAGTTATAAAAAGGTTAAACACGGAACGGGTTTCTATTTAGAATGCACTGATCATCCATTAGAAAAGTATGAAACAATCGAAGAAATAGAAAAGAGTTATACTTGGCCACCGCCAGACTGGTTTGATTTGTTATAAAGTCTCAAATAAAGGGCAAAGAAGATCGTCCAATTATGGTGGGCGGCTCAGAACCATTTTTAACATATAAAGATCTTAGAGGAGATAAACAGGCTTTTATGGATCTAATGTTAAATCCAGAAATTGTTGAGTATTGCCTTGATAAATTATTCGATTTTCGTTATGAATATACCATAAGAATATATGAAAAATACCTGGGCAAATAACCTGTTCTTATATTGCAGAGGATCTTGATGCTTAAGAAATCGTATTCTCCTGATCAAATCAGAAAATTCTTGTTACCTCGAATGAAACGTATGATTAACCTTGCTCATAGTGCCGGTATTTATGTTTTTCATCATGATGATGGAGCTATAAGGAAAATAATACCAGATTTAATTGAAAATGGAATTGACGTACTAAACCCGATACAGTGGAAATTTCCAGGAATGAACAGAGAAGGTTTGAAAAGAGAATTTAGAGATAAGATTTCTTATGCGTAATTTCATTAGATAACATTTCGCAAATAACATGGATCTTTCCCATTCTCCCTATCATTATGCGAATGAACTCCTTTCTCACATCTTAAGTCTAATTCAAAACACTCATCCCCTCCCCTCCCCCTTATGAAGTTATAATCACCCAATCGAGGATTCTCTGCGTGAGGATCCTCGATATGTTATAATTTGGATGAGGTTCTCTCCGTCCCATCATTTTTGGGGCTTTCCACTAAGGGGTGATTTGATGGCCAAAATTTACGATATTCATGCTTTTGAGTCTCATCTTGTTGCAAGAGGGCTTGCTGAAAATTCAGTCAAGGCATTTGTCTC
>JAPDLJ010000025.1 GCA_025920705.1 Candidatus Jingweiarchaeum tengchongense
TTTCAATTCATGGAAGAGAAAAACGAATTTGATAAATTGGTGAACAGAATTTATAGCTTTTTTGTAAACTTTTACTATGAAACAAGGCTATTTTTTATCAGGACTTATTATGAATTAACAAACAAAGAAATTTATCCTGGGGTAACGAAGAGTCATTACCTTTTTAACTCTATAGTGATCCTTCGTGCCTATAAGTTTGATATCCCTGCTGGGATTGATATAAACGCAAAGGTAACAGCGGAGGACTTTTTTAACATTCTTTACGAAATGCTTGGATTTAATGAAAGTGAGTTTGAAAATAGCGAGCAAGTTCCGACAACGGAAAAATATAGAATTATTTTTGCTCTCCACGGCAAAAGAAATTCGCCTCTTTTATCCAAGAAAGGCTATCTTACAAGAGGAGAAGTTTTTGAAGAATTCCTTAGGCTTATTCAATCACAAAGTGGCTCATAGGGGTGTATACTTTTTACACAGAGTGTGTAAATTTTACACAGAAATTGCACAACTTTTAGGTTATAAAACAATATTTTTACTACAATAAAAAATCTTTAAAAATGCTTTTGAATTCAATGTTTGTTAGGTTTTTTACTTCTGCATTTTTATAATTTTGGCACGACTTTTGCATATAATAGATGGAAGGTTGTAGGATTTTTTGTGGTTGTCCTTCCCTTGCAAGGAGAAACTTGCAAGAGGTACCTTGAAAACTGAACTGAGCAGAAGTGTAAGTAATAAGTTAAGTCAAATGTTTAGTGAGAAAACATTACACAGTTTCAACATATGTGAAGTTTTAAGAGGTTTTTAGCTTGTTCAAAATAAAAAGATTTTAATAGGTTTTTACTGCTTTTGGGTGTTGAAGGCACTTTGCAAACTGGCGCTAAGGTTGTGGCACTTAGCACAGGCAAAAGCCTTCAGGATTCAAAAGTAGTTTAAAAATAATATAACACTCACTTAAAAGTGGAGGTGAGATTTGGATAAAAATTCCACGAAAAGCAACAAAAATCAAAAATTAATCGCTTTGAAAGGAGGCGAAAGCATTTATGAAGAAACTAATTAACATTGTTGTCGCACTTACATTGCTTCTTTCTCTTGTTGCACCATTCAGAGTGCAGACAGCAAGTGCAGCAGCTTCAGTCACAATTTTAGATGACGCTAAGGCTGTTAGCACTACAAGCCCTCTTAGATACTTCCAGTTATCACCTAACTATCCGCCAACTTTAGGTAACACTTACACGGCTGGATCTTATACAAGTGGTACTTGGATATACAAAATGGGTGATCTTATTAACATTAAGATCTCAGGAGTTACGCTTGGGACATCTCTACATGTAGAAATCTACGATGTTACTGGTACAGGAACAGGAAGTTACCAAGAGTTCGTATTCACTCAAGATCCTATGACTATTGGTGTTCCTACTGCAAACGTAAAGAATGATGGTCCTTATACAGTAAGGGTTTATAGTGGTTCAAATCTTCTTGCAGAATCACCTGTTTTCTATATAAAGTACAATCTTACTGAGGCAACTAAAAATGTTCCAAGTTGCATAGGTAGTAAAATAGTTTTAACTGGTTATGTAACAAGAGCACAAGGTTATCCTATTACTCAACCGTTGTATGTTTGGTTAGTTGATCCAAATGGCAAAGCAATTGCCCTTCAATATATTGATCCAGCAGTTAACCCAGCAGGTCAATACTACCTTACTCAGACGGTAACTTCAACAGGTACATATAGATTGCTTATTTCTGATAACTATCCTACAACTGCAAATTATGATTATGATGCAATGGTTTATTCATCTTATTCGAATACTCCCAAGATTCAAATAAAGATCTCTCCTTATATTTCCCCAATTCGTCTTTACAAAGGCCAGAATGGGCAGCCTTTGTTGATTAAAGTTGAAAAAGTATATGTTGACTATCCATATGTTGACCCAGAACCATATACAGGGTTAACAATTTTGGACTGGACCATTAATAACGCAACTGTTGCTAGCTATGCTGAAATATCTCCAGGTTTCTACAGATTTGTTCTTGACATTGGTAGCGTAGTTGATGTAAGATTGAAAGTAACTATTTCTTCAACACTTTACTCTAATCAACTTGTATTCAATACCGTAGATCTTTCTGTATTTAACCCATATGTTGATGTAACTGCACCAGATGCAATGCCTCCATACGGAGAAGGTCCATGGACTCTTGATTCAGTTCAGAGTGTATACGACAAACTTCCTTGCACAATTGGTAATAGTTTCGAAATAAAAGTTGGTTCTTGGCCAATTCCTAGTACATTAGTAAGTGACTGGCAAGTTAGAACTTTCTCATGGAATCTGAATGGTGAAGGTGCAGTGGATTTAAGTGGTGGTAACATCCATGGCAATGGTGACACCATAAAGGTTCTTGTAACCAAGAGCGGCTCAATTTCCGTTACGGCAACAATGGTTGCGTGGGAGAGAGTAAATAAAACTTGCGACATTTCTTCAACTAATGCATGTTGCCATACCTACGAGAAGACTTTTGACATTTGCTCTGTGAGCTCTTGCGAATATAACGGAACAACAATTACGGGGACTAATGTTTCTGATGGCAATGTTCCAGTAAGCTTCTCTACTACGTCTGGGGATCTTCTACCGAGATATCCAGTTAATCTTAGCGTTGCTGTAACGAGCGGACAGTCAAAACCACAAGATTTAACATGCTCGTGCCCAGACTTTATAGTAACTATGTACATGGTTGATGCAGAAGGTAACATTGTTCCTAATGCATTTACGGTTGATACATGGCTGTTGGATCCAATTACTGGAAAACCGCTGACAGCAACTGGATCTGTAATTTGGTACAATCCTCAACACGTAACAGGACCAAATATTCCGGATGCTCCAATACAGGTATTTGGTAACGCAGGTTCGACTTCAAGTGGAACTCCTGTTGCACTTTATGACGAAAATGGAAACCTTGTGACAGGTGCTTTGAAGTATCAAGATTGCCCGTTCGGATTACAAGGAATTTCATTTAATCAGACTACAGTTAATAATACCATTGTCGTAAAGGTATTTGGCAAGAGCCAGAAATTTGATACTTGTGGACAACCTATTATTACTTACCCGATGATTGCAGAGGAATTCAATCCATTTGGTGTAACTCCATCTGTAAATACTCTTAATTCATCTGCTACAATTACTGAGGGAACCGTTGATCCTGATGAAATGTTAGCAGGTGTTCCTGCAATTATTGACATCACAGACCCTGGTTTCTCGTATGATAAGGGTATTGCCGGTTGGACACAGCCTTCATTTGTATATTACAATTTAGAGAGCGGTATGACAGTAACTTCATCGAAGACCGATACTGGTTATAGGTTTGTGTTCAATAGACCATTCTCCACATCTGGAACCTTTAAGATTGTTGGGGAATCCTATAGAACAGATTACAAGGTTAAAGAGACTGTATCAATTGAAATCAAGGTTCTAAAGCCGACATTTACAGTTCAGCTCGGCCTTAAAGATGGATCAGTAATTGACAATGATGGTATACTGACAACTGGCTTTGATGAATTAATTTACGTCAAAGCAGTAGATCCAAGAGGAATTCATGATTTCTCAACTGATCCTAATTGGACGCTCTCAATTTCTGCAGTTAATAATTCATGCGGATTGCCATCATCTAAGGTTTGTGGTGTAGTTGAAGGTCCAGGCTGCTCTTACGGATTACCATTAAGGGTTGTAGGATACGACAATCCTAACCTTGCAGATACACCTCAGGCAAAACTATACTTTGTAAGCAATGGGGCAAAAATCTCAGTTACCACATTTAAGTTTGTTGATCCTACAGTTAGCGTTGATCCAACCGAAGTTCCATTTACGATTCCTGCAACTGCAACACATCTTACATTCACCGTGAAAGATGCTCATGGACATGGTGCGCCTAACATTAGCGTTTCATTGCTTTCTGGCAATTCATCTGGTGCAGATGGTTATACTTGGACTGCGACTGGAGCTCTTACAGATAAAGATGGCCATGCAGATTGGGCATTTGTTCCTCCATTCTCAGGAAAATACAGTGTGACTGCTACTGTAACTCTACCTTCTAACTTACAATGCGCATTACCTTGCGGCTGGTATGGTATTAATACTAAAGCATCCTTTACCGCAGTTTACAAGGCGCCAGTAGTTGACAAAGAAGCACCAAAAGTGACAGTTTCTGCACCAGATAAGGTAACTACTGCAACCGTTAAGGTTACAGGTAAGGCAACCGATAATGTCGGTGTTGTTTCTGTCTGGATTGGTGCAAAACAAGCATCCCTTGCACCAGATGGAACATTCGAGGCAGTTCTTGATCTTGTTCCTGGTGACAACACATTTACAGTATCTGCATACGATGCGGCTGGCAATGTTGGTACCGCAACACTGAAGGTCTCTTATGTTGTTCCTCAGGTAACAAAGATCGTCCTCAAGATCGGTTCCGACATTATGACAGTTAACGGAAAAGTTGTCCAGCTTGATGCTGCACCAGAAATCAGAGAAGGTAGAACCTTCTTACCTTTGAGAGCAATTGCAGAGGCATTTGGTGCACAAGTAACCTGGGTACCTGAAACACAGGGTATCACAGTTGTTCTTGGCAACAACCAAATTGGCCTCCAGATTGGCAACAACACGGCAGTAGTTAACGGAAACGTCTTCTCTATTGTTCCTCCATACATTAAGAACGGAAGAACAATGGTTCCTGTCCGTGTAATTGCTGAAGGTCTTGGTGCACAAGTCGAGTGGGATCCTGTTAACTACATTGTGACCATCACAATGCAAGGTTAGTAGGATAACCTAGATATCAATGAAGCCCCCCGAAAGGGGGGCTTTTTTGATTTATGGTAAAGAAGCCTTTTTTAAAATTAGATTTTTGTCTTTGTTGCAATTTATAATATAATTAGCATAGCATTAAATACATAAATAGGAGCCGTTGAAATGAAAAAAACATTAGTATTTGTTTCTTTATTGTGTATATTAGTATTTAGTTTCTTTTATAGCTTGTATGCCGCAACTTCGATTTCAATTTTAAAGGTAGAAATTAACCCTCCCATTACTAATTCCAGGATTTCTATAAATTTTCTTTTACAGTTAAACGTTTCCTTGTCGAAGGGTCAGAATGTATATTTGAAGTTTCCAAAGGAGTTTGTTTTGCCTTCGAAAATTGATCCCGCATCGGTCGAGATCGGAAAAGCAAGAACACACCCCTCTTCAGTAATAGTTGATGGATCTACTATAAAATTTGAATTGAGCTCATTTCTTTCCAGATTTGACAATCTCGAGATGACGGGAATTATTTTTGATATAAGCGCACTCGCGAACATTGAAACTCCCAATGAACCAGGATTTTATGATTTATACATGTGGACTGATGAAGAACCGTTGCCAGCTAATATTGAAGTTTTTATAACTGATAAATTGGGATCGGGAGATACACAAGTACAAAACTTATTAGTTTCTTTAAGTAATAGTTTAGCAGGAAAGACATCAGGTTATCAGATTAGTTTTAGAAATTCAAACGAAAGTTTTCTTAGTTTTCAGACGGGTGATTTTGTAGATATAGTTTTTCCAAAAGAAGTTATTTTACCTTCTATCCCCAACCCAAGCTTGATACTTCTAAATTTAGGAACACCAAGCAAAGTTGAGATTAATAAGAATATATTGAGAGTTTATATGCCTGAGAGCTGGTTTATAAGTCCTGGCGCTGAGTGTATTATTAATATTTATGATAATTTTGGAATTATTAATCCCGAATTGGCTGGCAAATATGCAATTCAAGTAGCGACAAGCAAGGATACAAAATTCTCTTTCAAAACTTTTGAAGTTACCGGTAATTTACCTATTTTGTACAGCTTCAAAATTGATCCAGCAAACCAAGAATTTCCTGTTAGTTTTTCAATAAAGTTTAGAACTTCAGAAAACGGCAGTTTGGAGGCTAAAGTAGGGAAAGTTTTTATCAAACTTCCTTACGATTTTTCGGTGCCCTCATTTATTAAAATTGAATCAGTGAATATAGTTACTGGTGGAAAATCATTACAGCCTGAGAAGATTGAGGTTTCGAAAGGTATTTTGAAAATCACTGTCCCTACAAGTATTCCTGGTAACGCAGACGTGGAAATAAGAGTACTCGAAAGCGCAGGAATTAAAAACCCTACAGATGTTGGGATTTATAGTGTAGGTCTTGCAACTTCGTCGGATGCTCAATTTGTGAATTCCTGGGTTGAAATAATAAAGTCGAAAATTTCCAATGTTAACGTAAAGTTAATTGATGATACAACAGGTAGACCCTCTAATTTTAAAATCACTTTCAAGACTGGTAAAAGTGGTAATTTAACTAAAGGAGATGTTATAAGCATAATAATACCTAAAGATTTTTTACTGCCAAAAGAGATAATTAGAAAAGCTATTTTAATTAACAATAATTATCCTTCTAATGTGTCTGTGGTCGACAACACAGTTGAAATAGAGGTTGATAATGAGATTCAAGCTAATAGTATTGTTGAAATTCAAATCCTCCCTGAAAGTGGAATTTATAATCCAAAGTTTGAAAAGTACTATAGCTTTTACATATTCACAAATAAGGAAATGGAAAAGGTTCAATCAAATATGTTCCAATTTAGAAATCCACCCGAGACAAAGATGACAATAATTCCAGAAAAACCCGATGGAGAAAATGGCTTTTATATAACCCAACCTTTAATAAAGTTTGTCATTACAAGCTCAGTAGATCAAAATCCTGTTCTCTATTATTATGTGGATGAACCGCCCGCAAAGAAACTTGAAAGTTTGTTATTGAAAATTCCCGAAGGTGTTCACACAATTTACTATTATGGAGTTGATTATAATGGAAGAAAAGAGGAAACAAGGAAGGTTAGTTTCAAAGTTGACACAATCCCTCCGAAAATTGATATAATTGAGCCTTTAAACAACTCATCAATTAACACAACCAAAGTCACTTTTAAGGGAAACCTGTCAGAGTTAGCTACTCTTACTATAAATGGTGAGAGTGTTGCATTAGATCCTTCAAATAACTTTGAAAAAACCATTCAACTGAAAGAGGGATTAAACGAGGTGATTTTTGCTGCGGTTGACTTAGCAGGAAATACCTCTTCAACTACGATAAGAGTAACAGTTGACACAATCCCTCCGAAAATTGAAGTATCAAATTTAAAAAATAATCAGGTTATCAGTAACTTACCTTTCAAAGTTTTAGGTAAGACCGAGCCAGGATGTAGGGTTTTTGTTAACGACGAAGAAATTCCAATTTTTGCTGACGGCTCATTTTTCTTTTACATTGAGAACATAAAGCAGGGAAATTTAAATATTTCGGTTTCGTCTTTTGATCAAGCTCAGAATAAAAGCTCATTATTCTTTACGGTATATTATTCAACGGATGTAAAAATTGTCCTGAAAGTTGGTTCTAAATATTCTTTAGTTAACGGAAATGAAGTAAAACTTGATGTTGCACCTGTTATAATCTCTAACAGAACAATGGTTCCAGTTAGGTTCATAGCAGAAGCTTTTGGAGCCAAAGTAAGTTATGATCCAACCAGCAAAACTGTGAGCATAGTCCTTAATGAAAAGAGGATTACTCTCAAAATTGGTTCAAATATTGCTAAAGTAAACGACATTGAAATTAAGATTGATGTATCACCAGTTATTATAGATGGTAGAACTTTTGTTCCTTTAAGGTTTGTTTCAGAAATTTTAGGAGCTGAGGTTAATTGGGACAAAGATACAAAGACCGTAATTATAATTTATAAATTAAGATAAATAAAATTAATGACTTTTAGGAGGCGTATGTGCAAATGAAAATAGGTTTTAGTAGGTTGGTATTATTTTTAACTGCTCTTATAATGTTTATGTCCTTTATTCCCAGATCTTTTGGGCTATCTTCCTTTTTTTTAGTTGAATTAGAGGACAATCATGCAGGAGCTGTTTCTGGTTATCGAATTTTCTTAAGTGGTTTAGAAACAAGTTTTAAGGCTGATAGGTTGATAATTTCTTTTCCAGAAGATACTAGTTCTGTTTACTTACAAAAGGATAGTTCACCCGATTTGGAATACAAGGTGGATACCTCCTTTATTGAACAAGTTACTGTTAATGGAATTCATATCGAAAGTTTATCAATAAGGCAAGTTTTTGACAAATTACAGTATATAATTAATTTGTCTGATAAATTAACACTTAGCAAAGAAATAGAAATAGTTTTACCGAGAGAAGCTGGGATTATAAATCCAACAATGCCAAGAGACTGTTATACTTTAAATGTGAATTTCTACCTTGGAAATTCATTAATCATATCTATACCTTCCAGTAATTACAAAGTTATAAGATCTGCAATTAAAGAGGTACAAGTGTTAGAAAAACTTCCAAAAGTAGGAGCAACTTCAAACATCGACATAATGGTTACGCTAGGTGTAAATGGTTATTTAACTAAAAATGCAGATTCAGTTTACTTGAGTTTTCCAAGCAGTTTTAGGATTAACAAGTCTTCAATATTTAATAAAAATTTTCTGGTTAATGGTTTAAATCCTGCAGCGGTATACATGAGATCTGATATTTCTGGTAATACTATTGAATTAGTCCCTGCAAGAGACATTTCTCCGTTTTTTGACAAGGTTCTTTCTATAAGCATCGCTGAAGGTGTTATTTATAATCCATCTGTACCGGGGAAATTTTCAATTAGAGTTTCAA
>JAPDLJ010000026.1 GCA_025920705.1 Candidatus Jingweiarchaeum tengchongense
AAAATTCAAACCTCGGAACTTTTTTTATTTTTACAACTTCTCCGGAATTTTTGAGAATTTGTTCATATTCTTTCCATATCTCTGGAACTCCCTTTTCTGGCAACATAAAAACAACATTGTAATCTAAAAATGTATCAAGAGGAAAAAGTTTAAGAATGGCTTTAAGTAGCATTGGTATTCCAATTCCATCAGCTCTGGTAACGATCGAATTATTTTGCACAGATGTTTCTGCTGGATAATTCGCATCTGCAATTAATATTTCACTTCCATGTCCCATTTCATCCAAAATCTTTAATAATTGCGGTGATATGACTGGATCTATTCCTTTGAGCATTTTCATCGTTCTCCTTTTTAACAATCTTCTTTACTTACAAGAGATATTCTCATGATAAAAACAAAATACCTTCTCCTCGACGAAACAATCATAAGAAAATATGGTGTCAAATCGATTGAATTTATCGGGAAGCATTATTCGTTAATAGAAAGACGTGTTGTAAATGGAATGGAATCTTTTGCATCTGTCTTATGATTCAAGATTATACTTCCATGTCTTTACAGCCACGATCAATTTCTCTCAAACCTCAATTGAGCAATTCATTCGAATGATCGACTCTTTTTCCTTTGGGTGATCTTATACTTTTGACTGACGAAGGCATAACATGCTTTGAGATCATTTCAAAAGCCTTATACACTCGTAGGAAGAATAAGGACAAATATAACAGTTGTTGTCGATGGGATAAAGATACTTTTGAGTGATATGAACAAGCGTACCAAATCTGTTTTACGGTATGGATGGAATCTCAATTCTGGTTAAATGTCAAAGACCGAATGGGATTAAGAGAGTTTGTTGATAAAATGAGAATATTGTATTATGCAACTTTGCTCATATTTAGGATTTATTTAGATATAGACTGTCATGTTTATAATTTCTTAAAACCAAAACGCATAATCTGAGAATCGTTGAATTGCATAATATCGCCTAAAAATTCATCATTACTTTTATGACTTTGTCATTATTTTTCACAATGTAATCAAACGCTTCCGGAAGTTGATCAAAATCAAAATGTTTCGTGATCAAAGGCTTCAGTTGTATTTTCCCAGATGAAACTAATTGTAATGCACGGGGATACATGTTGGCATACCTAAAAACCGTTTTTATAACACCTTCTTTTGAATTCAAAAGGTTAGTATTCAAAATATTTTCATCTTTTGATGGCAATCCCACTAAGATAATTGTACCTCCTCGACTGACCAAATTAACCGTGTTAGAAGTGGTAATAGAGTTTCCAGCTGTTTCAAATACAACGTCAAATGCATCTGAATAATTTTTGAATATACTTGGGTCTTTTGAATTCACAATCTTGGCTCCAAATTGTTTTGCCATGTCTAATTTGAAATCAGAAACGTCAAATACTGTAACATCAGTTATGCCAACGGCAAGTACGCTTTTCAACGTCATCATTCCTATCGTACCAACACCAAGAATCGCCACGCTATTTTCTGGTTTAAGATTTGCTTTTTCAGTTGCCCATAAACCTACAGCTAAGGGTTCGAACATAGCACCTTCTTCGTAAGACACATCAGAAGGCAATTTAAAGCAGAAATCTGCCGGGTGTGTTACATACTCTGTAAACGTGCCGTCTACAGGGGGAGTTGCCCAGAATTTAATGTCAGGACAAAGGTTATATCTACCACTCTTACAAAACTTACATTTCCCACAAGGAATTCCCGGCTCCATGGCTACTCTATCGCCAACTTTTAGATTCTTAACTTCAGAGCCAACGGCCACAACATCTCCGGCTGCTTCATGTCCTAATATAAGAGGCTTTTCAATGACAAAATTTCCGATCTTCCCATATTCGTAATAATGAACATCCGAACCACATATCCCAACATTTTTTACTTTCACCAGCACTTCTCCGGCATTTGGAGAAGGTATTGATATATCTTTCTTTGAAAATTGCTTGATGCTTTCCAGATAAAATGCTTTCACTTTTTTCACCTCACATTTCTTGACACACCTTAAAATTTAAAAAATACCAGCATATTGATTTTATCGTTTATAAATAGCTTTCATAAATGGCTTTTTATTGCTAGTGACAAATTCAAAAACTTTGTCAAGTTCTACAACGTCGGAAGCAAGTTTCTCAAACAAAAATTCGCCAGAATTTATAATCTTAACTGCTTTTTCCATCGTGTAGGGATTAACATAAGATCCAGATATATTGTATTCACGCTTGTAGACATCAAAAGGTTCTATCTCACTTTTTTTCCCGTGAGGTGTTACACCAAAGATGACTATTGTCCCACCATCTTCAATTATATTTCTTGCAAAGTTGAGTCCTTCCGTTGTTCCAGAACATTCAAAGACAGTATCAAACTTTTTTCCCTTATATTCTCTTGGATCTGAAGAGAATATTTTTAGATCTTTTTCAATGTAACTTCGTCTTTCTTGAGCAATTTCAAATATTATAACTTTTCCTATTGTAAATCTTTTGGAAAGCATCCCAAAAATCGAGCCTATCGCTCCACCACCTATTATCGCTACATCAGAGACAAAGGAAAAGTTCGATCTTTCAAATCCATTGAGAATGCAAGAAAGCGGCTCTGAAAAAATGCCTCTTTCAACCGGAACAGATTTTTCAAGCATGAATATCTGAGAGTTATCAACTTTAACGTATTCTGCAAACCCCCCGTCTCTTGTAACGCCCACTGCTTCCAAATTCTGACACAAATTTGGCTTTCCAATTCTACAAAAGTGACACTTACCGCAGGCCTTATTAGGATCAATTGTTACAAACTGCCCTTTCTCGAATTCAGAAGATTCCTCTATAATTCCCATAATTTCATGTCCAGGAATTAAAGGATAATTGGCTATCGTTTCTCCTTTATAGATTTTTGGATCTGTGCCACAAATACCACATCCCAAAACTTTCAATATACTTTCATTTTTATCTGGTAAAACAGGGTACGCTTTTTCCGTATATTTATAAACTCCTGGCGTTTCTATAAGAAAAATTTTCATTTGAATAACACTTCCCTTCATTTTTTTACCATATAGTATAACCGCCATCTATTATGACTACACTGCCAGTCATAAAACTTGAAGCATCTGAGGCAAGAAACAAAGCTAAAGGAGCTATTTCTTCAGGTTCAGCAACTCTTTTCATTGGTGTCATATTTAACCAACGTTCACTCCATTCTTTGTTAGACATACCCTTTTTTGTAAGAGGAGTTGCAACATATCCAGGTGCTATAGCATTTACGCGTATACCAAAAGGAGCCAATTCACTTGCCATAGATTTCGTCAATAAAATTACGCCTGCTTTAGAGGCATTATAAGATGCTTGAGGTTGCGGAGTATTAACTACAATTCCAGACATTGAAGCCATGTTTATAATGCACCCTTTTTTATCTTTTGCCATATATTTACCAAAGCTCCTTGAACATCGAAATACACCATTGAGATTAACATTTATCACTTCTTCCCATTCCTCATCTGTTGTTTCTAATAAAGGAGTATTAACAACTATGCCAGCAATGTTAGCAAGGATATCTATATGACCATAAGTATCAAAAATCTTTTTGGACACTTGATCTATGTTTTTGCTGTCTCTGACATCTAAGAAAACGTAATCGATCTTCCTGCCAGAATTTCTAAGTGTTTTTATTTCCAGGCTTTCTTCGCTTATGTCTCCCACTATCACCAACGCACCCGCTTCAGCCATAGCTTTTGCAATTTCAAATCCTATTCCTTGATTTCCACCTGTTACGACTGCTACACGATCCTTCAAATAAAATTTGTCTATTACCATATATAACTCTCCTTTCATCTTACTGATTACCGCACAAGCGGTTTAATTTGTTATGTATTTACATGTAATACTTCCATAAAACGATATATTCATAAGTACATGGTCTCTACTTTTGACTGTATCAACTTTGGGAGCATCTCATATACATTCGTCAATACATTCTTGATGCACTACACTTTATAAGGTATCTTGTTATTTCAATAACCATCTTACTTTTAAAGAAGTTAAATCTTCAAAACAACGTTTCTTCAGCTCTACTATTTTTAACCAGCTCCATATCTTTTCGTACATATCCTAGTAACACTTTTCCAGGTGTATTCTGCTTGCTCCGCCTGATTTCAAAAATTCTTTTATCTTTTTGCTCTATGTGAATCGATGAATTATCTCAAATTATTATCATTTTCCTTTCCACAACTATATTGTCCTGTTTCAAGCCTTATTATTTCAGTTCTTGTGCTCTTATTCTTCTCCATTCTAATGTCCTTTTATCCATGTCTCTGTTATACCAATTTATCACCACGTAAAGTAATCAGCAAATTAGATTTTTATGAATGAACAAAACTTTAATTTTTGGGAAAATACCCAAATGTTTATTCTTTCAATGCTCCAAATGTTAAACCCCTGACTATTTGTGTTTGAACGATCCATCCAAGGATAATAACAGGAATAACAGCTAAAGTTGAAATTGCTGACATTTTAGCCCAATACAATCCTTCTCCTGCTTTAAATGAAGATATGAAAACACCAAGTGTAGCAGCATTCACATTTGTCAAATTTACACACCAAAATCCTTCATTCCAAGCAAGGATTACCGAAAGTAAGCTGGCAGACCAAATTCCACTTTTTGAAATTGGTAACAATACATTAGTGATCAACTTATATGTGCTCGCTCCATCTATTTTTGCAGCTTCCAGTATCTCAAGAGGTATATTGCTAAATGTATCAAAGAGTAACCACACCATTATAGGTAAATTCATCATCACATAAATCGCTGTTAATCCCCATATATTATCGATCAATCCTAAGTTGGTATATACAATATAAATAGGAATAAGTACGCCTACTGGAGGCATCATTTTCGTTGAAATAATCCATAATAATGTAAAATTTCTTCCCTTAGGTTTCAAAAAAGCAAGTGAATAAGACGCTGGAATTGCTACTATCAATGCAATTAATGTCGAACCAAAAGAAGAAATTATAGTGTTGATGAAATATTTTTGCACGTCTCCTCTAGCAAAAACTGCTTGATAGGCTGTTAAAACAGGTTTGAAAAGAAATTCGGGTGGTATCGAAAAAGCTCCAACTTCGGTTTTGAAACTTGTAAGAAACATCCAAAATATAGGAAAGAAAAAAATTATAGCGATAACAAAACCAATTACACCTATTGTAAATTTTTCTAATCTTTTTTTTGATTTCATTATCATTCTCCTCCAAACTTGAGCTTTTTCGAAAGGAAGTTCGCAAAGAATAAAACTATTATATTAGCTATGATAACAGTAATTACAGCTGCTGCTGAAGCTTTTCCAACGTTCCAGGCAAAAAATCCCTGTAAATAAATATAATATGGCAAATTCGTCGATGCTAAACCTGGTCCCCCAGATGTTGTAACAAAAATCTCAGCGAAGATAGAAATGAAAAACATTGTTTCAAGCATCAAGACTACGTAAATAGTTTGAAATATGTTTGGCAGGATTATGTAGAAAAATTCTGATAATTTACCAGCCCCATCAATTCTAGCTGCTTCTATTATTGTTTCCGGAACGGATTGAAGAGCCGTCAAAAAAATCAAAACAGAAAACGGAAGCCATTCCCAAACCACGATAATTATTATTGACAAAAGCGGGAAAGATCCTAGCCAACTTATAGGGGATATTCCTATCATTCTTTCAAACCATGCTGATAAACCATACGTAGGATTCAAAATCATATTTTTCCAAAGAAGACCATTTACAATCGGCATGGCAAAAAAAGGTGTTATAAACAAAGTTCTGGCGAAATTCTTACCCCAAAAATCTGTACTATAAATTAAGGCTATCAGAATTCCCAAAACTATTGTAAATAATAAAGAAACACCAACTAATATCAAAGTATTAATAACAGAAGCTTGAAAATCAGAAGATATAAACACTTGATAATAATTAGTTACACCATTAAAACCATGGATATATGGTAAGAGGATATTATATTTTTGAAAAGAATAATATATTGTCATTGATAATGGAATTACCATCCAAATAAATAGATAAGCAATAGTAGGTAATAAAAATAGATACGAAGTACTTTTCACAGACTTTCTTTGAAATGATTTTCTCTCTGCTGCATTATTATTACTTGGCATGACAACACTCTCCTAAACTATACTAAATCTATTTTGAAAATGAAACATAAAATATAAGTGTTTACACTTGACAACTCAAATTTCTCGCACGAAGTTGCTATCACACAACTATGGCCATCGCCGAAAGGTAAAAGCCAAATACTTCACTTCTAAACTTTACTTGATATAATTTGAAAATTCGCGATGCCCTTATAGATGTTTTAAGAGCATCGCGATTACAAACTTTACTTTATATAACCAGCTTCTTTCATGATATTTAATACATAGTCTTGTGATTGTTGAAGTGCTGTCTCAACTGATTGAGTACCTGCTAAAGCAGCAGCTATATACTGGCCAACTTGTGTTCCTATTGCCTCGAATTCAGGAATATCAACGTATTGAATGCCAATATATGGTACAGGGTTTACTGTTGGATGAAGTATGTCAGCATTATCTATTGATTCTTCAGTTATAAGAGCAAAAGCTGAAGCTACTTTCAAGTAATTAGGATTTTCATATGTTGAATAGCGTGTTCCAGGAGGGACAAGTAACCATCCGTATTTTTCAGCAACTAACTTTATATATTGCTTTGAAGTAGCCCATAATATAAAGGTTCTAGCAGCTTCTGATTTTTCAGAGGATGCTGGGATTGATGAAGGAATTGCTAAAGCCCACGACCATAACCATCCGGTATTCTTTTTCACATCTGAAGGAGCAAAAGCAAATCCAACATCACTTGCGACTGAGGAAGTTTTTGGATCTGATAAATATCCTGCCGCAACAGTTGCATCATACCACATAGCTGCATGTCCACCTGCGAAGAATGTTTCACACTCTGTAAATCCCATTGAAGTTACACCAGGAGGGCCATATTTCCTATCTAAATTAACATAAAAATTAACAGCTTTTTCAAATGCTGGACTTGTCAATTGTGGTTGCCACTGCATATTAAACCACTCACCGCCAAAAGCATTTATAACAGTATCAATTGGGGCCATATTTTCTCCCCATCCTGGTTCTCCTCTCAGTACTATTCCATATACTCCATGAGAAGGATCATTTAGAATCTTTGCGAATGTTTCTATTTGATTCCATGTAGGATGTTCAGGCATTACTAAACCCGCTTTTGCAAATAGATCTTTTCTGTAGTAAATCATCGAAGATTCCCCATAAAATGGAAGAGCATACAAAGTTCCCTTGTAAGAAAGAGAATCCTTGATTGAAGAAATTAAGTCTCCCTCATCGTAAGTAGCCGGTAAACTTGTAAACGGAACAAGCCATCCGTTTTTTGCCCAAAGTGGAACTTCATAATCACCTATTGTAACCACATTGTAAGCTCCCCCGTGCACTGCTATATCAGTAGTGACTTTTTGTCGCAATTCATTTTCTGGAAGAATCACCCAATTTAATTTTATGTTTGGATGTAATGCTTCGAAATAGGGAGAAAGTGCTTGCATAATAACCATGTCAGGGTTTGCCACTGTTGCTATTGTTATGGTTGTAACAGCAGCTATACTTGATATTCCGATTGCTACTAAAAGTACAAATACCATCAATAAAACCCACTTCATATCTTTGATCTCCTTTCTTAAAATTTTGGCTCTTATGAGCCAGATAGTTTATTTGTATACCTTGTATTCAATTCCCGCTATCTTACAAAAATCCACAAGTTCGTCGACCCAATCGCCGTAGACACCGTGTGTGTGATTTGAATCGTATGTCGATAAAAATTCGTCTGCGCTGACTTCCAATCTTGCGAAAGCATGAGGCCATTCGATTTGAGTTGCTTTTGCTTTTTCTTCGTTTTTCTTTTCTCCAAAATCCAAAAACTCTGCAGGTAATATTGCCATCCAGTACTTTCCGTTCTTTCGCGTTAACCTTGCAAGCGTTACGTGGCCCGGAGCTGCAATGTGTCTTACAGAAGCGCCTCCTGCAGGGAAATAAAACCCTTCAGGATATAATTCAACTTTTTTGAGATTTTCCTCGGGACTGA
>JAPDLJ010000027.1 GCA_025920705.1 Candidatus Jingweiarchaeum tengchongense
GAATGTGACAAGGGATGTTAAGAATAGATTTAAAGTTCTTTGACAAGCAAGATTCTATTGAAAAGCCGACCACATTCGACTTAGAATATTTCTATCAACAAAAACCTAAGGAGTGTGGTCGGCATGTTCTAACATCTATTCGCTCATTTTTGGAAAAAGATTTTGGTAATTTCTTTTGTGACATTGAAAAGTTCTATTTCAAGATTTGCTTGCACTTGTTCAAGTATATCAAAAAGAGGTATTCTTCAATCTCATCTATTTCAATGGCCTTAATTGACTTATCGCACACATTGACAAGGTTTATGAATGCACATGCACAAATGTGGTCGAAATTGGATAAAGAGATAACCAAGAAAACAATTGAAAAGTTTAAACATGAGCCCATGCTTTTAGTTGTAGATGATACTCAATTACCAAGAAAGGGTAGAAAGATTCCATTTGTTACCAAGGCATATGATCATTGCAAGAATAAGTTTCAAAATGCTCAGATAGTTTTGACGATAGGTGCTATTTCAAACGAGACATCTCTTCCATTAGAGATGCTATTTTCAAACGTAAAGGGTACATCGGCAGCACAACAAATTACGAAAAATGATCAACTCATACAATGGTTGAAAGATAATGCCAAAGAGATAAAAGGCTCGATTTTGCTTGGAGATTAATGGTTTACACATTCGCATGTTGTAGAAGCAGCGGTTATATGGTATGGAATGAAATTCATTGACTAAGAGGAAGCTATATTTGTCATGACACAACGACAGGTTTTATTGGAAAGATATCGAAGTACATCGAAGGATTATCTGAATCTGAATTCGAATGTTTTGAAATCAACGGTGAAAAGACTTATGTGCATGAAACAATAGTGAGATACAAGACTTTAGATTCCCAATGAAGATGATCGTGTGCAAAGATGAATCATACAGGGAAATAGTGCTTGTGAGTACGGACATAAGTATGAGCGGAATTGAGATTGTATCGACATACCTTGAAAAATGGTCAGACTTACTTCAAAAGCACAAAACAAGAATTCAATCTTGGGAAATGCAATTTACGGACAGAGTCTGGACAGAGACATTGGATGATTTTAATAAAACTTGCATATCTAATTTTCAAAGAGCATGAGGTGATTCAGAATGTTTAAATCTATCTGTAATATTTACTGTAATCTTGACATGAGTTAAATTACTTTGAAAAATGTCTTGATTTTGAAAATTTGATGAAATTGGGATAATGTCAGGAATCTATTTATACTAAATCTTTTGTACAAATGTCGAACTTCCAACCCAAATTTTGGGACATCCTATATTTTCAAATGAATATCTCTATACTCCGAAATCTATTTTTACTTCATATACTGGCACGATTTGAATTGAATTTATTATAGCGACTTTTTCCCCTGAGAATTCATTTCTTCCCGCCATAGGTGAATCATTGTTAATAATAAAATCGCTTTTTACTGGGGAGATATAGATCCGCATTCCATTTTTCAGTAATTGCTTTTCAAATCTCTTTAATCCTATTTCCCAGGTTGAGCCATTGTAAAAGTTGTCATTTATAAGTTCATTTTCAATGAAAGCATAGCCAATGTCTCCAAAATAATCGATCTTCATTAACACTTCTTTAAATTCATCAAAATTATCTTTAAAATTCACTATAACTTTATTTTTAGCTATTGGTTTTACTTCATAGTTAAACATTCTAATGTTTAAATTTATTTTATAAGTTAAAAATATACCCGTATTGACTTCTGATTCTAATTGCCCACCAACTATTGATTTAATGTTATTAAATTTAGGAAATATGCTCAGATAAACATTTTCTGTTTCCATACATTCAAGTTTGAATTCATTTTCTGAGACGATTAAATTTGCGTTTGTTATAACAATATATTCTTTGTGATTAAATCTAACTTTCCAAAAATTCAGGCTATCTGCTTCAGTAAGAGTGCAAATGTTTATTTTACGACCATTTTTAGTAGTTAGATTCAGTAAACTTTTCGCGTTTTTATCAATATATGCAATAGTTTCATTGTTCATTTGTTCATATTCTCCATTTTCAATTTTTATGTTAGCAATGTCACTACTATCAAAGCAATATTGACCTTGCATTCCAGACGGAATGAAAAAAAAGTAGTAGTCTTCATAATTATAATTGATCTTGGTTATCAGCTGAGCAGTGGCATATTTTAGATTTATCCCATCAAGATTTATATTAAAAGGTAGTATGCAACTGTTATCTTTCTCTAGTGACATTGCCCCGATCTCAGGTATTAGTACATTTTCATTACTCAATTTAATATTTATTTTGAATTCATCTTGCCTTTGCGTTTGAATATGATCCTGATAATTGTTTATAAATAGAAATCCAGAATTGCCTTTTACCCTTAAAGCATATCTTAAAGTCTTGACATCATCTGGAACTATTTTGTCAGCATCCTCAGGGAGTATGGTTTTCATTTCACAAAGCTCTTCCCCAAAATCTTTTAGAAAATAATGTAGAAGTTTTAAATGTTTATAGGACTCTCTAACTTGTCCAAATTCTCCTAAAGGAGCTTGGAAGTCATAAGATATTTTTGGGACTGCATGTTCATTCAAATAAACATTTATATGCCCTTTAAAATTTGAACCACCGTGGAACATGTAATATCCTATAAAATTTGCTCCACTTGCAATTTTAACGATACTCATTGCCTTAACGCTCTCAGGAGGAACGATGAATCTATATTTGTAAAACACAGTCATTCCTCCACCAATTTCACAGCATGCATAAGGATAATCTTCAGGATTATATTGAGGCTCAAAATTATAAAGATGTCGATTTTCGTTGTTATGATAATCTCTGAATATATATTCTGGAGTCGCTGGATGCTCTTTTACATCTCCATAAAAAATCCATGGCCAAAAAGCATATCCTCCCCACATTGGAAGCATTTCATCCGTAGGTGCTGCTGCACCGCCCCATGCTGTGCAGGTATAAATGGGAGAAATAATTCCTTCTTCTACGGCAATATTTTTCAATATTTTCATATGCGATTCTCCATCATGCCCTGCGGTAACCCAATCATTACTTACACCTGTTGTTAATTCCCATGGAGCACCTGCATGCATGTACTCATTCTCGATTTGTACTCCTATTATTGGGCCACCATCCTTAAATAATAATCCTTGGATTTGATTTGATATTTCAGAATAAAACTTACGGACATATTTAAGATAATCTTCGTTGTTCGATCTAACTTCAAATGTTTGACCAAACAACCAATCTGGTAATCCACCATTTCTAACCTCTCCATGACTAAATGGTCCTATTCTTATTATCATATACAATTTATGTTTATCACACAATTCGACAAAATGCCTCAAATTTTTGTTACCAGTCCAGTTAAATTTTCCTTCTTGCTCTTCATGATGAATCCAAAAAACATAAGTAGATATTATGTTTATTCCACAATTTTTCATCTTTATTATTTCATCTTCCCAGAGATTTTCATCATACCGACTGTAATGAAATTCACCGCTTATGCCAAAAAAGGGCTTACCATTTAATGTCATGAAATAGTTGGTGAAACCTATTTTGTTACCTTTAGGATCGAATCCGCCTAATTTGATGTGGTTACTGTAAATTTTTTTATTACTATCTAAAACTTGAACACTATAAGTTTTCATTTCACTCCTCCAAATTTTTAAAATCGCTGTTTGAGTAATTTGTAAAAGATATGTTTCTAAATTTTCTATTTATTATTTTCTACGTGAACTAATTCTACATCATCCATGGTACCCCAATCATTGCTGTTACCATCTATGTATATACCTATGGTACATTGACCATTTGTAACTTTAATCAGTGGAATAACAGCATGTTGCCATGATCTCCAACCGTTATCGTGTACACTTACGCTTAAAGGTGTACCTCCATAATCGATGACAAATAAATCTAATTCATTTTCGCCACCGCTACCTTCAAGGTAAGCACTTAAGGTATAATAACCATTTGCCAAATTACTTATCTTTTGGTATACTTTAACTTTGAAAGGAGTTGCACTCCACCATCCCAAAGATTGTTTTCCAGAGTAAGCATCAGATTGTGTTGTATTTATAAATATAGCTTTGGTGTCGCCTGTAACAGTCCAATCTGTTAAACCATTTTCGAATCCTGGATTATTGACATAATTCTTATTTGTTACTTTGACATTTGCAAAAATTCGTGCGCTAATATTTGTAATTGTACCTGCAATTGTGAAGGTCCCCAATTGAGAGTATGACTGAGGCTTGATTTTTGACCATTCAACAGGCAGTGAACGTATAGAAGCATCACTGTAAATGACTTTTGCTTCAGTGGGGAGTGTCGGAGGACTACCGGCTGTTGTTGAAACTTCAATTGGTTCTATGGAAACAACTTTGGGTGTAATATATGTTTGAGTCCCTGAAACAAGGTTGAAAGTAGATAAAGATGGCAAGGCATTACCATTAAAGTCAAACATAGCTTGATTTGCCCATGCGTCGCCAAAACCGTTTTTCCATCCGGCACCTTGTACAGGAATCCAAATTGTTCCCCAATAGAAAACTCCCAAACCCTTATGATCATGAATGTCTGAAACGGCAGCTATAACATCTCTTAATTCTGTACCTTGACCTTGTACAGAAGCAATATAACCACCGCTATTCTGTTCAGATGCGGTAAATGTGTTTGTCGTTCCATCATTGTTTGATGGTGTTTCCAAAGTCCATGCATAGGAATTTTCATCAACGACAATGTATTTATCAAACTTTTCACTTAAATCGTTCATTGTGTCTTTTAATTGAGTAATACTTCCATCCCAATAAGGATAATACGATAATCCTATAACATCAAAGTCCTTAACATGTTCTTTGTTTATAAGATTATCAAAAAAATAATTAAGAGAATCCAAAGAAGCGTCCGCCACGTGAATCATGATAAATGCTTTAGGATCGACACTTTTCACTGCTTTAATTCCTTGTTGTATTAAAGAGGCAAAACCACTCCATCCACCCGAACCATATATTTGCCCATCAGGCCATAAAATACCGTTATTAACTTCATTACCAACTATTACCATATCTGGTGTTGCACCGATATCTTCAAAATTTTTAAGTACTTCTGAAGTAAATTCATATACATCTTGTTCGAGTTTTGCGCCGTGATCATTTAACCAACTAACGGGTTTGTTTTGTGTACCAGGATCGGCCCAAAAATCACTGTACTGAAATTCAAGACATATTTTTAGTCCATATTCTTTGGCTTGTCGAGCTATAAGAAGATCTGTATTTTCATCGTTATTTCCACCTCCAAAGTAAGTTCCAGATTCATCTTTGGGATTGTTCCATAAACGTATTTGAATCCAATTAACACCGTTCTCTTTTAGAATCTGAAGAGCATTTTGTTGTTTTCCATCAAAATAATATTTACCACCTTCTTGTTCTATTTGCTCCAACATTGATACATCCGCGCCTTTTATAAAATTAGAACCGACATTTTTAACGGGATTTATCCAAAAATTGTTTTCAGCACCAAAAGAAGTTGAAATTACAAAAAAAGGAATAAAAATAATCAACCCAATTAAAATAACGATAAATCCATTCGCTTTTTTCACCGTTCTCACTCCTTGAATCTTCTTATGATAGTCTCCCCTTTCTAAAAGGGGAGATTATTTTAAAATTAGGTAAAGCAATTTTGCTTCTATCATTTAAGGTGTATATTTAATGTCAATGGTTCGCCATATGCTGCCGGCATATACGGATCGGATGCTGACGGGAAGCCAACAAGATTACCTTCCCAGTATTCATTAAAGAACATCTCGCCAGTCACAGGAATAAATGGTACTTCATTTATCATATACTTTTCAATAGTATAAATTGCCTGCTTTTGAATATTTGGGTCACTCGATTCTGTATAGGTTTTCAAAGCTGCGGTTATAGCTGGATTGGTATATCTTGCAAAATCTCCTATGGCAGTTTCTCCTATTTTTGTTGCCGAAAAAGAAGGATTAAGTTCCGAATTGTAGAAATAGTATGGCGTTGGCCCATAACCACTTCCCCATCTTAATCCCATATCGTAAGTTCCGCTTTCGAATGAAGACTCATAAGCTCCGTAAGTTTCTGGGTCTACATTAACATTTATACCAATGGCTTTGAGATTTTGAGATATAACCTGGGCCATCGAAATATAATCGCCCCAGCCTGCTCCTATAAGAAGTTTGTACGATGGAAGTGGTTTTCCATTTGGATCACAAAGCTGACCTGCAGAATTTTCTTTAAATCCTATTGATGCAAGAAGTTGAAGTGCTTTTTGTGGATTATAACTATTGAGTTCGGATGCGGCGGCCGTTAAAGATGGATCAAACCATTCACTCATTTGATTTGGAATTATTCCAGTAGGGTTTGCAGCTCCCGCTAGACCAAAGTAAGCCTTTTGATCCATAGAATTTTTATCCAATGCTATTTCTATCGCTTTTCTAAAAGTAGATATATTAAACGGATATTTCATGACATTGAGATAAAGAATTGTAGGATACATAATAGGCCACCAAAATTTGTTTGTAGATGGATTTTTGTCCTGCCATTCGGAGTACGGATTCATCCCACTACCCATATTACTGCTATCAGCTTTTCCTTTAAGTAAATAAAGTAAAGGCATAGAACCAGTTAAAGAATAATATTCTACACTATCGATATAAGGCCTTCCTTTCAACCAGTATTTTGGGTTTTTGACAACTACTGCTACATTGTTTGCAACATCAAAATTTTTGAATAAGAATGGGCCTGTCCCTACTGGATTAGTAGTATTTGTGAACGTCATAGGATTATCAATTTTACTCCATATATGTTCAGGAACTATCAATTGCTGGGCTATGTAATAAAATAACGCAACATTTGGCTTACTGAATGTGAAAACAACTATATTATTTCCACTCGCTTCAACTGTTTGAAGACTTGAAACAGATGACCAAATACCATTCGTGTCTAACCCTGGATATTTTTTAACATAGTTAAACGTGAAAGCAACATCTTTTGCGGTAAAAGGAACACCATCTGACCATTCAACTCCTGATCTTGTTTTAACTATCAACTTTAAATTATTGTCTTCCCATTTGTAATTTATACCAAGCAAAGGAGTTATTTGGCCTGTCAATGGATTGTCATAAAAAAGGGGTTCATATATATCGCCTATGCAAGGTAATTGAGGAGCAGGTGACAAAGGATTTATACTGTCTGTCATTGGACCCCATGTTAAAACAGGCCGAAATGTTCCACCGTACTTTATAGAAGGATTTGTGGGTGTTATAGCTCCCCATGTTGCCGATTCACTCAAAGCCCATCCTCCGGCAGCTAATGAGATGAGCCCTCCTAAAATGAGTAATATTGATATAATTCCTAATACTTTCTTCATAAAAAGCCTCCTTTCATGTTTTTCAAGTACTTTCTCTTTCGATTATCTCTGTACTTAAAATCTGTGTTTCATGATCAAACAAAATTTTGAAAGACTCTTTTCCCATTTCCTGTTTTTGTATTCTCATCGTCGTCAAAGATGGTGTTATCAAGGCAGAAAATGGTATATCATCATAGCCTATGACTTTCACCTGTTGGGGAATTTTCATGTTGTTCTCTTTGAGTGCTTTGATAACTCCAAATGCCATTAAGTCGTTGTAAGCGAAAATCCCGTCGAATTGCATACCGTCATGAATTAATTCCATCACCGATTTGTATCCACCGTCTATTTCTATTCCACCTGTCTTTATAAGTCTCTCGTCGATCTCAATCCCTGTTTCTTTTAGGGCCCTTTTGTACCCTTCGCATCTTTCAATCGATGCAGTGTTGTAAGGCTGAGCCCCTACAAAGGCTATTTGTTTGCACCCCCTTTCGATCAGATGTTTTGTCGCTCTGTATCCTCCGTCTACTTCATCGCTGTATACCATTGGAATACCCATAGGCTCGAATTCTTTTATGTG
>JAPDLJ010000028.1 GCA_025920705.1 Candidatus Jingweiarchaeum tengchongense
CATCAACCATGGCAGCTTCCTCTATTTCTTTTGGTATAGTTTGCATGTATGATACCATTAGCCATGTTGACAAAGGTATTGTAAAAATCGATCCAGCTAATATCACCGAAAAATAAGTGTTTATAAGACCAAGAGTTCTCATTACGACATAAATTGGGACAAGTAACATTATGGGTGCAAACATGTTAGCATAAATGACAAAAACCATAAGAGGCCTCCTGATAGCAAATTTAAATCGAGCCATGCTGTAACCAGCAGGAATTGCTATACCAATAGATAATAGACTGACTCCTAATCCATATATAAAGCTGTTAAAAAGATATATAGGAAGTCTTGAGACTTCCGTGAAAGCACTTGGAAAATTGCCCAATGTTATCTTAAAAGGGATCAAAGGCATCGGAGAAATCCATGGAAGATTTTCTGGCGTTAAAGCCGTTATTACAGCTTGATATATTGGCAGAAGCAGGAAAAGGACTAAAGTCACAGCAAGTATCTGATACACAACCTTTTTAATTCTAACTTTTTTACTTTTTTTCAATATTCCTCACCACTCCCTAGGGTTTTCACATAGAAAACAGATATGACCGTCACAATTATAACTTGAATTATGGTCATTGCAGAAGCTTTACCTATACCTCCGCTAACTCCTACATCTCCAAACGAAATATTGTAAATGGCTATTGGCAAAGTCGTAGTAGAACTTACAGGTCCTCCTCCTGTTAAAACCCATATAAAATCGAAAGAATTAAAAGTCCACACAACTGAGAGTAAACTTACCGTTAAAAGAACTGTTTTCAAAGATGGAAGAGTTATCTTACGCAATTTTGTGAAATCATTTGCTCCATCCAATGTAGCTGCTTCATATAAGTCATCCGGAATAGATTGAAGCCCGGATAATATCATTATGATCATAAAAGGTAATCCTGCCCACGCATCTATGATGAATGTCGTAATAAATGCAGAAATGGGTGTTGATAAGAAAGTAATTGGAGTATTAATTATATGAAACGATAACAAAAACGAATTAACAATTCCAAATTGGTTGTTCAATGTCCACTTCCATATCATAGCTGCAAGCGCCCATGGAATAGCCCATGGTACGATAACCAGAGCTCTATAAACCTTTTTACCCATCAAAAATTCGCTATTTAGCAGTAAAGCAGCCAATAAACCAACAATTATTTTTAGAGAAACGGAACCTATTAACCATGGTACAGTTGTCACAAGAGATTGTACAAAATATGAATAATTGCTACCAATACTAAATAAATTAACTGAATTAAATAGCCATCCGTAGTTGTCAAATCCAGCCCACGTTTTATAAAAAGGATTTAACATACTCATATTAAAAAAAGAATCTTGAGCAACTTGATATAAAGGGTAGGCCAAGAAGAGTCCAAAATAAACAAATATGGGTATTAAAAGTATATACGGAACCGTTTTTCTGCTCATCATCTAACTACCTCTTTTTAAAACTATTTTAAAGAATTTTTCTATGGTTCACAATTTTTACAAAATAATGGGAATGTGTAATAAACACATTCCCATACAACAAAATTATTGTTATTGTTGTTGGAGAGCTTCTATTGCACGAGCTGCTTCATTTAGCGCTGCTTTTGGAGTTGAATTACCAAGTAAAACGCTCTGTATAGCATCTACTATGATGGTCCTGGTAGGAGTCCAATTTATTACACCTGTATTTTCAGCTTGCCCATAATTCAAAGCTTTTATATAAAATTGCCAATACCACGGTTGGAAAGCCGCTGCTTTAGATTCTTCTAACATTGGTGGTATAAAACCTAATGATGTATCCCATTTAGTTTGTTGTTGTAGACTTGTCATGTAGTCAATATATTCCCACGCAAGTTCCTTGTTTTTAGCCTGAGAACTTATAGCCATGCTGTCAGTTATTATTTCTGTCCCATAAGGTTTCGTAGAACTTGGCCCACCAGGAACATAAAATAGCCCTATATCCATGCCATCCTTAATGAATGTTGGGACATTGTAGATCTCATCCATATAAAATCCAACTTTCCCGGTTTCAAAAAGTTTATAAAGGTCTTCTCTTTTCCAGCTTATTATCCCTGGTTGAGCGTATTGTGAGAGTTCTTTATAGAGTGTGAGTGCTTGAACAGCTGGAGTGGCATTTATTGTAACTTTACCAGTATTAGGATCTACAATCCAGCCATTGTTTGCATAAAGGTAATTCTGAAATTGTGAAAGGGTAGATATGAAATTCTCTCCCGCCATAGCTATACCGTATATACCCTTAGAAGGATCGTAAATTTTCTTGGCATCAGTAAGTAATTCATCCCAATTTGTTGGTGTTGATGTTATTCCTGCTGATTCAAACAATTTCTTGTTATAAATAAAAACTTCTGTTGACATGGATTTTTCAACACCCCATATGTGTCCTTTGTAAGTCACCGTATACCAAACTGTTGGATAGTACATTGACTTTTTCTGAGGAGTTATATAGCTATCTAAAGGAATAATAGCTCCCATGTTAGCAAGTTCAGGTATCCATCTTGAGCCTATGTACATAACATCTGGAGCTGATCCTGCCGCTATTGAAGTTACTATTTTGTTCCATAGATCTGACCATCCGACAAACGTCATGTCAACTTTAACATTCGGATGGGTTTGTTCAAAACCCGCTGAAATAGCCTCTTCCTGATCAATTGTATAACCACCACCAATTGGCATCAGAACTGTCAAAACTTGATCAGAGAAGGCTAACACCGCTGTAACTGCCAGCAACACTACGAGGATCAACCAAACTTTTCTCATGAGCCTAACACCTCCTGTTTTTTGGTGATGAAACAAAGAAAAATAAATTCAATTCTTAAACTTGCTCATAATCATAAAAATGCTGCTATAAAAACTTTTAGCTGAGACGATAAGTGTTTATTAAATTATCTCAACACTTACTTAAATCAAACAAATTCTACGCTTTCATCTGTATTCGATAATCCTTCTTGAAAATCTTTGGGGACTAAATCAGTTATGATACCATCTACTTCGGATATTTCCAGTATCCTGACAGGTTTTACAACTCCAAATTTCGTATGATCTGCTATAACATAAGTTCTACCGCTATGAGAATGTATCTCTTTAGCTACCATAGCTTCATCCATATTTGAAAAAGTTATGCCACCTTCAACTGAGATACCATTTATTCCCACAAAAAATTTATCTATGTTGAAATTTCTAATGGATCTTAATGCTATTTCACCTACACATTCATAAGTGCCCTTCCTTGGTATACCTCCGGTTAGAATTAGTTTAAAATCTTTTACACTTTCAATGATAAGAGTCGCTATGTTCACAGAATTTGTGAGTATGGTTAAGTCTCGAAGTGAGGAATTGATTATTGCACGTGCAAGCATGTAAGAGGTTGTGCCACCACTTAGAGCAATAAAATCGTTGTTTCCGATTAACTTCACAGCTTTTTCGGCTATAACCTTCTTTTCTTCTTTCATAAAGTTGTAATTAACTATGAAACTACCTTCTGTGTATGGTGTATTTACGATAGCTCCACTGTGCGACCTTCTAATAAGTTGCTTAGTCGCAAGATATTCAAGATCTCTTCTTATTGTACTTCCCGACACATTGAACTTTTCTATAAGTTCATCTGTCGTCACACTTACTTTGCCCTTTAAATACTCAAATATCTTCATTCTTCTTTCTTCAGATAACATTTTTATCCTCTCTAAATGTTTTGTGAAATGATATCTATATTTTCTATTCCACCAAAATAAGGAACTTCAAAAAAAGGAACAGCCTTTTTGGAATTTTCTTTTAATAAAGTTAGATTATAAGCTCCTGTATTTTTCAAATGCAAATCCATTCGCTCTGGGTCTTCAACACTTAAAACTACTTTTTTCCATATGGCTCTTCCTGCCAGAAAACCAGAAGCACCTATTTGACAATTTAAATTCAAAACTTTTGCAAATTTTTCAGCATCCATTCCCTCACTTAAAACAACCCAAGGTTTACCATTGGTTGCTTTGTAAATATCATCACGATTCAAATATGATTCTGAATCACTTAGAATAGGCTCTATTTTGAATAAATCTATTTTGTATTTCTCTTCACTAAATACTTTCACAGCTTTTAATATCGTATCAGATCTTTCTTTTGTGTCATACGTCAAAATCTCGAGTATGTAAAGGATATCTTGATTGGCACATTTGGTACCTAACTCTTCAACTAATTTCATTTGATGCAATTTTGTACTTTCGGAAGATTTTTCAGACCAGTACACAAGCAATTTAATAGCATCTAATCCCATTTTCTTTGCGATTTCAACAACTTCATTGCTATACAAGGAGCTTAGTCTATCATTAGGATGATTTTCATCGATTAAGTAGCCACTTTTTTCGGCAGACAGAATTATACCTGCGTTTCGCGAAACGTATTTCAAGTTTTCCGGAAATCCATATTCACCATCTACAAGGACGGCCGTTACTTTGTCAGATAGATTCTTCAATATAGCCTTTTTTACCGTTACAAGATCATTTGCATCAACACTCCCTTTTACATCTTTGATCATCTTTTCAAGGGAGCTTCTTTGATCAAGCGCTAACATCTGAAATTGTCCTAATTCGTTAGAAATTTTCGTAAAGCCTCTATATTTGCCAGGTGTCATTTTCATTCTAAACAGACAACTCCTTCACATTTTTATGTAGGCCATCATAGAATGCTAACCATTCTTCAGAATTCAAAACCTCTTTTGCTGCCATCACCAAAGCTCCAACATATGGCAAAAATTCTGGTTCAACAACTTTGACTTTTGGTAGGTTTTCTAACAAAGATTTGAATTTGTCTCTAAAGTACTCACAATTAAAAAGACCTCCAGCATAAGATACAGGTATAGGCTCAAAATTGAGTTGTTTTACAAGTGCCTTGGCACTTTTGATTAGTTCTCGCACAGATGTAGAAAGTATTTGTGAAGCTTCATTCAAACCTTGTTCAGCTGCTTGGCAAGCAATTTTAGAAAAGCTGGCGATGTAAGTTCTTACATTTGACCCCTTACATCTCGTCAAAATCTCCCTTAAATCCGATACTTTGGCAAAATCTTTAACCATCTCCAAAAGAGGAGTTTGCTTTCTACGACCATCATATTCTTCAAAAGCCGTTTGTAGTACCATTCGTCCTATGAAATATCCGCTGCCAAGATCTCCGACATGTTCTCCCCAACCATCCACTCTAAAGACTCTTCCATCTTCATCTTTTGCCATTGCCATAGCTCCTGTACCAGCAAGCAATATCATCCCGGCAGAATTTGGAAGGGCACCTTCAAGTGCTACTCTAACATCGTTGACCACTATGCTCTTTGGCAATACAGTCTTTATCATCGCCTCGATTTCTTTCTCTGTTCCCGGTATATCTCCAAAGGTAGACATACCAAAACATGAGAAACATATATCATCGATTTCTACATTAGCTTTAGATAAAACTTCATTCAGTGTGTTTTTTAATTTTCCTTCTACTTCTTCAAAAGAAACATTTAAAACATCTACAGAATCTGTTGTTGATAGGCTCACTATTTCTCCAAATCCATTTGCTATCGCCACAACCGTTTTTGTTCCTCCACCGTCTACTCCAAGTAAGTACTTCATTCAGAGTCTCACAACCTTTGTAAGATTTTTAGGTTCATCCGGTAATAATCCATTTTTCAAAGATTTCCTTACGCCTATAATCTGTAAAGGTATCACTCTGACAAACCAATCGCTGAAATCACCAGCAGGGATGACCAAATTGTTATGGGATCTTAAGTTAGCTTTCGATATGAAAATTGTGCTTCCACCAAGTTGCTTTATTTCATTTGCCATTTTCTCTTCTTCTGAAACAATAAAATCGTTTGCCAAAATAACAGCTAATGTTTTATCATCCACTTTTGATTTCGGACCATGTCGATATTCTAACGTTTGATAAGCTTCAGCAGGTGTAAGAGAAGTTTCTGTGACCTTTATAACACCTTCCATAGAAGTTGCAAAATATTCATCGTAGCCTAGAAAAACAAAATGCTCATAATCTTCTGGCCTTAATTTCTCAAATAAATTTTTGGCATCGTCTAAGAGTTTCTTTGAAAGATCAGGAATTGATGTCATGTAACGCTTAAGATCATTTCGATTAAAAATATCTCGTGCGATCAAACTTCCAAAAAATGCCATAGAAGTGAATGACTGCGTCATAACGACGGATTCCTCATTTATGAAATCAAGATTCACAGAAGCATCCGCGACATTGACCAATTCACTTTTTGAGTTACAAGTAATGGCTCCTGTCTTAACACCAAATTGTTCTTTAGCCCTTTTCAACGCTAAAACTGTTTCTGAAGATTCTCCTGATCTTGATATACCAATCAGTATTGCACCTTTTGGCAGATTTCTAAGTCCAAATGCTACCTCAGATCCACTAAAACACTTAGAAATAACCTTCCCTCTAGATAAGCGATTAAAATGAAAAGATAATCCCATTGCAAGGTAATAAGAAGAACCACAGCCTACAAAATCTATTTCAGATGTTTCTCTATTCTTCAAAAATGAAAGCATATCGTATGATTTGCTATCGTATTCCTTTACCACTTCTTCGAATTTTGCAGGTTGTTCATTGATTTCTCTTTCTGTTTTTGTCATCAAAAAAATCACTCCTTTAAATCAAATATAATCACTTTCAATCAATATATATGATTATATACAATTGTATATAAAGTGCAAATCTCAAAATAAACATTTTACAGCTATAAAACGCCAATTTTACAACTTAGGATTGATTAGATGTAAAAATCATAAATTATCTCAGATTATATTCGATTATGTGTTAATCACATTGAAGAGTTGAATTTTTTCACATTCTGAAGGTATTGTATTTGTTAAGATCAAGTTGATCCACATCGCTCACAGAAATTGAGGCATGTGAAAAAATATAGTGTATCATTTAAGACAGCAGCGAAATTGGTCAATGAACTGAAAGAGGCAAAAGGCGAAAGACAACTTACGAAATACGCCAAAATCTTTGAAAAGCATGACACAGTAATTCTTGACGAATTGATGTACATTTCATTCGACACAGAAGGGTCTGAACTGTTATTTCAATACATAGCGATGAGATACGAAACGAAAAGCACAGTCACAACGACGAATCTTATCTTCTCGGAGTGGATAAAGACCTTTCATGATACGACATCGACAATGGCTTTCTTGACAGGATAACACACAATACGATTATTCTGAATATGAATGGAGAAAGTCACAGAAGGAAGCAGGGAATAAAGAAATAATTGAGATGGATCAATTTAACTGAGCGCGATGGATCAACTTTTGCTTGACTTTTTTCATTTGGTTATGGTTACTCATGATGTGCGTCAAGATTACGATAAAGGTTATGAACAGCTTTGAAGAAAATAGAATACTTTCAGGAGGTATTAAAATTGATTTGTCTTTAACCTATTTGTATCTAAAACATTGCCTTTACAAGGAGGGTTTTGAAAATGGGAAGATTTAAGAAATTAAGTGCGGTGTTTTTGGCAATAGGTGTGATTGTGACTGCCATTGTTTTGTCGAGTTGCACTGTTAATGTGACTCCTCCGACGCCTACTCCACAAACTTATTATCCTTATGTAGATCAATCAACAGGTTGGTTAAACTGTGCTGGATGGACTGTAACAGGAGAGTATTATGCCGCTCCTTTTAGCTTGCTAAATCCAGGCACCTTTGAAATAACAGCATGGAGTAATGACTTACCACCTTCAAACTTTGATGTTTTAATAATGACCTCTGATCAATATGACATTTTTGTACAGATGCTGAATAACGGAGCCGGACAGATAAACAACTTCCCTTTTTTGTACGACTGGGATCTCACTACTACCCCATCACTCTACGGATACCAATTCTATCTTGATGAAATAGAAAAT
>JAPDLJ010000029.1 GCA_025920705.1 Candidatus Jingweiarchaeum tengchongense
ACAAGATCGTAATATCGCTTGTCAATATTCTTAACTTCAAAATCTTTCGAATATTCCCATGATTTCTCTTCAAGCCTTCTGAATAGTTTTTCATTTTCTCCAATGTAAGGATGGGGCATGAGCTTTAATTCCACAAGATCACCTTGCACCGTGCCTGGAACAGTGCCTTCGAATTTGAATTCTCCCTCGTCATCGATGACCTTCCACTTACCGCAAAGATCTATCATCTTATCTCCTCCTTCATTTTAAGGCTCATGCCTGAATTCAGAATCATTGTCAGTTCTGAAAACTCTTGGTCTTGAGAAGAATTTTATTGAGTCTTCAAAGACCTTGTTCATTAACTTTTGATTAAAACAGTATCAAGAAAAAGGTTGTCATTCTAAAATATGCTTCTCCATTATAGTTTCGTATATTCAGACTTATCTGTGAAAATACTTTCGATACCACCTATTTTTGTTTTATCACGGCTTGCGATTCAGGAGATTGAAATAGATTACCGGTTATCGAAGATTCAACTTCTCTTTCAATTTGAATCGCCAAACCACCTTGAACAAATAAACTATTATCCACTATTAAACGACCATTAATCGCCCTTATCGCTGGTGCATTATTTGCACCATTGCCTGCCCAACTTTCAAAATTACATGAATTGACCATCACTGTGCCATTATTTAACAGTATATCTTCATTTGGTGCTGGCCCCCATATGCTACAATTACTAAGCATCAATTTACCTGAGTCTACTTCTATTACAGCTGGAGCAACGGGAGACCCTACAAATTCACCATTCACAACTTGAATTCCTGCTGGCTGAGATGCTTTTACCCATATGGCTCTACCAGACCAATCTGAACCTATTCCGACAAAATTACCGTTACAGGCACCTTGAGAAGTTTGCTCAAATAAATAGCCAACTTTAGCCCCCCAAACGAAAGTGTTGAAAAAATACTCCCAGTCAGATCTACCTATTATGAAAGCATAAAGATTATTGTGAATATAATCATCCAAATTTACATTACCTGGTTGCCAAAAATTGGGATTGAAATGAACATTTTCGACTCTGCCTATATCAAAGCAGTTATCTATTTCTATACCAATATGCAATGGGGAACCATAAACATTTTTTATGTAATGTAAACTGCTATTGCCACCCATAAAATCTATTCCAATATATGGATTTATCAAAGTTACATCTTCGACGGTCATCATATTACCACTTCCGCTTATTGCCGGAGGATAAGGAATCACATTGTTTATATCTTGATCTGGATAATAAATAACAAGATCTTTCACGGTTGAACCATCGCTCAAGGCAATCGTCGGCATCATGGGTTTAAGAAAGGAAGATTCCGTTGATTTTGAGGAAGGATAAGCTAGTATTGTTGTAGTATTATTCGAAGGCATCTCCATCGTCCTCCATGCTGCTCCTTCAAGCACAATTCCTGGATATACAAAAATAGTCCCATTTATCCTGTATTCTCCAACTGGCAACCAAACTATCCCTCCCCCGTGTTCGGCTGCATAATCTATAGCCGCATTAATTGCCTTTGTGTCATCTACTTGCCCATTTGCAATCGCTCCAAAACTTAAAACGTTGTAAATAGAAGTGTTTGTCGAATTTTCCATATTGTTAATACCTCTCAAAGACGATAAATTACTTCCAAAAGCAAAAATACCAATCATTACTCCCGCCAAGATCGTTATTACAAATTTTTTGAATGAGAAAATTCTCATAAATTTCCCTCCTTTTAGTCAGAAAAAAGGAAAATGTTTAAGAATAAGATTGACATCTGGCTCCGATAAAAGTTGTTTACCAGATACAGATTGCGAATTATATGAAGGTAAATTTTCTTCTTTCCCTTCGAAATAGGATTTCATAGTTTCAAAAAGTACACCTGGGGTAACAAAAACATATTTGTCACCCATCTTTTCACCGTCATAAGATAATTTTAAAGCAATGGCGTATACGGACAATGGACTTAAATGCCAGCCGTCTACATATGAAGCCAAAAATATTGGCTTATTTGAATCTGATGTCTTTACTTGAGATTCTATGGTTTCGACCATCTTATCAACCGAACTTATATATCCATTTGTCTGACCAAATATACCTGTGATACCTACCAATTTATATCCGTACTCGTTATACCACCAAATTCCATCAATATTTGAAGATGTAGCATAGGTATCTAAAACTTTCTCATCACCCCAATAAACTACTATGGGCATATCATCTCGCTTCATGAACTCACCACTTGTTTTGGCAAATTCGATCAAATTATTTCCAGACATAGCCGTTGCATAACCAACGCCACATGGACCAGCATCTATTTCATTTGTGATAGGTAAATGGTTGTAATAATATTCCATGATTGTTGGAGCAAAATCTATCATTCCAGGAGGCATAGTCCATCCTTCTGGTATTTTTTCTAGAAATGGATTAATTTCTTGAGAATTCAACTGCCAATTGTGCATCATCTGATGTTCGATATATTGGGAATTATCGCCATCACTTACCATAAAACTCAAATAAACTGTTCCAGGTTCTGCTTTAATTGCTTTTGGTTGAGCTTGAGTAAGATTCTTCGGGCTTGGCATTGAAGCCCAAACAGATTCATTTGAGAGATAATCGGAAGCGTTAAGAAAATGGCCTAATTTACTCAACGCTGCCACATCTGGTCCTTCATCTGGAATATATCCCATGATCGGTGTGTTGGAAGGAGTATGATCCAAAATTTTTGAAAACAAAGATGGATACTGACTAGCTGAAAACCAAAACACAAAAGATTTGGTAGCCACAGCGTAGTCTCTTAAATAACCATAAATCGCTGGGTCAAGCATGATCAACATTTTATTATTTGTTTTGGGTAATAAGTTTTGCACAGCCCATTCATAAGCACTCCTCTCCGTTTTCCAATGGTAATCAGACAAATCTGCCAATATTTTAATTCCAAAACTTTCTACGTAAGGCTTTAAACTTGGAGAAATAACCATCGCATCATTTATACCCGCCATAGTTGTAGCAATATTTATCGTCGCTATATTTTTTGGATCATATGTAATGGCTCCTTTTATGTAATGGCCGAATTGTTTTAACAAAAGGCTTAGCGTTTCTAAGCCACCAGAAGAAGATAGGTTATTCAACCACTTGATGGAAATATCTTTTGGAATCGCATTATTAAGCCAAAAAACAGAATCTTCCATACCTTGAATGGTATAAATACGCGTGGCTGTTTGCAATTGGTTATACGCGCCTTGAAGTGTAATAGCCGCCAGCATTTCGTCAGGATTACATGACATAACATTAACAACATCGATATACTTTGGAGTTGAAAATTTGATCCATAATGAAGGTGTTGTATTTATCAGCCCACTTGCAAACATTGAAGATAATAAAAAACACGTCAAGAGTGCAAAAAAAATGAACTTCTTAATCATGAGAAAATCCTCCCCTCTTTTTTAAGTAATACTTCCTTGGAAGTTTAACCCTTGAATTATTTGTTTTTGTATGAGTGCAAAAACAATGATAGGCCCTATAGCCATGTAAAGCGACGCTACCATTATGTAAGGCCAAGGAGTAACTCCACTCGTGTTTGGAACAGCCTCAAACATTTGAATGCCAACCGACAGAGGATATAAATGATTGTCTGTTATGTAAATCAAAGGTCCCATGTAATCACCCCATGCCCCAAAAAATTGGAAGATTGAAACGACAGCAAGAGCGGGCCTTGCAAGAGGAAGCATTATTCTGTAAAAAATGTAAAATTCATTTGCACCATCCAAACGTGCTGCCTCAACATAACTTATAGGTATTTGTCTAAAGAACTGTCTAAATATGAATATGTTAAACATTCCTCCACCAAAATATGCAGGTACTATCAAAGGAAGATAAGTATTTAACCAACCAAAAGATTTGAATATTTGATAAAGGGGTAACGTGAGCGTTATCCCTGGAATCATGGTACTGAAGGCTAAAAAAATGAAAAACAATTTATCCCTTCCAGGCCATCTCATAACGGAAAAACCATAGGCTACAAGAGAAGAAGACAACACTACACCAATGGTAGACAAAGACGCATACAAAGTGCTATATCCTAATTCTCTAAAAAAAGGCATTTCGCTGAAAATTTTAATAAAATTGTCCCAATGAGCTCCCCCTGATAAAATAAATGGATTAGGATTAAGATAATATTCTGAAGTCGTTTTCAAGGCATCTAAAAAAGTTGTAAGAAGAGGAAGAACAAAAACACTTGATACTGCTATTAAAGCTATTAGCCATATTATTTTTTTATATTTTTTCTTATTGTTCATATATAACCCACCGCTTTTGTGTTATCCATATGATGATACTTATGCCTAAAATCAAAAGAAACAATATTATTGATTCAGCCGAGGCGAAACCAAATTTAAAATAACTAAAAGCCTGCTGATATATATCCACAACAGGTGTTGTCGTGGAATTAGCAGGTCCAGGAGCTATAAAAGCCTGAGTAAATAATTGTAAACCACCAATAACAGCAAAAAGAAAATTCAGAAATATCGTCGGAGTTAACAAAGGGAGGGTTATAGAAAAAAATCTTCTTATTGACCCAGCTCCATCGATCATTGCGGCTTCATAATAGGATCTTGGAATATTTTGTAATCCACCAAGAAAAATCAAAGTCGATCCTCCTACTCCCCATTGTGCCCATATAACATAGGTTAACTTTGCCAAATTTGGATCTCCGAGCCATCCAGGACTCCCCAAGCCTAAGGCTCTGGTGATGATATCAATAATACCGCCAGTAGGACTAAACAGCAGTAAAAAAACCATGACCATTGCAACTGTTGGTACAACGGATGGAAGATATATCATCGTTCTAAAAAGGCCAGATGTCTTAAAATTGTTATTTAATAAAAGTGCTAATCCTAATCCTAAGGCTAACCCTATCGGAACGGCGAGAATAGCATAATAAAATCCGTTGTAAAAAATGGTGGCTGTTAAACCTCTTTGAAATAATTCAATGTAATTCTGAAAGCCAACGAACCTAGGTGGAAGCATTCCTCTTGATTCGTAAAAAGATAAACTTATTCCATAAATTAACGGCCATGCCGTAAAAACCACTAATCCTATGAGTAAAGGTGATATGAATATTAAACCATATATAAACTCTTTTTTTCTCATTTCTATGAGTCACATCCTTTCATGTAAAATTGAAATGACACTGGAAGCGCACTTAAGTGCGCTTCCTAAAGGAGAATTCTATTGACTAGCGAGGAACTGATCAAGAGCCGTTTGAGCTTTCGTTTGTGCCCATGTCAAAGCAGTTTGTGGCGTCATTTTACCGTATACAACGTTTGAAACAGCATCGGAAAGATAATTCCAAAGTTGTGACCCGACAGGGACGACAGGCCTACAATGTGAATCTTCAAGTTGATCGACAAAATACATTATCGCAGGATTATTTTTAAATACCGTGTTTGCTTCAGATATCACAGCAGGAATTTGAGTTGCTACTGTATCGTAATATTTTGCACCTTCACCAATAGACATATATTCTACAAGTTTAAATCCGTCTTCAATATTTTTAGCTCCAGTGGGTATCACAGTAGCAAAACCACCAGACCATGTTGCTTTATGTCCACCTTCAGGAATCGGCAAAGGGGTTATTCCATAATCTACTCCATACTTTAATCCCAACATATCAAATGTTGTTATGTCCCATACCCCATCTACAAAGAAAGCCAATTTATTCTGTTGTAGCATAGAAAGTAATCCGTAAGGATAACCCGCTGTTGATGAAACAAGCTTATCAGGAGTCTCGATCTCGCTAACATCTTTAAAGAAATTCATTACTTTCAATCCTGCAGGGCTATCAAATGTGAATTTTTTTGTTGCAGAATCGTAAAATTTCACGCCAGCCTGCCATGCCCATGTGTAAAACCACACTCCTTGATCTCCGAGATAATCCCATCCAATAGTATTGTAAAGGCCAGTTTTAGGATCAATTGTTGTGGCCTTTTTGATATATTGTTCAAATTGATTCCATGTCAAAGGAGTTGACGCTGACGGTAAAGGGATTCCTAATTTTTTAAGCAATGGTATACTATAATACACAGCTCTTGAATCTGTATTCATTGGCAATCCATATAATTGACCATTGTAGGTGCACTCATCCACTGTAAATGGGTAGAATTCATCTAAATTTATCTTTGCATTTTTGATATACGCAGTAAGTGGCGTGAGATATCCTTGTGCTGCCCATGTACCAATATTGAATCTGTCAAAATACATTACAACATCCGGCGGATTACCTGCCATTATTGAAGTTATTAAAGTTTGATAAGCAGTTGTAGTTGGTGGTTCATATGTTATTTTAAGTTGAATATTGGGATTTGCCTTTTGAAACATAGCAAGCGTTGTGGCAAATGGGGATGTAACTCCATTAGCGTTATAAATCCAAACCGTCAATGTCGTGGAAAATGCAGCAGCAACAAACAAACTAATCATCAGTAACGAAACTAACAATGCTTTTTTCATTCTTCTTTCACTCCTTTCTACACTTTCATAGGACCCTTCAGATATTGAGTTTATTGGGCTTTTTAACTTGGAATCTTCACTTCACCTCCCTTCATTTATTGCCCTATGGTATTTATTTTGAAAGGTCCTAATCTTTATTTACATTTTCTCAAACAAGTTCAAAGATTTTCTCGAGTACTTTTTTACCAGTTAATTCAAAACTTCTTTTGTCAGGTTGAGAACTTCCAACCATTACTTTGATTTTGCCTGCTTCTAAGATGCTTTCTCCATTATCATTTACGATGGTCATTTGTTTTGGAGAAAGATTAAAAATCACGCGTTTGGTTTGTCCTGATTTGAGGTGTATTCTTCTAAAACCTTTCAATTCGTAATTGGGAACCATTGCCGATGTTTGAGTGTGTTTCAAATAAAGTTGCACAACTTCATCTCCAATCACCCTCCCAACATTCGTAACATCAACACTTATCTTTACACTTTGCCCAGCTTTTACTTTCTCAGGATTTATTGTCAAATTTTTGTATTCAAACTCCGTATAACTCAAACCATATCCAAATGGGTAAAGAGGTGCTTCATTCATATACCTGTATGTTCTTCCTCTCATGGAATAATCAGTGAAAGGGGGAAGTTGATCTAAAGATTTAACAAAGGTGATTGGCAAT
>JAPDLJ010000003.1 GCA_025920705.1 Candidatus Jingweiarchaeum tengchongense
ATTGAGAAAGAGGATTTGGACATACATGAAAGAAACATAAAACTTTTGAATAAGGTTAGAAGCAGGTATAAAAAATTAGCAAGAAACAATATATTCGCGAAGAAGTGGTACATAGTCAATTCCTCGAAAGACATGGGAGAGGTACATAAAAAGATAAAAAAAATCATTATGTTTGAGCTCGGGATTAAGAAATGAAAGGTGCATTCATTGTATTTGAAGGGCCAGATGGAGCTGGTTTAAGCACACAGGCAGAGCTTCTTGATAAGTATTTAAGAAAAAAAGGTTACAAAGTTGTCTTAACAAAAGAGCCAACGATTGGTCTGATTGGTGGGTTAATAAAAGCTGCGTTAAAAAATGAGTGGAAAACTTCACCATTGGCAATGCAACTTTTATTCACAGCAGATAGAGCACACCACATTGACATGGAAATACTACCAGCAATCGATAAAGGGAAGATTGTGATAAGCGATCGATATTTTTTCTCAACATTTGCCTATGGTGAGGCCAGCGGATTGGATGTTGAGTGGCTCAAAAAATTAAATTCGAAATTTCCGATGCCTGATTTAACGATATTTATTGATGTGCCAGTTGATGTTTCAATTGAAAGAATAAAAACATCTAGATTTGAGATGGAACTATTTGAAGAAAAGGAAAAGCTTGAGAAGATTAGAAAAGCATATTTGAAGATCGCAGAAATTTATAACAGCGATAAAACAGTTGTAATTGACGGAACAAAAAGTGTTGAAGAAATTCATGCCAAGATTGTTAAAATTGTGGCAGATAAACTTAAAATTTAACACCCACCTTTTCCAATACTTTCTTCATCTCCAATGAATCTTTTTCTAATATTGGACTCTCACTTATTATTGTACAATTGTCTATTCCATATTTTTTCATCGCTCTCGCCAATAATTCAAAATCAGGATCCTTAGCGCTTAATGGTAAATGATTTTTTTCACCTTTTTCATTGTAATTTACACATGTAAAATGGGAATGAAAATTTTTTATGTAATTTTTTCCAAGTGCTTTTTCAATTTTCTCGAACATGTTAATATAATCCTCCTCTTTTTTGAACATTCCGTTGTACCTTGAATGGATATGTGCAAAGTCAATTGTTGGTGAAATTCCTTTTATTTCAAGTGCTAGTGATGTTAGCTCAGAAACTGTTCCAAATTTTGTTTCATTTCCCATCGTTTCAGGTGAAATTAACACATCCTTGATCTTTTCCTCTCTAAGTCTATTTATGATCTCTTTTAAATTTTCTCTCACAATCACATAAACATCCTGTGGTTTCAATTTTCCGTAGAAGCCAGTGTGAAAAACAACATGACTTGCATGCATGAGGTGCGCCAGCCTTGCACTCTTCAAGATTCTTTCTTTACTTGCTTCGATCACTTCCTTTTTTTCGGAGCACAGATTTATAAAATATGGCGCATGTACAGAAACTGATATACCATTTACCTTAGCTTTTTCACCGAATTCAATCGCTTGTTTCTCATTCATCCATACTTGTCTCACAAATTGCACTTCAACTGCGTTTAAACCAATTTCCTTTAAATAAAGAGTACAATCCAAGAAATTTCCTTTAAACCCAATCGGCTTTCCAGCCGGACCAAGTTTTATCATAATCAAGATAAGTATGACTCAAAATAAATTTCTTACTAATTATTTAAAAATTTTTAAATTCAACATTGTAATTCAAGAGACTTTTTAATACATTATAAATGAATATAATATGCTAAATAAAAAAATTAAAAGCTTAAATAGAAAGAGAATAAAGGTTTAATTTGGTGCTTAGAATGGATGAAGTCGTTGAAATTGAGCTTGAAAAGCTTTTTGTTGGAGAGTGCAATGTTAGAAAAGAAAAGGGAGACCTAACTGAGCTCTCAAATTCAATCAAAGAAAAAGGGATTCTTGAACCACTCGTTGTTAGACCAATTGGAGAGAAGTATGAAGTAATCGTGGGGTCAAGGAGATTAGAAGCAGCAAAAATTGCAGGTTTACAAAAAGTGCCAGTGATAATAAAACAGATGGATGATAAGGAAGCCATGGTCACTTCTTTGATTGAAAATATCCAAAGAGAGAACCTGCAGCCAGAGGAGGAAGCAGCGGCATATCAGAAGTTGATCAAGATACTTGGAAGTATAAGGAAGGTTGCCAAATCAATTGGCAAGTCTGAAGCATCAATAAGAGAAGTACTTGAAGCAAATGAGCTTGTTTTAAAGCTAAGGGAGCTTGGATTGAATGTGCGAGCGAGGCGCGCACCTAGCAAAGCGGAAAGGGAAAGCCTTCAAGTAATACCTTTAAGAGATGCCAGGATGATTGTGGAAGCACTAAAAAGTAAAAAGGTTGCTGCACTACCAGAAGAGGAGAAGAACAAGAAAATAGTTGAACTTTTTAAGACAATTGTACCATTACCAGAACACAAGGCAATGGAGATAATAAAAAAATTTAAGAGGAATCCAGATAAATCGATAGATGCAATCAAGCAAGAAGTACTCTCAATGGAAAAGGGTTTTAGTATGTTGATATATTTTGACCCAAAATTAGCAAGCGCGATCAGCAAAGCAGCTGAGGAAAAAAACATTGAACAGAAGAAACTTGTAATTGAAATATTAAAGAACTGGTTGAAGGAGTCAAACTATCTCTAATTCATTTTAATGCGATTTTATCGAGGAAATCGATGATCAATTCACTTGGCCAATACATAAAGAATATAATCAAACTTAAGATTGATTTGTTTTCACCGTAATATTTTGTGACAATACTACTTGCTTCATCGACCATTATTTCAGGTACTTCCCCCTCTAGTATCGATAAAAAATAAGAGATTGGCGCAACATAATCGATAAATCTGAACGCTAACATAAGCTTCCTGATCACCACTCTAAAATTTTGGGAATAGAGTGAGGCTATTGGTGACCAGGCTTCCTGGTACTTCGTTTTTAAATATAGTGATATTGAGAGCAAGTACAATAATTTCATCTTGATTAATCTTAGAATGTCAACCTCCTCTTCCCTTATGTTCGAGACACTCCATTCAAAGAACAATTCATTTGGATTTAACACTTTAAATAAGAGCATGAAGAAGTAGTATTCAGGTATGATTTCACCATCCTCGGCTAGGAGATAAAAAAATAGGTTTGAAAGGTCAGCGACATATACATATTTACTCTTCCCAGTTATCTTATACTTCTTCTTAAATATTTCATTCCATTCGACTTCATTGATAAACCCATTCTTTTCCAATTTTTCTATTGCTTCGTCTATTACTCTTCTCGCAATATTCTTCTTTCTTTGATAATATGTACTTGCAATGCCAAATTTGTTGTATGGTCTAAGCATGAGCATGTAAAATAGTCTTGAAGCTATTTCATCTTTTAGAACATTCATTTTTTCATGAGTTATACCACCGATGAGAATCTTCTCTCCTTCTTTCTCCAAAATTTCATATTCGCTGCCATCTTTAAATACAAATTTAACAATTCCTCTACCCATTAGTATCTTTAATTCGCTACCTTCTTTTCTTAATTTTTCTTCAATTCCCATATGTGTATTAAAGATACATAAAATTTCAAATTTAAAAATTTGTCCAAACAAACAGTTCAGACGGGTTTTTAAAAGCTCAAAAATAGGCTTAAAGTCTAAAAATTGAAAAAATTTTTAAAAAATACGTGTCTTTTAGACACTTATGGTTGGATTTTTTGATTTTTTTGGATCTAAAAAACACAAATGTTTGAAATGCAAAGTGAAAATGGTAGAGTGTGGTACGATAAAATACAAGAAAAAGATGAAAAAAGTGTTTAGATGCCCTGTTTGTGGACATAGAGAAATGGAAGAATGATCATTCCTTAGTGAATTTTAGATTTTTCAATTTTTCAAACATTTCATCCAGCTTCCTTTTCTCAATTCGACCCTTATTCAGTATGGCATTTATCTCCTCGATTAATGAATTCACATTTTCAAGCTTGCTTTTTGCCATGTCACTTATCTCTTTGTATGTTTTCTCTGAAATTAGCGCCTCCCTATACTGATCTTCTATGATGTTTATCGTTGATTCGATTGTATTCTTCTCTTCCTGCAGAGAATTAACATATTCTCTAAGCTTTGTCTCATCTTCTTTTGAAATCGCTTCTTCCTTTACCTCTTCTCTCACTTTATTCATTTCGTCTTCCAATTTCTTGAATTTCTCTTCTATTGTGGCTAATTCACTTTTTGTGAGACAATCACCCAATTTTACCTTAAATGTATCCAATGATTTTATGAATTCTAATGAAAGGCTATCCAACTTCTTCACTTTTTCAACAAGAAATGGAAAATCCTCAAATCTCCTATTCATTTCAACATACATACTCTCAATTTTGTGTGAATATCTTTCAATTTCTTTCCTCATCTCATCTATTCTTGAAACTTTTTCTCCAATCTCCTTACTCAAATCAACTAAGGCACTCATATTTTTTAATCTCTCAAACATTTCCTTTGTTTCCATTGATTTTTTTAACAAGTCTTTTATGATACTTTCATACTCTAGGAGTTTTGATTTTATCGTTGTCAATTCAGTAAGCGTTTTTCTTCTATCTTCTATTATCCTATTCGGTTCAAGCTCAGCGATTATCTCGTTCGTCTTTTTTACAGAAAGTAAAACATCTTTGATTGTTGTTTCTCTTTCAAAAAATAAACCCCTTAATTCACCAATTTTTTCAGATGCAGCAGTTATTCTTTCATTTAGTTGCTTATTCAACTCTTTCAATGCATTTATCTGCACCATTATGTCTTTAATTTCCTCCTCTAATTTCAGCAATCTCTCCTCAACCCCCAATGTTTCCCCTTTCCCAACCTTCTTTTCTTCAGCAATTTCCCCACTCTCAACCACTTTTTCTTCTGTTTTCTCCGTCGTTACCTCTTTTACTTCAGTTTTTTCCTCAGCTTTCTCACTCACTTCTTCTCCACCTTCTTTCTTTTCTTTCTCTAATTTTTCCTTTTCTTTGGTTTCTTCCTTTTTCTCTTCTTTACTCTTTCCAAGAATTTTCTCAAACATTGTTTTAGCCCTTTCTCTTTAAGATCAATCTAACTATTTCTCTGTTCATTGTTTTGATTTCAATGGCTTCTTGGGTGATTTGCTCAGATAATCGCTTATTCAACTCTTTCAATGCATTTATCTGCACCATTATGTCTTTAATTTCCTCCTCTAATTTCAGCAATCTCTCCTCAACCCCAAATATCACTTCTTTTTTCTCAATTTTCTTCTTCTCTTCAACTCCTTCCCTTTTCTCCTCAATTATCTTTTCTTCTGCTTTTTCTGTTGTAACTTCCTCTTTCTTACTCTCAACTTCTTGTTTTATTTCCTCCCCATGGATTTCTTCACCAGTTTTTTCCTTTTTTATATATCTTTTCTTTTTCTTTTCTTCCTCAACTTCTACCTTTTCCTCTTCCTTTACTTCAGCTTCTTCCCCACCCTTCACTTCTATTCCCACTCCTTCTTCTTTTTTCAGCGCAGCTAAAACTTCTTGATAGCTCTTGTCAGAGATCGCACCTTTTTTATGCTCTTCTTCAAGCTCACTCAGGATTTCACTCATTCCCTTGATTTTTTCCTCTTTTTGTTCAACTTTTTCCTCAATTTTCTTTATGTCTTTTATAATCTTGCTTGTATCTTCTACCTTTTCCTCTTCGTCTTTCTTTTTCTTCAAAATCTCTTTTATGTCCGGAATTTTTAACATCCCTTATCACCCTTTTTTCAACCTCGTTTTTAATGATTCAATATAAGACTCTGCCATGTGTATTGAACCTTCTTTCAATTTATCTTTTGCAAGATTCAATTCAAGCTCCATATCATATGTATCTATCCCTTTCTTCTTTAATTTATTTATCTCCTCCTCAACTTTTTCTATTTCTTCTTTTGTCTTAAAGTAATTCTTCAACTCTTCATCACTTAATCTTGAAGTATCGTGAAGCAATGGTCTGAATTGTATAAAGTAAGGAACACCATTATTATAAGCTGGATTTTGGAAGAGACCACTTCCAATCTCCAATTTAGGTATTATAGAAGCGTACTGTGGACCATATTTCTGTTTCACTCTTCCAATATCACCTTCGTATTTCGTCCTTAGCTGTATCTCCGTCCCAATGTTTGCCCTTATCGCTCCTCTAAAGTCCATCAATACCTGCGATATCATGAACAATCCAATTCCCCATTTCCTAAATTCTCTACATCCCCTCTCAAGCGCGGTGTAACCACCCTTTCCACCGTATTTCGGCAGTAATCTATGCACCTCATCATATATCAATAGTAACTTCAATTTCTTTGATTCAGGTAATGCTAATTTGAATATAGAGTTAATTGTATGTCTGACAAATGCATCGATGTCATCAGGACTCAATTCATTTATTGTGAATACAGTAATTTCTCCAGATCCCCAATATTTCCTTATATCTATCTCCATCTTCGGATCAGTCACCCGAATGATATTTGTCTTGAAACCAGTCGCATTTGAAGGTTTAAGTCCAAAGCGCGCATAATTCTTTAACATTCCTTCATCCTTACACGGATTCATAAAACCTGTCCATTGTAGTGTTGGATCAAATACAATTACAGGAATTCCTTTCTTTAGCAATTCTTCAACAATCACCATTACTGAAACTGTTTTACCAGCACCAGTACCACCAGCCGCTATTCCATGCATCATTAATTGATTGATTTCAAGATATGCATTTCTGTCAGTATCCGCGATCCTGCCCAACCAGATTGTCTCTGGTCCAGCACTTGGAACTTTTGAAAAGTCAACAGGGAATGCATACTTCGCTCTCGCTCTCCTTCTCTCTAACCATATCACGTATAATCTCCTACCAGTGAACAGTAAGAATACAAGCGCAATAAGTGCGTATGTGAGAATTGATGTTGCTAAGTAAGATAATATTTTTATTGGGAGTGGGGTTTCAACAACCTTGAACGTTGCCAAGCTACTTGCAATTTTTGTGTCATAGTGAGCAATTGCCTCGATTACGTACACACCAGGCTTTGCCTCACTTGGGATCCTTTCCTCTTTAGATACATCCAACGAATTTTCCACAGCTAATGTTTCCTCTCTTGCAACGATTAATTTCTTTGTCTGTACTTCTCTTATTGTATAGTTAAGCCAAACATCTACCTTCTTTGTTAATCCCAAGTTGTAAAGCGATATTGCAAATTTCACTTTTTCACCAGGATCTATTTCTGGTGTTAATATTTTGAGTTGCACATCAAGGAGCGCTTCTTTCTCTGGTATGACTTTCAATGTTGTTGCAACCCTTCTTTGTTCATTTCCAGCTGCAACAATAATTTCACCATCATATATACCGATTTGTGTAGAAGGTAATGTATAGTACTTGAATTTGATTGTTCTCGTTGATTTTCCTGGTAAAGTGAATGCAGGATTTTCAATCTGGATGTACTGCCATATATTACCTTCAACAGAAACAGTGACACTGATTGGATTTGGTTGGTTATTTGTTAGATCCAATGAGACGATTTCAAATTCTCCTGGTTTTAATTCCACAGTAATTGAATTCTTTGATAACATTGTTGGCGCTGGAGTTATTTGTTCTAATGGTATCGTTGGTGCACCACCAACACCACCCACCCCACCTGCCCCCCCAGCTCCTGCGCCCGCTGTAAAGTTTGCAGGTATGCATGCCTTTGTTTCTTCTTGATAAGTTGGTTTGTTTTTAGTTGTATTGCAATTGTTTAAATCAGTCCATTCCAAACAAGTTCTATTTTGTTGGAAGTTGATACATTCTGACCAGTTTGACCATGAACTGCACACCCAATTCTCAACACATACTTGTGGTGGAGGAGGTGGAGGTGGAGCTCCACCACCCCCTCCACCTCCAATTAATGGGCAATCAGAAGCGCAATTTAACGATGATTCACCATACTCTAATTCACATTCAAAGTTACCACAAACATATTCAGCCAATGCATATGCTCTTCCCTGGATGGAAGTTTCATTTGACCAGACGATTTCATTTAATGTATCAAGATGTGACCATCTTCTATACCATCCACTATAACACTTTAGATTTCCAAAATCCCAATCATCACACCTGTACACACCCAAATTATTTATACTCGTAATGTTCATTTTATCATTTGAATAATTAAATGCAATCATTACATTACTATAATTTAATGTTGTATTAATCGAAAATCCTCTTAATGAGCCAGTACCAATGTTCTTTGCAGGTATATAACCAACTTTTACTGGATCAATGACGCTGTTAAAGATTGGCACCAAGAATAACTTGTAAGAAGCATTGAACATGTTTCCCTTCACGTCATAATTTCTTGCTGTTATTTCTTGTGAATAAATACCCGTTGTCGCATTTGATTCAAATTCATAAATCAAGCTGTCAGTACCCGCCCTATACAATTGGAATAACACGTAAATTGGTGGCTTCGATGCAGACTCCTCATTCAACGCAGTACCATTAAACCAAATTGGGCTGACCACATCAAAGTAAGTGGTTGTTGTGTTACAATTTCCAGTATAATCGCAACACCTTATTACAGCATTATAGTCTCCAACTAAATTTGTACCCGTGAAGTTATATCCAAATATGTAACTATCTGCCATCACACCCATCAATATCATTGGCATATTTGTATAAATTGTACCATTTGGTAATGTCACATTTAACATTGAGTTTTTAATCCCACCCATATCAGTTGCATTCACAATAATCAGAACAGTTTCAGAAGCATTTACCTTATCTGGAATCGATGATGCTGTTAAAATTGGAGGTATTGTATCATTATATATGATTGCCTTTCTCTCTTTGTCAAAGTATGTGATGTTCTCAGTTAAGTAATCTACACTTACATTCAAATCATAACCACGATTTAATGTTAGATTTGGTGCTTGTATTCTCACAATCCAATAAGAATCTGACCAGCTATATGCAATGCTTGTGATGTTAGCTGTTGTATATTCATTTTCATAATTTAGAATTATCTTCCAATTCAATTCAGAACCACTCGTGATTGGTAAGTTTGCATATGTTACATTTACATGAAGTTCAAGTGTATCATTTGGCATTACATTTATAAATGGATTTGTTTCAATTGGTGAAATGATGCTTACGGCATACGGATGCACAGTCAGATTTATTGTCGTATTCCTAGTTTGTGGATAAGCCGATGCATTCGACGTAATTAGATATTGTGTGAAATTTGTTTTGGAATTAACGGTCGGGACCGAGTAATTCACGCGCACAACACCACTTTCATTGAATGCAAGATAAAGCATAGTTGTGTTTGTACTTATATAGCTCCCATTTACACTTACATTCAATCTAAGTCTTGAACTACCAAGATTATTTATTACAACATTACCAACCGTACCATTCGTTCCTTGTATTACATTCTTACTGATGAATACTGGAACGTGCTCCCACCAAAGTGGAACTGAAATGTTGAGCATAAATACTTCATATGCTTCAAGTGCACTTACATTGATTAATGCTTGGTAAATGCCATGCGTATAGTTCGGTGGTACTGTTATTGTTACATTCACTTCTACTCCTTCACCAACGTTTAATGCTTCGATGAAATCCGGATCGAAAGTAATATTAAAGTCATTACATGGAATTCCAGATTTACATGTAAATGTGATGTTATGTAATGGTAGATTTCCAGTTGAATTCACATGGAATGTTGTTGAATTCGTTAGACCGATTATCGTTAAATTCACTACATTTTCAAGTACGTCAAGAATTGGATATTGTGTTATTTCAAATAATATTGTTGTTTTGTTTTCCCCCATGCTTCCGTTTATATTTAACCATACGAGCGTAATGTTTACTGTGTAATTACCGACCCCTTCTCCAGCAGGTACGATGATGTTTGTGATATTTGTTACGGAAGTATTTTTCAGTACTTCACCATATTTAAACGAACTTGGCTGCGAACTCCAATTTTCTGGGACTTGGATGCTCATGTTCACATAATAACCTCTTGCGTGACCAATATTTTTTATCGTCACATTTATTGGTACCGTCTTGTTTTGATGCACGTCCATATCAGGTATAATTACATGTGTCACATTCGGTGAAATCATAAAGCTTGTGTTATCTATCACAAAGAATTCCATTTGAGATGTACATCCAAGTACATTTTCAGTATCATTGGCACAGACGATTAACTTATATTCACCCGTTAAATTTGGTGAATAAACAATTGAATAATTTGAATTATTTGCATTCAAGTACACTTTTTCAGTTTCATTATCCGGTCTTGTAATATTTGTCCAAACATGACTAACACCAAGATTATCAGTCACAATTGCACTTATTGTTACATTCTCATAACCTTTCTCAACATTTATTGGAGTGATTGTCACATTTTGTATTATAGGTTCAGGATTCGTTACATTTAACCACATTGTTGAGAATTTCTGTACTTTATCCTCAGTCTCTTCGAATACAATCTGTAATTGATAAATTCCCCTTATTGCATTTATTGCTGCTGAATAGTTCACTTCAACATCTCTGGTCGTTTGTTTCTCAACGCTTAAGTAGTCCGGAGTTACAATTGTAATGAAACCAGTGAATTGTGTACCATTACCAACCCTACTCACATTATACCACATTTTCACATTTCCAATGTTCGTCACATTTATTCTTGAAAGTGTTCCACTGGTATTTACCGGTACTTTAATCATGCCAACATTTTCAGGATAAACACTCCAATTCTTATCCAATGGCACTGTTAAATTTAGAGCCTTAAGATTAGATCCAGCATTGCTCGCATTTGCATTTATGTAAGTCCAATAAAATCCGGGTGATTGTCCAAGAGGTACGCTAACTGTAACTAGTGATGTGAGATTCTCTCCTGTTGCTAGGAAACCATAACCAGAAGGTACGAACGTGATCATACAGGTTGGACAGCCAGTTGACATGTTACCACCAACAGTATCTATGTTTATGTCTCTCAAGTAATCGTTGCCAAGCGATTGAATGGTTAGATTTTTTTGTGATGAATTACCATGCCATATTGTGAAATTTAATCCTTCGTAAATATTGATCACTGGGTTCGATGCAACACGGAGCATCGTATAGTTTTGAGTTCCATTATAAGATTTATCAGGATTCATCCACGTCGCATTTGTATAAACATAAATCGTTGAAGGTGGGGTCCCATTTTTTACCGTAACTAATACATACCAAAGACAACTGTTGTTTACACTCACATTTCCACAGTCAGTTGATGTTGTATTAAACGATGTATATCCGCTTGTCTCAATTATATTAAGTGTAGTATAATAAGTGGGTGTGGGTCCAAGATTTGTAAAGTTTATCTTCAATGGGAATGAATAGCTATCTATGATCGTGATGTTTGGAATCATCACTTCTCTCACTTGCTCTATTTTAGCATTTGTTTTTCCCCAAACATAGAAATATCCTGCGAATGTGCTATTAACATTACTTTCAGGAGATTCATCTTGTGCATATATTGTTACATTGTGTTCACCATGCAGGTAAGGATAATAATATACTCTGTAATTTCCAATTCTTCTTGGATGACTTCCTAGATAATTCATCGTTTTGTTTTCATAACTTCCATTTGGTAGACCAATCACAACCCAAACTTTATCATATGCAATCCCATAGTTATCCCAAACACTTGCATTTATCATTACTTGGTCTTTGTTTGCCTCTATTTCAATTGTTGGCTGAATTAGTGTGTTGTTTATTATTGGCGCTTCCTCATCCTTTATCCATGCATCAACACTACTTTCAGCAGTACCAGCATCATAGAATTTTGCTGGATCATTTGTGATATTACACTTGAATGTAATGTTACCTTTTTCAGGAGGCGTCCAATTATATTCAACAGTTCCATCACTACTTGTGTTGAATGTTCCGATATAATTTATTTCGTATGGAGTGAAATTGTACCACATTTTTAGTGTGTAGTTTGGTATTCCTTCCAATGAATCAGCATCTTCAACTTTGCACTTTAATGTTATATTATATGGATAAGGTAATATCTGCCCTGGATTTGGATACAGTAATACAACATTTGCAATTCCATTTATTGTGATCCATCTTACATCCGTACCAGTATCATAATAAATTTTAGTTGCTTTTACTGTGATATTCTGATATCCTGGTATTGCATTTACTGGTTGCCAGGTCGTTGATGTTCCTGTACCAATCAAATTGTTGAACTGGTCAAACCATTCTACAGTTGCAGATATTGGATTTCCATTTTCATCTTTTAGATTTGCTTGGAGTGGTATTGTACTTGCTTTGTTCCAGCTTGAATTTTCTGCAGGCTGCGTTATTGTTATATTTAGTCTTCCCCTCACTGTAATACTGGTAGAATGGGTCGTTGATGGTTCCATACCAGTTTTTGTTGAATTTATATAGATTGTGTAAGTACCTGGTAAAGTAGCATCATCCGGATTATAAATTATTGAACACCAACCTTGCGCATTTGTTGTACAATTGTCAAATAAATCAGTAGTATTATAGAACCAAACACTTGCATTTTCAGCATCTCCAATATTTGCATCCCTTACATGTACACTTATGTTACTTGCATACGGTAAAAAGCTATTGTTTCTATAAATTGTTGAATTATCAACCAGGATTTGATCTATAATTAAAGGTCTATTGATTATTATTGTTGTGTTCTTTGAATTTTGTGAGGATACGTAGTAAAAGTTTTCTGTGAAGTTTGTAATATTACATAAAATTAAGTAATTACCTGAACTTTCATTTGTAGTATCCCATGTCCAAATGGCATTTCCAAATGCATCTGTCATTTCACTTGCTTTGAATACATTATCCTTGTAGAAACTCACATTGTAGTTTGAAATGTTTTCTTGTGTGTGCAAATCTTTCACATTACACGTCACATCCACCATCGTTCCAGCTAAGAAATTTGTACCATTTGCAGGCGTAATGTTAGCTACATAACTCCATCCATAAACAAATAAAGTCACGTTACTTGAGCCATTCAAATAATTTGTTCTGCTTGCGATTGATTTAATGATTGTTTTATTTATTTTATACATAGAAGGTACTTGCCATGTAGTATTGTAACCTGTTGCCAATAAAATATCGCTTTCATTGTACCAAGAAACCGTGGAATCATCTACTGTTAAGTTACACTCATCTTTTACGCTTGAATTGAACTGTACATAATCAAGTCTTTTCACATTCGTGTTGTTTGATGGGCTCGAAATATTTACGATCAACTGTCCTCTCACATTGAAATTTCCATTGCTACTGTTCACAATTTGATAACATGCATCGATTGCTCCACCTTTCCAATATTGTTGACCAACGGTTGAGTTACAATCGGGTGTGTAATAGACAGTACACAAACTATCTGATGTCGTTGTGCAACTTAAATTGTAATCAAATTGAGAACCATCTCTTGTGAACCATATCGTTCCATTTACTCCAGCACCCACGTACATATTCCTGTCAGTGTCTTTAATCTTTATTCTAAACGATTGAGTACTTCCCCTCTGAACAGTTGTTCCATCACCATATGTCCTTTCGACAGTTGCATTGTCTCTTTCTATTGTAAAGTTTAAAACAATCGTCTCATTCGTATAGCCCCAAACATCGGTTGCATTGAATTTATATTGGTTTTGTCCAATTTCAGCACATGAGAAATTCGTCGTGAACACCACTTCTGTGCCAACACCACTGGCATTCTTTGAATCGATGTATGTCCAATTTCCATCTGTCAACATCTTTCTCCAAAGTGTGATATTTACAATGTTTTGGTCATAATCAGTCAAGTAAACCTTGAACGTGAACGTCTCCCCCCACCCACCAGATCCAGGCAGTACGGATGGATTACTTAATACAGGCTTCGTTGCTAGGAAGAATGCATTCTCTTTAAATGTGTAATTAACTGGATAGTAACTCTTTGTCACGTTCACACTTATATTGTACCAACCATATGAAGGCAAGTTGGCAGAGTTTATTGTACAATTGTAAACTCCATTTCCTTCATAATAGACTGGTGTACAAGTGTCCTCAAAAGCACCTTGTTTATATTTTATCAATACATTTGCTCCACTGACCCCACCACATTCATCACTTAAGTTTACTTTGATCGTTATGTTATCAATACCTTTAAGATAAGATTCACCATTGGGTTGTATGATAAAAGGTAAAAAGTGTGACCAAATGTGAACGAGAAATTCACTTGAGTTTTTATCCTTGAAATAATCATTATTTACTGTTCCAGCCTTCCATTTTTGTGTTCCAACATTGTACTCACACCCAGGATCAAAATAATAAATTACAATACCGCTCGAATCTGTGATATTTAGTGTACCACTATCATAATTAATACCATCATATGTAACCCAGAACTTAACATTCTGCGAAGGAATCAAAGTTTCATTTTTATCATCATCATAAATTTGAACTTTTAGCAATGAATACTCATTTGTATCTCTCCAAACTGTTGTGTTATTTCCACTTAAATGTTCAATCCTAACATCATCTTTCTCAACCGTAAAGTTCTTTGTATCAGATGAATTATCATAATTCCTTGTATCGATTCCATAAAAGTAATATTCCCATTCTCCTTGCTGCGCACCACTGAAACCTTTATATGTAAGCACAACTGTTTGATTTATTGGACTTATAATAATTGTTTCATTCGCCTTCGTGAAGCTTGGATCTCCAATTTTTCTGATCCAGACACTCACCGTAACATTGTCTAAGTCTTCATCCGTCACATTCACCTTGAACGTGAACGTCTCCCCCCATCCACCAATTTCAGGTGTAACACTCTGATTTGTGAAAACTGGTTTTGTTTCAATAAAGAACGCATTTGATTTTACTGTTACGTTCGAGTTATAATAAGTCTTATTTGACATCATCGTCGCATTGTACCATCTTGCAGGTTTACCACCACTGTTCCAATCACAACCATAATATCCTGAACCAAGTTCGAATACAGGCGTACATGAAAATACATTTAAATTTTCGTTTGTTACATTCAAACTAACATTTGCATTTTCTATACCTACCAAACAATCATCTTTAACTTCTCCTCTTAATTGAACTGTACTTCCTCTGAGATAATTGCCACCAGTTGGCTGCGTTATTGTACCAAAGAGCGTCCCAATAACAGTCAAATTATATTCTGTGGTGTTTGTTTGAATGTAACATTCATCCATCAATCCAACCTTCCATTTTTGCGTTCCTACTTCATATTTCACAGGTGCACACGTTGGATCAAAGTTATAATTTAAATAACCTGAACTGTTTGTTTGGTTGAAATTACCACTATCATACTCACTACCATCTTTTGTTATCCATATCGTTCCATTTACTCCGCTTGGTACATAAGATTTTGATGAATTGTCATATATTCTAACACTGAGGAGGAGTGTGTTAGTTGAAGTCCTGTTTACGAAACCATTATTTCCAGTTATGTAATATATTGTAACCGTATCTCTGGTCACATTTGGCTCATTGAACACAGATGTGTTGAATGCATTCCCAGGCGTACCATCATCAATCTCAAATTTAAAGTAATTCTGACCGATCCAGGAACAATCAAAATCACTCACATTTATTACACATCTACCAACACCGTTACTTAGATAGGTAGAACCCTTGTAGTACCAAGTGTTGTTATCCTTTGAAACATACAGCTTACATGTTACATTATCATTTTGGAGATCATCTATATCCACTCCATAACTGAATATATCTCCCCATCCTGCTGTACTTGGAGTAACAGAGATGTTTCCGAAATTTGGAGGCGTATTCACAAGGAAGAACCAATCATCGTAAGTGGTGGAATTATCATGATAATTTGAAGAGTAGGTTGAATTTAATCTAACATCCCAATACCCACCTTCTTTGAATGAAGAGTTCCAATTGCAATAATATGTTCCATTTGTCAAATTATTTACAGGTGTACAACTCTCCCACACACCAGATGGAGATCTCAATTCAATGCTAACTTGTGCATTTGGTAATGCACCCTCATCTTCGCAATCAGTTAATAAGTTGAATGTTATATTCACGATTTCTCCAACTGCAAATGTTTGGTTGAATATTGGTTTAGTTAAATTATTTTTTAATTGTCCAATAACATTCAATGAAAAGCTGGAAGAATTACTGTCTTTATAGCAAGCATCATTTCTTACTCCACCTTTCCAATTCTGCACACCAACGAAATAGCTACAATTCGGATCGAAATAGTAGTTAATGTAACCACTTGAATTTGTGATTAGACTTGCACCGTGATCCCAAGCAGAACCATCTAAAGTCACATAAATTGTGCTGTTTATATTTGCTCCAACATATTGTTCATTATCAGTATCATATATCCTAAGAATTAGTGTAGTGTTTGAATTTCCTTCCCTATCAACATAAGAGCCAGTTCCATACACATATTGCGAAACAGTGTTATCTTTCTCTATTGTGAATGTGTTTGTGATATTTGCTTTGTAATTCTTTGTATCACTTGCATTGATCATAAAACTTCTTATACCAATGTTACTGCAACTGAAAGAATGACCGAAAAAGTTGATTTGGGTTGGATTATTACAAGAATAACAAGTGGTTGAATTTAATAATTCCCAATTTCCAGTTAAATTAACCCACAAATAAACATTTACATCATTAGCATCTAGGTCTTGAACTGTAGCAGAGAATGTCCAATTTTCTCCCCATCCACCAACCGAACTTCCTTGTTCAGAAGTTGCATAAGCATTTGATAGTGTTGGCCTAGTAGCCAAGTAATATGCATCTACTCTTTTCAATACATAAGATGGGTCATAATACTGTTTACTTGCATTCATTGTTATATTGTAATAACCTAATGGTCTTCCTGAATGTGCAACTCCAGGAATTGTGCAATTGTACCATCCATTTCCCTCGTCATAGACAGGAGAACATGAATAAATCGTTTCTCCTTTTTCTGAATTAAATTCGATAGTTACACCAGATAATAAACCACATTCATCTGACGCATTTCCGCGTATTAAAATTGGGTCAATCCCTCTCAAATAACTTCCTCCATTTGGAACAGAAAGATTTACTTGTATTGGGATCGTTGTAATGTTAATATTGAAAACACTTGAATTCGTGTCTTTGTACCATTCATTACCCACGATTCCAGCCTTCCATTTCTGTGGCCCAATTTCGTACTTTGGACCACTACACTTTGGAGCAAAGTTTGTGAAATTGAGATAACCACTATTATCTGTAACCGGTGAAAACACATCATAATAATTATTAAAATCAGTTGTTATCCAAAATTTACCCGACACCCCACTTCCCAAATAAACATTTTTATCTATATCCTTTACTCTTACAGTTAGATATGTACTACCTGTGGTCCTATTCACAATGGAATTATTACCAAACACATATTCAATGACCACATCATCCTTCTCGACTGTAAAGTTCTTTGTTATAGTTTCATCACTCCAATTATCATCTTCAGTTACATTGAACTTGTATTCCCATTCTCCAATTGCAGTACCATCTATAAATGTCTTTACAAATGTGACTGTTTGATTTATACCAGAAACAGACGAATTAACACCACTTGGACTTGATCCCCAATCTTCTCCTTTTCTTCTCAACCAGAAGTTCACAGTCAATACATCCAAGTCTTCATCCGTCACATTCACCTTGAACGTGAACGTCTCCCCCCACCCACCAATTTCAGGTGTGACAGATGGAGCTTCTAGAATTGGTGCTGTCTCAACCCAGAATGCATCTATCTTCGTTGTTGTGTTTGTGTGGTAGTATGCTTTACTTGAATTCATCGTAATGTTCCAGTATCGTACTGCATAGCCACTTGTATTAAATGTACAATTATATGAACCATTCAGTTCATCGTTTACTGGTGAACAAGAGTAATTTGTGCTCCCTTTATTTAGTATGAAGCTTACATTGGCCTGAGAAATTGGAATTGAACATTCATCCACAAGATTGGCCATTATTGTTACATTGCTCCCTCTCAAGTATTCCTCACCATTTGGATTATTTATTGAATTTTGTAAATAGCCAATCAAAGTTAAATTATAATCAGTTGAATTTACTTCAACATAGCAAGCATCATTTCTTACTCCACCCTTCCATTTCTGCACACCAACGGAATAGCTACAGTTTGGCATGAAATTGTAATTTAGATAACCAGTCGAATTGCTTTGCAAGTTAGTTCCACTATCAAAATTGTTATTGTCAAATGTAATCCAAATTGTTGCATTTACACCACTTGGATAACTATCATTTTCAATATCCTTTATTCTGAGTATCAGATTTCCATTGCCATATGTTCTATTTATTTCTGTACTATCTCCATAAACATGTAGCAATTCAACATTTGATCTAGTAATATTTGGACCCTGAGATATTCCAAATATCTCACTTGTGTTTATTGTATTGAAAGTATCATTAACAACAAAATAGAAGCTTGCATTGCTTTTATCTGCACAAGTAAAATCATGCACACTAACAGTACATGTACCTGGCGTGGCTATCGTTGAAGAACCTTTGTACACAAAACTACTTATTGTCTTTACATAAAGCTTACATGTAACCGTATCATTTTCTGGATCAGTTATGTTTATACTATAATTATAAATCCTTGACCATCCACCCAAACTTGGACTTACAATTGGTTCTGATACATTTGGAGCAAGATTGTTCAAGAAAAACCAATCATAATACACGGTCGAATTCGGATTGAATGTACTCTTACTTGAATTCAATCTAATTGACCAATAACCTTCTTCCTTTCCTGTCGAATTCCAAGTACAATTGTACCATCCATTCCCCTCGTCATAAACAGGTGTACAACTCTCCCATACACCAGATGGAGATCTCAATTCTATTGTATAGCTAGCGGCATTTATTACTGGATTCTCATCTTCTCTATACTCAGAGCAATCACTCAATGTAGTGAAATTTATTGGAATTAAATTTGTAACATTAAAGTTTTGTTGATAATATGGATATGTTAAATTATTTTTGAGTTGACCAATGACAGTAATTGTTGAGGATGCATTTACACCAAATTCAACAAATCTATAGTCATTAAAAACGCCAGCCCTCCAATTCTGTGATCCAACAGAATAACTACAATTCGGATCGAAATAATAATGCGCAATACCTGTTGAATTTGTTTGGTTAATAAATCCACTATCAAAACTGTTTGGATCACTTGCATTCGTTGTTACCCAGAAGCTTACATTCACTCCTTCATAAAGGTCAATCCCAGCATCCAAATCTCTCACTTTTACCCTTAATATCCCCTTTGCGCTTCCCTCTCTATTTACTGAAGAATCTGATGTTTGTAACAGACTATCAACTTCATCCTCTTTTATCACAAAATTACTCACAATACTTTCATTCGTGTTGTTATAACCATCTGTAGCATTAAATTTGAAATATCTTGTTCCTATATTGTTAGGTAAGAATCTGTGACCAACAAAATTAATTTGCTGCGTTCCTCCAGTAGCAGTTATAATCGTTGAATTTAATAATTCCCAATTTCCAGTTAAATTAACCCACAAATAAACATTTACGTTGTCACCCGCATCCTTATCCCTGAAACTAACACTGAATGTCCAGCTTTCATTCCAACCACCATCGCTTGTACCTTCTGATGAAAATGTTGAGTAACTTGGATTACTTAACTCAGGTTGAGAAACAACTTTGAATGCATCCACATATGTGATTGTTTGTGAAGCATTGTAATACTGTTTTGTTGCATTTATTGTGATATTGTAGTTACCTAGACTCCAAGTATCATCTAAATTGAAAGTACATTTATAAGTACCATTTTGTTCGTCTATTGCTGGTGTGCATGAACCATAAACTATACCTGATTGTTCTGCATAAATATTCACACTAGCACCCGTTAACAACCTGCATTCATCAGAAACATTTGCATAAACTACAATGCTATCATAATTCACAGGCCCTCTTCTATACTTTTCATTTGATCTTGGAGAAATCAAATCGACATTTAACGATATCGTGGTAACGTTGAAGTAAAATGTCGTTGAGTTCTTATCTTCCAAATCACTTTGCCCAGCCAATCCAGCCTTCCATTTCTGTGGCCCAACCTCAAAATCACACTTGTCTCCCCTAGCATATAGATTGAATGTGTAGTTTGCAATTCCACCAGAAGCAGTTATTGCATCACCAATCTTGGTAAATGTATTTGGATAAGATAAATTCTTTGTTGAATAGAAATCTATTGTTCTACCATTGACTTGCGTATTTCTGTCGATATCTGTTAAATTAACAACGAAGTAAATCGTGGAAGAGGGATCAGACCTATTTATCACAGAATTGTTACCTTCTATATGTGTAATTGTAACATTATCTTTTTCAATGAAGAAATTCTGTGGTACGGTTTCATTCACATTTTCCTCGAAATCAACAGACGTTTCACTCACATTAAATTTAAACATTCTCCAGCTATTTGCCAACGCAGATGAGAAGGCAGGCGATGGTATCACAAATGTCACGGTTATATTTATTCCTGAAACGCTTGTATTACTTGCTTTTAATTCCCATGCGCCACCTGTGGATGTATTCGTGTAAAGTCTAACGGTCAATACATCCAAGTCTTCATCCGTCACATTCACCTTGAACGTGAACGTCTCCCCCCACCCACCAGATCCAGGCATAACACTCGGTGCAAATAAGAATGGTTTTGTTTCTACAAAGAATCTGTTATTGTAAATTGTTGTATTGCTATTATAGTTTGTTGCATTTGAAGTGAAGTTAATATTGTACCATCTTGCAGGCATCGAAGAAGTATTGAAAGTGCAATTGTAATATCCATTACTTTCATTCAGAATTGGAGTACAATAAAACTGCTGGCCCGTATCAACATGAATTGATGTGAAATTCACAACTGCGTTTGTAATATCAATGCCACATTCATCCGACACGTTTCCTTTTATCGTGATGTTACTTCCTCTCTGATACTTTTCACCATTCGGTTGAGATAGATTTACTAAAAGACTACCAATTATATTTAGTGTGAAATTACTACTCGTATTTGCATTTTGATAACTTTCATCATTTGCCACCCCACCAATCCAATATTGCTTACCAACGCCGTAACTACAATTTGGATTGAAGTAGGCAATTGCATAGCCAGATTCGTTCGTCTCACTCAAATTACTTAAAATATAATTATTACCATCGTTTGTTACCCAAAAGCTTACACTTACACCAGATTGTACGTAACTATTGTTCTCGGTATCAAACACTCGCAAAATAAGTGTTGTTATGTTACCAGTGAATAAATCACTTCTATTTACAAAACTATTATTGCCCTGAATATAAGATACATTTACAATCGATTTTGTTAAATTTGGCGCATTTGTCGGAGTAGTGTTATAATAATTATTCTGCTCAGCGTCTCTGATTTCCCATTTAAACCAATTATTCGTTCCAATGTTTGAATAATTGAAACCTTGATAAATGACTTCACATCTTGCTTGTGTAGGAGTACCAGGGCTACCATTTACTTGATACGATCCAATAAACAACCACGTATTTTGGTTGTCTTTGCTTATGTACAAAGAACAAGTTACATTATCCCCTTCTTTATCATAAATATCAATTGTATAATTGAATTTCCTGCTCCACCCCAATGTTCTCCCAGCTAGATCTTCCCATCCACCCGTAGTGTAGTTATAAATCCATACTGTTTCATTTCCACTTGTTGTGTTTAAATTCTCTAACCAGAACCAATCATAATACACGGTCGAATTCGGATTGAATGTACTCTTACTTGAATTCAATCTAATTGACCAATAACCTTCTTCCTTTCCTATTGAATTCCAAGTACAATTGTACCATCCATTCCCCTCGTCATAAACAGGTGTACAACTCTCCCATACACCAGATGGAGATCTCAATTCAATGCTAACTTGTGCATTTGGTATCAATCCCTCATCTTCGCAATCAGAGGTAGTATTAAATCTTATCAAGATCTGATCTGTAACATTGAAAATGCTATCCTTTGCTGGAACATCCAAATTATTCTTTAATTGCCCAGTTATGTTTAGATAGTAAGCTGGTTCAGGATTCTTATCATTTGTTGTGTTTACATCCTTATAACAAGTGTTATTATATGTTCCAGCAACCCAATATTGTTTACCAGTGGTGTAGCTACAATTTGGATTAAATTCTAATTTTAATTTACTATCAGATGTTGTATAATTTAGATAATATATATTGTAATTAACACCATCCGTTGTCAAATAGAATCTTCCACTTATCCCAGCACTAATACCCACATTTCTATCAAAGTCTTTTACCTCAACCATCAACAAACCACTTTCATCACCTTCTCTATTTATCACAATACCATAACCATTCAATAGATTAATGTCAATATCATCCTTTTCTATCGTGATGTTTGGATTTGAAGGAATAGTCTCATTCGTAAAGCCATGGCTATCAACAGCAGTAAATTTGTACTGCGTATATTCGCCTTGTGGTGTGATATCTGAGCAATTGAATGTTTCATAAAAATAAGTAGCTGGTGTCCAATCTGTTTTTGAAGATATTTGTTTTGTTTCAATCGCCACCCATTCACTACTTGGTGTCAATCTCTTCCAGAGTGTGATATTGAATGAATCAGCTTCTATATCTCTAGCTTCTATGGAAAATGTCCAATTTTCTCCCCACCCACCAATTATTTTATTCACACTTGGATTTCTAAGTTCAGGTGGTTCTCCAAGGATGAATGCATTGATTTTTGTATTATTTACTAAGACATAATTATCCTTTTGGACTTCGAATGTTAGATTGTAGGTTCCTAGTGATCTTCCATTTGAATCCCAGTTATAACTATAAGTCCCATTGTTGTGGTCAGTTATACCAGTAGTTATTAGATAGCTAGCACCACTCGTCACTAAATATATCTTTGTTGTGTTTGCATTTGGAACTCCATTATCACATTCATCATAGACAAATGTTTCTATGTATATACTTTGTCCCCTTTTGTAATTTTCACCTTGTGGTCTTGTTATGTTTTCTTGGAGATAAGATTTAATTGTAATATTGAATGTGGATGAGTTGGTATCTTTATAATACATGTTTCCTAATGTACCTGTTTTCCAATATTGAACACCGATACCATAATCACATCCTGGTTCGAATGTGTAATTGAAATAACCACCTGGTTGGGTACTTAACTCATAACCATCATCATAATTCACACCATCATGTGTCATCCATATCCTACCACTCACACCAGTACCAAGATAAGTACCGCTATCGATGTCATAAACTCTTGTCGTCAAGTACTTTACATCGGTTCCATTTCTCCAAATCCATTCATTATTTCCTAATACATGTTGAATTTCCACATCATCCTTCTCAACCGTGAAATTCAAAGGTGTCGTATTTGCTATATATGAATGTGTGTCCGTTGCGTTCCACATGAATTGGTATGTACCAATATCAGAAGGCTGAAAATCATCTTTTGTTATTGAGAGTAATGTATTATTACAGTCAGAACAGGTGACATAAGGCACGGATGGATTTGGAATTGTCCATTCACCCCAGTTCCCAGCACTTTCGTTCCATTTTCTTATCCAAACCCTCACAGTCACCAAGTCACCGTCTTCATCTGTTACTCTAATTGTAAAATTAAATTTTTCAGAGAAACCGCCAACATTACTTGTATCACCATCTTCAGCACTTGTGTTAACCATTGGTGATTGGAGTGTAAGTTGTGTTTTTATGAAGAATGAATTATTGAATATTGATACATTCGTGTTATAGAATTGTTTTGATGTGTTCACTTTTGTATTGTACCATCTTGCAGGCATCGAAGAAGTATTGAAAGTGCAATTGTAATATCCATTTGAATTATTATAGATTGGTGAGCAGAAAAATTCACTACCATACCAATTACTGATCACACTTAAATTAACAGTCGCATTCATTGGAAGATTGCAATCATTTGTAACATTTGCTTCCAATGTTACATTATCTCCTTTCAAGAATTCCTGTCCATTTGGTGCAATTAAAGTATTATTAAGGCTCCCAATTACGGTTAAATTGTAAATTTGTGATTGATTATTGAAATAGCATGTTTCGCCTTCAATGTAAGTGAACCAGTTTTGATTTCCGACATTGTAATCGCACGCTGGAGTAAAATTATAAGTTGCAATTCCATTTACACTTGTATTTGATCCTTCCAATTTATAAGATAAGCCATCGGTGGTTATGTTAAATTTCACTGTAACTGCTTGCGCGAGTAATGCATTTTTATCTAAATCAGTTATATTTACCTTCAATTGTAAACTTCCATAAGTTCTATTTACATTTTGTAAATGACCGAAGACATGTTGAATGTATACTGAATCCTTTGTTATATTTGGTCCTGTTTGGATACTTGTATTCAAACTATGATAACCATCATTTAATTCGAATTTGTATGATGTATTCGAATCCATATCATCACAACTGAAATCCGAAACAAGAATGCTACAAGTACCCACACCATTCACGATCATTGAACCCTTATTCAACCACGTTTGATTTCCGTCTTTTGAAATATAAAGTGTACAATTCACATCATCCAAATCAGGATCATCGATATATACGGTGTAATTGTATGTTCTTCCCCATCCTGCCTGCTGGGGTGTCACATTCATGTTATCATAAGTCATTGGTTGATTTTGCAGGTAGAATCTATCTTCGAAGATTGAAGAATTTGTATTATAATAATTAATTCCACTTGTATTTATTCTCACATCCCACCATCCTGGTTCTTTATATATTGAATTCCAAGTACAATTGTACCATCCATTCCCCTCGTCATAAACAGGTGTACAACTCTCCCATACACCAGATGGAGATCTCAATTCAATGCTTCTTGTAGCTCCACTTAATAATCCATCTCCAATACAATCAGTAGATAAATTAAATGTGAAGTTAATGATTGTTCCTGTTGGATAAATTGTTCCATTTGCAGGCTGATCCAAATTGTTCTTTAACTGACCGTAAATGTTTACAGTTTTATTTGCTGATAGGAACACATCATAATAGCAATTATCATTTTCAACACCAGCATTCCATGCTTTTGAACCAGCACTAAAATCACAACCAGGATTGAAATCATAAGTTAAGTGACCAGTTGAATTTGTTTTTGTTGTGTTGTACCTATACCATCCTGTTCTATTCATTAAGTAAAAGCTACCATTTACATTTTCAATCGGTTCTCCATTATAAGTAACCTTGATTATTAATGGGACTAAAAATGTACCTTCCCTTGTAACATTTACATTATCTCCTGCAATGTATTCAATTGTTGCAGTTCTCTTATCTATTGTAAATATATCATAAGGCGCTGGAGTTTCAGTAGTAAAGTTCCATGAATCAGAAGCATTAAATTTATATTCATTTTGTCCAACATTATCACAATTTGATGTCCAATTCAATTTTATTGTAGCTCCTTCGCTAGGTGTTGGACCGTAGTATGTTGTTTGATTCGCAAGTTGCCATTCTCCACCAGATTTCCTTATCCATAGATAAACAGTAACATTATCTCCATCAAAATTCTTTACCTTTATTTCAAATGTGAATGTTGTCCCCCATTCACCAGAACCAGGAGTAATGCTCCACGAACCTTCAACAAATTCAGGCCTATGATTTATGTAAAATGCATTCTCATATGTTGAATTTTCATCTGCATAATAACTCTTACTACCATTCATCGTTAAGTTATGCCATCCCCAGTTCCAGTTCCAAGTATCACCACCAAGTATTGTGGCTGTATAGTTACCATAACCTGTATCGGTTGCAAGATAAAATGCATTTTCACTTGGCACAGAGAAATAAACAGTAGCACCAGGAACTAGACCACAATTTGCATCGTCTGATAAATTACCTGAAAGAGGAATGTTATCGACACCCCTTTCAAATGCTGGATTGTTCTTTGGCCCAATTGGTTGATTTATCTTAGGAGTGAATTCTGAAGTTATTGTAACATTGAAAATACTTGAGTTTGCATCTTTCCACTTCTGATCATTATACACTCCACCTTTCCACTTTTGCTTTCCAACATTATAAACACATTTATTAACTCCAACTGGGAAGTATAGATAGAAGTGACCAGTAGAATTTGAATCACTACCTGGTATTCTTGGTCCCCATGAATTTGGATCACTTGCATTCGTTGTTACCCAGAAACTTGTTTTTGCACCTGATGCACTTTGTCCCAAATCCAAATCAATTACTCTCAATATAAATGTCGTATTTTCTGAGACCCTATTGAATGTTGTTTCATTTCCTGCGATGTATTCAATTGAAACATCATTTTTTTCTACCGTTATATTCAGTATCTTAGTATCGTTTCCCAAATCAACATCAGATTCATACACACTTTCGTTTACAAAGAACATAATTGACCAATTTCCTTGTTGTTGGTAATTGAATGTTGTAGTTCTCGTTGCAGTTCTATTCGTACTACTGCTTCCTGAACTTGTACCGATTAGATGCCAGTCATCAGATACTGGATTGCCATTCGCATCTGTCAATTGTTTTTTATAGAAATAAACCACGTCAGTATCCTCATCCGGATCGCTTACATTCACTGAAAGTATAAATGTCTCTCCCCACCCTCCAATCTGAGGAGTTACATTTGGGTAATATAGTTCTGGTTTTGTTTCTATCCAAAATGAATTGGATCCGTAGGTGGTATATGTAAGTGTGGTAATGTTTTCATTGTAATTTGTTTTGTTTGTTTTCATCGTTAGATTGTAAGCTTTTGGTGGCATTGAAGAGGTATTGAATGTACAATTGTAATGTCCGTCACCTTCACTTAAAACAGGTTCGCAAATGAAAAGCTCATTTGTTTTTAATGATTTGGTTGTAAAGTTTACAGTTACTGGATCAATGATGACATTGCAGTCATCTGTAACATTTGCCCTTATTGTTACATTATCACCTCTTAAGAATTTTTCACCATCTGGTTGAATTACTGTATTAAACAAGCTCCCAATCACATTTACTGTGTAATTTTCAGTTGAATTTACTTCAACATAGCAAGCATCATTTGTTACTCCACCTTTCCAATATTGCTTACCTACAGAATAACTACAATTCGGATCAAAATCAAGCGTAAGATAACCATTTGAATCCCCATTTATCACATAAGCAAAATTATAATTTTGTGAATCATTTGTGATCCAAATCGTTCCATTTGGATTTATCGCTGGTTGTGATCTGTTTAAGTCATAAATTCTTAATTTCAATTGTTGGCTAGCTCCATATCGATTTACGTTCGTGTTATTTCCAGCAATGTAGGTTACATTTACAATGTCTTTATGTAAAATTGGACCACTAGCGATCGTTGTGTTGATTACATTTGTCGAATCATTTAATTCAAAGATGAAACTGTTTTCAGCCTGCAATAAGTAATCGTTGCATGTGAAGTCATTAACTGTAATCGAACAATTTCCTTTCCCATTTGTTACTGTGCTGCTTCCTTTATATATCCATTCACCCGTTGTGTTTACGTACAGCTTGCAAACAACAGTATCATTCTCAGGATCATCTATTGTAACATTATATCTATACACATCACCAAATCCACCTTCACTTGGAGTAACAATTAAATTTGAATAATATGGATTGATATTCTCTAACCAAAAGCGATTCCAATAAATTGTGATATTATTATTATAGTAGTTCCTCGATGTTTCTATTCTAACACTATAATTTCCTTCTGGTTTATTTGTTGAATTCCAAGTACAATTGTACCATCCATTTCCCTCGTTATTTATGTTTGTACATGAGTACTCATTACCAGTCTGATTATGTATTAATTTGATTGTAATAGATGAAACATCATTTATTAAGCCCTCATCGCTACAATCAGTTGATACATTGAATCTTATTGGAATTTGATCACTCACATTATAAACAAGTGAATCAGGTTTTTCCAAGTTATTCTTCAGCTGTCCATATAAGTAATAACTTTCCCAAGAAGTCATTTCTTTTGTTTCATAACAGTCTCCACCATTTATTGTTAATTTCCAATATTGCATTCCAGTACTATAACTACAATTCGGATCAAAACCATAATAACTTATTCTACCATTCTCATCTGTTGTATTTGTATGATCAGAATCCCATACAGGAGTTGTGTTGTAGCTGAAATTGAAATAACCATTTAATCCCTGAGGTACGGGTATCCCTTTATCCGTATCATTGATAAGAACAATAAATGTTCCGTAATTTATTCCCTCCCTATTTATGGTTATTCCAGAACCTTGTTCAACAATGAATGAAACATTGTCTTTTTGGAATGTAATATTGAAAATGCTTGATGTTTTAGTTAAATTATAGTTATCACTTGAATTGAATTTGAAATAAACAATCGGTCCGCTTTGTAAATCATTACATGTAAAAACAGGATAAAAGTTGAGTGTGTTCTCACTCAAACAATTCGTGCAATTTTTTGATTCCAAATATATCCATGGACCATTTTGGTTATATGCTTTCCATAGACTCACATTTACAACATCATCCGGATCGGAATCTTGAACTGATACATTCAATGTGAAATTGTATCCCCAACCCTCACTACTTGGATGAGCACCAGCACCGCTTAACTGTGATCTTGCTCTTAACTGGAACGCATTTATTTTCTCAACGAATGTGCCATTATAGAAATTCTTTGAAACATTAAAGCTTACATTGTACCAACCTAATGGATCACCTGTTGTATCAAAAGTACATGTGTAATTTCCATTTCCTAAATCATTTGCATTGCAAGTATGATAGGAACTCCCATCTTGCATTACATTAAATTGTTTAATTGTTGCGCCACTTACACTTCCGCAATCATCGGAAACATTTGCATTTACGATTAAAGATTCACCAACTGCAATTACTTCCCCATTGGGTTGGGTAATATTTGAATTTAGAACTGAGAGAATATTCACAAAATAAGCAGATGAATTGTTTGCAAAGTAATAATCACTTTCAAATCCAATCTTCCAATATTGTAAATTGACCGCATAACTGCAACTTGGATTAAAGCTGAAGTTTAAGTAATTTGAAACAGCACTTGTTGTACTGTCCAATATGTAATTGCTCTGATCAGTTGTAACATAGAGTTTTCCCGTAGGTCCTGATATACCCCTACCCGGCTCTACAGCATCTATCACTTTAACAGAGAGTAATGTTACATTCGAGCCAATTCTTGAAACATTCGTGTTATTCCCAGCAATGTATTCAAAGTAAACATTTCTTTTTGTGATGTTGAAATAACCACCAAAACTTTCATTTGTTTGCCCGTATTTATCCGTAACATTGATTTTCCATTCATATTCTCCGATCTGTGATGAGCTGAAGCTCTCAGTAAATGTAACTCTTGTATTTATTGGATTTGTCACATTTTGAGAATCTTTTAATGTGAATGATGTATCAGAAATTTTCTTTACCCACAAACTCACATTTACAACATCGTCCCTATCACTTACATTGCAATAAAAGTTTATGTTTACACCCCAAGGAACAGAAGATGGTGAAACATTTAGGCCGAATAAATTTGGAGGAACTTCGATAAACATCGCATTTGTGTATGTTGTTAAATTGCTATTGTAATTTTCAGTGTATGAGAACATCTTCACATCATACAAACCACCAGCAAGATCTGTTGAATTCCAAGTACAATTGTAATAACCATCAGTATAATTATTTGCATAACATGCAAATGTTTCATAACCAATTCTTGAAACATTAAAGCTTACATTACCATTACTTATTTTAATCCCACATTCATCCGTAACATTTGCTTCAAATGTTACATTTGAATATTGTTGATATACATTGTCCCCCCCAGGTTCTGTATTTCCATTTGGTTCAATTAAGATATTATTTAACCATCCTTTTATTGTCAATGTGTAATTCTGAGTGCTATTCACATTCTTGTAACATGAGTTGTTTACTGTTCCAGCCTTCCAATATTGTTGACCCACAGAATAACTACAATTTGGTATGAAGCCATAATTTACATAACCATCAGAATTTGTAGTGTTTATACCACCATTATCGAAATTTGATTGATCAAATGTTACCCAAAAGCTTACATTCACTCCGCTGAACACATAACTCTTATTATCAGTATCATTTATTCTAACACCAAGTAACGTGCTTTCACTTCTATTCACTTGTGAATTGTTTCCAAGTACATATTCAATGACCACATCATCCTTGTCTAATGTGAAGTCTATTCCAGCTCTGTCTGTTGTATTATGCGCATCACTCGCATTAAACTTGAAATAAGCAGTTGGTATGTAGTCACATGTGAAACCTTTATAGTAGAATACTAATTCTTGCTCTGTCCCACAATCATAACAAATCTGAGAACTTACGTACTGCCATGTTAAATTATCAGGAGATATCCATAAGCTTACATTTACATTTTCACCGTTTGCATCACTTACATTCACTTTAAATGTGAAATTCTCACCCCATCCCCAATCTTGCTCCGGTAAAACGGTTTCATTTTTGAGAACAGGAGGTTGCCAAACTTGTACGATGTTAAATGCATTATTTTTCGTGGAACTTCCATTATTGTAGAAATTTATATTACTTGCATTCATTTCAACATTATACCAACCTTGTACTGCATCAGTAGCATTCCAAGTACAATTGTATGTTCCATTGCCTAGATCATTTATTTCATCACAGAAGTAATTTGTTCCTGGAAATGCAACACTTTTTATTGTGAAGTTCACATTTGCGCCAGCAAAGTAATGTAAGTTACATTCATCATACACGTCACCCGTTATGTTTATTGTCAAGTACTGCTCTCTCTGATATGTTTGACCATTTGGGAATGTGACGTTCGGCGTTAAGAAACCTTTTATTACCACATTGAAGGTATCTGAGTTCTTGTCTTTGTAACAAGAATCAGCAGAACTGTAAGCATACCAATTCCTATTTCCAGCTTCATAACTACAATTCGGAGCAAAATTATACTCTACATATCCACTTGAATTTGTCGTGTTCCAACCAGGAATGATATAAGTTGTACCGTTATGCACCTTAAACCATATTTTTGCTGCACCGTAGCTTGGATTGTATGCCGGAATGCCAGCATCCGTATCATTCACAAACAAGATAAATTTAGTTGGAGTACCACTTCTATTCACTTGTGAATTGTTTCCAGCAATGTAGATAATATCAATGTCATCCTTTTCCAAAAGATGTGAACTTTCAGTTGTTTCAGCGTATGTATCTGGTTCTCCGGGCTCTGACGCATTGAACTTGTAATATTTAAGTGCAGCATCTTGGTAATCACTACAACTGTAATTTCTTGTAAAGTTTACGAGCGTATTGCTTGGATTTTGGATATACTTACATTCAGTGATCTGATAATTCGAAGTTGCAGTCATTTTTTCTAAAAGACAAACATTCACATTTGCATAATGTGTAACAGTAACAGAGAAATTGAACGTCTCCCCCCATCCACCTGGATTTGGATTCACTTGTGCGGCACTTAAAACAACTGGGGTTCTGAGGAAAAATGCATTTGTTTTTAAATCAGTACCATTATTGTAATAATCATTCCAAGAATTCATTGTTACATTAAACCATCCACCACTAATCGCCTCAGATGAGTTCCAAGTACAATTATAATAACCATTACCATCATAAGTTACATTCCCGACACCTTTACAGTAATAGACATTACTTCCAGATTGTATTTTGAATTCTATCCTGCTTTCTAAACCAGTCACAGGCTGATTGCAATCGTCCAAAACTCTTCCTCTAAACGTAATATTTTCTCCCTTTGTGTAATTTGCTGATCCATCCGGTAGCACAATTTGATTTAAAAGATTACCATAGATCTCAATGTAAAAGTTCTCTGTTTGATTGTCTTTATAACATGAGGCTCCGGAAACTGTTACATTCCAATATTTTTTACCAGGTGTATATGAGCAATTTGGATTGAATTCACGGTAGTAATGTGTTTCATTCTTATACTCTTCATTTTCATTTTCCAACCAATACCCATTTGCTTTCACCCGGAAATGTACATTTGAAAGATCAATAACATTTGTATAATTGTTTGTTACTAAGTCCCATATTTGGACCGTAAGATTTACCTTATTATTTTCGCTTGAATCGCTCCTGTTCACTTGGCTATTGTTTCCACTTACATAATTAATCGAAATTGCTGATTTTGTTACATTGAAAGCAGTCTCAGATGTGGTTGCACTGAAACCAGTTACGCTACTTGCATTGAATTTAAAGTACCAATTATCTATGTTGTCACAACTGAAGTTCTTTTGATAAGAATAATCGAAATTGTTACAATTTACACAGGAAGTTGAGTTCTCTAGGAACCAATTATAAGTTGTGTTCTTTAACCATAGCATGATTGTTACATTTTGATTGTCTTCGGATGTTACAATTAGAGAGAAATTGAATGGTTTTATTTCCCAGCTTCCTTCTGGATGGGGCTGGACTTGTGGATTAGTTAGACTAATATTACTCGCTAGGAAAAATGCATTTAAAATGTTCTTTGTTCCGTTCCAATATTTATTCCCATTTTCACCCTTACCAAATGCAATCATTGTGACATTGTACCAACCATATGGGAAACTCGAATTTGTTTCAATTTGACATGAGAAACCAGTTGTGGTTATACAAGTTCCATAAACATTTCCATTTTGCATCATTCTGAACTCTAAACCAAATTTGCTTGGATCAGTTTGTGTAACAGAACAATCATCGATCACGCTTCCAGAAAATGCAATTGTTTGTCCTCTAGTGAAGTTTTGATTGAACGATTGAATCGTTGAATTGCTTAAATCACCCATAAGCCAAAATAGAAGTGCATTGTATGGTGATGGTTCGGTTAAATTGTTATTGTAATAACTTGAATCAATTGCTCCACCTTTCCAATAATTCTGCCCAAGATAAAAGTTATTTGCAGTTGGGCACCAATCACTTAATGTCATTGTTTGTGTCATGTAACCGCTCTCATTCACAACTGGTGATTGGGGATAATATGTCTTATAAGTTGTATTGCTTCCGAATTGAGAAATTTGGATGAAACCTTTACCAAATTCTAGAAGTGTCGCAGGTGTTTGATTGTCACGATCATATATTTCTAATGTGAAATTGTAAGGTGTACTCCTGTTTATGTTTTCATTCCAGCTCGGAGTGATATTTATTACATCGATATCATCTTTCTCAACTTTAAAATTGTATCCACCAATTTCAGTACTACCATCAACATTGGTTGCATTGAATTTAAAGTACCAATTATCACTTATGTTAAGATGTGAGTAATCATAACTGAAATTGGCTTGCGTCCAGCTAGCACAATTTACACATTCCCAACTCCCAATTAAATTGTAATCCTCTACTCCTTTTTTATGCCATGCATAAACAGTAACATTCCTACCGAATCTATCTTTGACCATCACAGAGAAATTGAATTGTTCCCCCCATCCACCAGTTGTTAGAGATGGATTTCCATTTACGTAGAGCGTTGCATTTTCCAAAAGTGGAGCATAACTATATTCTTTCACCTTCATGAACAAATGCTGGGTCTCATTAAACAAGAGTCCATATAACCAAGTGTAATAAATTTTTGTTATATTCGATGTTGTATTTGCACCATAAGTACCCGTTGCATAGGAATGTAAGTACAATGGGTGTTGCAATTGCCTGAATCTCCAACTTTGATCTTCGGTGAGGTTATATATTGTTTCGTATTCAAAGTAAATGCTTCCAAAAAAGTTTCTCTCAAAGAAAAGTGATTCTACATTATCATCAGTTTCAGTTTTTATTGAAAGTTCAGAAATTGTGAGATTTTCACCTGTCGCATTGAATGTGAAGTTTATACCACCATTAATGATTCTCTGGTAATTTTTATTGGGTGATTGCAATGTGTGGTAGATTGTTTTATCACATGAGGCACCTGAGCAAACATAGTTAGGATAGTCGGTATAATTTATTGTTCCCCTTGTATCTTTGATTGCGTATGGATTTAATACAATTCCACCTTCTGAACTGCAGTTTATTGTGAAATTCAGATAAGTTGTATTCCTTACATTGAGGTTACTCAAATTCCATTCAATTGTTCTTGTGCTCGAATTCCAGCTTCCATTCCAAACTTGGGTTACATCACAAATTCCAGGAATTGGTAAATAAATCGTCCAATTGTTCGCTTGTGTGTCTCCAATGTTCCTCACGATTAAACTAGCATTATAAGTATAATTTGGTTGCAAACTTCTCGGCTCATTCCAGGGAAAGTCAGGAAGCTGCCATAAAGCAAGATCGAATTCTATATGACTCTCATTTGTGTAATTTGCCGTTTGCAAATGATGGAACTCATGCGGCTCATCCCAATCCACATTCTCATAGTTTAAATTCCACTTCATATTTCCTGTAGCTCCAATTGTCGTCGGAGCTTTTACTTGATAAGTAGCTACTCCATACTCATTCACATCAAAACCAGCAATTTGCCATATCACAAGATTGTTTTCCAAATCAACTGAGGAATTGAAATTCAATCCACCCAGCAAATTTGGATTTGCTGGTGTCCATCCAGGTTTTATCTCTTCTTTAAGTATCACATTTCCATTTATCGGTGCACATCCTTTGTTATGCAGTACTAGTGCACTTTCGAAAACACCATTCGGATAAACCCTTGTTGGTGTTTCCCTTATTACTTCGATCACAGAATGGTTTGCGTTACTCACATTCAATTGGTAAAGTTTAGTAATGTTGAACTCTAAAAACTCCTGCAAATAGGAAATCGAGACATTTATTGTTGCATTTTCTGCATTGTTAGGAGATGTGATGTTAAATTCAAACTTAATGTCCTCTGGTGTGAAAATGACATACTCTAAATAACCAGGCGATACATCCCAACCAGGAGGCACGCTCACACTTACATTTATTATTGTGTTTTCATCAGCATGGATCCCTTCTAATTCAACATTTAATGTTTCAGAAGTTCCGGGACACATTCTTGGATTGAGTGTTAGGTAAACTTGTTCAGGTATATTATAAAATCTCTCAAATCTGGTTGTCGAATTTCCATCGCTGAAATTCAAGGTTGTATTGACAACCAACATCTCGTGTGGCATATTCAGCGTGTTTACGAGAAATGTATAATTTATTAAGCTGTTTGGGGTCAAATTTAGATAAGTCGAATTTTCATAATAACTGACATTCCCATCCCAATTTGTTATGTTGATTGAAAGTAATGTGTCATTGTACCATTCATTGAATGGGTTTTTGATCGAAATGACCATATTAACCGTGTCATCACTTCTTAAATAAGTGACATCAGTTACTACGACTCTTTCTATCATGTAAATCGATGCATTCACATAATCAATCATCAATGGCTCCGGACCATAATTTCGAAGTTGTAAGCCACAAGAACCATTGTTAAAAAGGCCAACATCCGGACCAAGTGGTCCAAGGGGCTTCATTGTGATATTTTCAGTCACAATCTGTGTGCTTGCAACCGTGAACCATTCTTTCTTTCCGTAGCCAATGATAACAGCATTGGCAGTACCATTCAATGCTTCCCAGAAGATTTTTATGTCTGCTACTCTTGGCTCAATTGCACCACAATCCCATTCAAGCAATATACTTTCTCCAGGATCAACTTTTGCTTCAGCACTTTCATTATCAAAATCGTTACCAATCACCCCATCCAAAGAACAAACTTTGCTTGTAACATCTATCCCCTTTAATGTTAATCTGGCATTTGGACACCCAAGATACTTATAACCCCAGACAATTGGATTCACATATTCTGTGTCATCATTACCTAATGAGTTATTTACATATATTGAAATACTAAAATTACCATAAGTTGTTGCATTGATTGTCCATTTTACTTTCTTTAGTTCTCCAACCCCAATTGAACCAATATATTTAGTTCTATTATCTACCTGCCATTCTGAAGGGGCGTTCAATGTCACATAAACATCATTTGAAGTACTAACGAGGCTTGAAATCGTTGCATTTATTGTGAAGTTATTGTATTGGAATACTTCAATCGGAGAAAGCGCTTCTACGATTGTTGGTTGTGGTTCACAACCAGTTACGTCGATCGTTATTGTGAAATTCTCACTTATGTTACTATAGTAAGCACTGTCTTCACTAATCCATGCAAACCATTTCTGGGCTCCTGGATTAAAATTACAATTTGGTGTGAATGTCACTGTTGCTATTCCATTTGTATCAGTTGTTGTTGAATTGACAAGATAATTGTATATTCCATCATAACTCACATTGAAATAAACAGTCGTAGCGGGTGTCAAATTGTAAGTGTCAGCAATCAAATCCTTTACTCTTACTTTAAAAGTAGCTGCTTGTGTTAGATTCGCATAGCTATTGTTTCCAGAAACATATTCGATCGAAGTGTTATCTTTTTTGATTACAAAACTATCATAACCTGATGTTGATTCAGTAGCTAAACTGAACATGTAAAACCAAGTGCCAACATCTTGAGATGTAAAATTCTTGTACCAATACTTTGTTTGATTTATACAATCAGGATAACTACAATTCAAAGGTGTTTGATTCACACAATCTGAGCACTCAGTGAAACCAGTCGGAGAACCCTTTGCTAATAATAATTTTACTTCATATGAATCTGTATCTCCACTGCTTGATATAATAGAAAAATTCCAATTTTTATAACCCCAGCCTTGTGAGCTTGGAATCACACTTGGATTTTCCAATTTATAAATAGGGAAAAGATAGAATAATCCAGGAGAAATTAATCTATAACTCACATTTGAATAGTAATAATTTGCTTCTGCGTACATCGTGGTATTGTACCATCCTTTTGGTGTGGTCACATTTGTATTCCAATCACAAGTATAAGCATTTGCACCTACTTGGCTTACTGGTGAGCACTCATAACCTGCTGTTGAATGATTCGCATAGAACTTTACATTTGTGCTTAATGGATCTCCGCAATCATCCGTTGTAGCACCTAAGAAAGGAATTTTTTGCTCCTGCGTATAATTCGTTGACCCATCTGGCTTTTGGAAATCCAAATTTATATCTCCAGTTACAAGAATGCTTAAATTGTAGTAATTTTCCGTTGAATTGTCCTCATAGCATGCTTGTCCAGAAATTACAGCTTTCCATTTTTGATTTCCCACTTGGTATTTCGGAGAACATTTCGCCTGGAAATAGTAATTGGCATATGCGGATGAATTTGTTGTATTGCTCGTACCAACATCGTATATAGATCCATCCAATGTTACATAGAAGGTAATCGGTAGATTTGTGATCAAAGTTCCATTTGCGTCTCTCACTCTTAATGCAAGTAATGTGGTCGTCTTTCCTCTTCTTGTTTCAGTGTTATTACCAATTACATCCTCAAAAATCGTCTTGTCTTTTGTTATCGTGAAAGTTTTCGTCGTTGAGTTCGTTGTTCCTGCATCATTCGTCGCATTGAATTTCGCAAATACTGTTGAACCAATATCCTCACAATCTGGATCGAATTCGAATGTGAAATTTGTCCATTGTCCTGTCCCAGAGCCAGGTGCTTGATATATCTGACAGTTTCCTACTTGTTTCCATGGTTCACTACCAGTCTTACTGAACCAGGCGCAAACGCTTACATTATTCTCGGAATTACTTACTCTTACAGTAATATTAAAAGTGAAATTGAATCCCCAAGCACCAGATGAACTTCCTGTTTCATTCGATACAATTGTTGCATTCTCCATTTCAATTGAGGCAGGAGGAGCTAGCACTTGTACATCTTTACAATTAAAAACAATCGTTGAGTTTTCAGTTGCATTTGCTTTTATGCAAAATGTATAAGTCCCTGGTGTTGTCCCAGATGTGTTAACAATGTAAGTGTAATCAGTATGTGCATTTCTTGATTGTAACGGACCTATTGTTCCAAGGTAAGTAAGATTACTAATTTCATTTGTGGAATTCCTAACTTCAAATTTGCCTGTATAGTTTATCTCAACAATTACATTACTTGCATTGCCAGGACCAGCATTATAAATTGTTGATGAAATGTTGAAAACATCACCAGCATATATCGTACTTGGTATTGTCGTTGGCTTTGAAACGTTTAATGAGGCACCACACGAAGCTGAGAAAATGTATGGTTTATTATAGTATATCAATGTTCCATTTAAAGGTATTGCTTGGAATCTGAAAGTACCATTTGTTTGATATGTTACATTTAATGTGTAATTGTAATATTTTGAATAAGGCTTTCCATACGGAGATTGGAAATTTATATTATTGTCCCAGGTTATTTTTACTGAATCGTTTATCGTTGCAGGACTGCCTTCGCTTGACCATGTGTTTTGGAATATCAAATCTTGTGGATGCGTTACAGTTAAATTTTCCTTATTTTCAGTAAAGTTGAAATTGCTTCCTGGCTGGTTTCCTTTGTTGAAAACTTGGAATGAAACATTGAAAGTACCGCACCCGAACGAGCTTGGAAAACCTATGAGCCACTGGGAAGAAGATGCATCATAATAATTTCTAATTGTTTTAATCCAAGGACCAAGAAGCGTTATTGTTCTCTTGTTTTTTGTCCACCACTCTCCCTTATTCCTTGCTGCTTCACCTAAGAGATTTTGATACCATGGTTTTCCTCCAGGTGCAAATTGAAGAATGCTTCCTATGGTTGTTTGTATGTTAGAAATCGTCACCAGACCACCTATCGTTGTTGATGTGGTGATGTAACCATTCGTAAATGCACCAAGTCTAGACCATCTAATCCACCAACCCTCATACATAGAACCTACTGGATAACCTGGATCAGGTGTATATCCACCACTAAAACTATCTCTACTTATATTGAAACCAGGAGGTATCCAAAGATCAATCACATACACATAACCAGCAGTTGCAGATCCTGTTCTTATCGCATATTGTATTGTTGCCGAGGAGCTCTCTCCAATTTCTGTAATGTTTAGGAATGGATCAGGAGAACCGGAATGTCCCGTAGCAGCATTAGCAGAGATAAATGTGTCCGTTTTTGTGATCGTTTGTGAGCTCTGAGTAACGGGATCTACCCAAACTACTTCTGTAACAAATTGACCATCTGCACTTGCCTCTTCTGGACCAACCCATTGGATTGTTGCATTGAAGCATGAAGATGTTGGTATTTCTCTATTTAACCATTGAACTAGACTTGCAGTTATTGTATTCGCGCTTGGTCCTTCTATAATTGTTGGTGCTGTTGATGGTGATTGGCCAGAAGGATATACAGTAATATTAACTGTTAAGTTATAATCACCAAAATTACATACACTTAGTCTTTGGTAATTCCTACTACCACTATCACCTGTTCCTCTATTTGGATAAGTGGTAAATATGATAAGTGGAGCAAGGTTGCCTTCTTCGGATTGATAAATATCAAATGTTTTTGTATAAGTAAGAGTTGGTCGATTAGTTTGATTTATTTCAACTTTTAAAGTATAAGTTTTTTGAGGAATATCCTCTGGAACTTCAAATCTCCAGGTTAAAATACTCTCATTCCAATATGGGATTGTACTCGTTGCTCCAATGGAAAATGGTTTAGTAGTGTTGTCCCAGAAAAACCAATCTAACTGTGTGTCACCATCCCACAAACTAACTGTAACATTTCCAGAAACACTCGCAGTGGTATTGTAATTCGCTAGAGGAACCGCGATGAAAGCAATATGTCCTCTTATTATTTTTTGGTCCTCACCAGTAGGAGAATAAATTTTTATATCTCTGACCAGGTTTGCATTTGTACAGTTTATTACTCTGACCGTAAGGATATTCGTATTTTCTCTGAATGCACCAGGATAAACAGATGAGGTTAACTTGAGCTTATATGTACCTGTTGCTGCGTCATTTGTGATGTTTAAAAGTCTTGTCTCGAAATAACACGCATCAGCTACACCATTTGTACAAGTTAAAGCAGCGTTACTTAATTCATTAGATACTGAATGATCATTTGTATCCCCGCCCCAGTATGTCCAGCCAGCGTACGGTAAATTATTATATGTTGATGCACCTCCTGGAAGAAGTTGCAGTCTGAGAATCTGTGCTGACGATGCTGAGTCATAGGCAGCATCAACGACCTGTACGCTTACATTATAGTATTCTCCTCTACAAACAGTTAATGTATCCGTTATATTACTTGTGTCTCTCCATCTCCAAGTCCATTTTACATAATAATAGAAAATTGTATCAACTGCGATACTCCATGGTCTCACTTCTTCAAAGCTCTTAGCTTCTGAATCTTGTATATAATCAATGTGTAATGGTCCAACTAAATAGAGCATCGGTGAGATTTGCGGCGTTTTATAAGTATATTCCAGAATTACATTATCAGATGGATTTTCATATTCCCATAAAATGAATTTTCCGCTTTCATTCTGTATTACGATTCCATTGGTTTGTGTTATTATGAAGTCATCCGGTATCGGTTCAATTATTTTAACACTTGAAGCGTTGAGATATGGTTTAATGTATATTTTCATTTTTGTTGGTGGCTCTGGATATATCACTGTCTCAGATTCCCGAAGTATATCGAACTCAACACTTTCACGAACCTCAAAGATTGTTTCATAATCAGCATCGACGTCTTCCCAAATAGCTCTTGCATAAATTTTGTAAATACCGATTTCTTCTGGATAATAAGTCAAGTTATAAGTTCCATCACCATTACTAATTATCCCATCATTTGTTGAGAATTCTTCTATTTTACCAGAAGGTGTTATTATTTTTAATGAAATGGAAGCATCAGGTACTCGATGACCATATTTATTTAGTACGCCAACTATTATCTTAGTTTCTTCACCTACTAAATAAATCGATTTTGGTGTGTTTATATTTACCAAGCCAACGGAAAACTCACTCTCACTTAAAATTTTATCAAGAAGCATTAGTCTCAATTTGTATAAACCTGGTTTGAAATTTCTACTTGTATCTATCAAGAATTCTTTTCTTAATTCATTAAATCGAATCTGTGTTTCATTTCCTTCTGGATCAATTAGAATTACTCTTAATTTTCCGAGCCATTTTGTTATGTTTTCATTTGTTAATATTTCAAAATTTATCTTTTCACCAATTTTAAAGGATTTTTTTGGCAGTTTAATTTCTATACGTTGTTCACCCACTTGTACCTGTTCCTGTTCTAAGATGCTCTGATTTTTGCTTATTTCTGTTGTTGTATCTTGCCCAGTTGCTAACCCATTCTGCGTTTCACTTAAAGAAATAAAATTTATATGTTCAATCGTAGAGAAGTTTTCGGTACTTGCAACAAATGTGTATTCACCACTTTCATTCCAATTGGCAGTTATTGTGAAATTGAAAGTATTTTCTGATAGATCCAGTTCTCTTTCAAACACACTCAAATTACTCGGAGAAATGATCTTTATTTTTATGATTGTTCCATTCGTTTCATTGACAATACCAAAAATAGTGAGATTTTCACCATAACTTAGATTAAGTTTATCTAAGATCACGATTTCCTGCCCACTTGATGGATTCAAGGCTTCACTAATATTAAGGATGCTGAATCCTGTAATACTTCCATTAAGAACGATTAAAGATTCACTGAGCACAATTGCGCCAAAAATTAAAATCAATAAAAATTTTATTTGAGATCTCACCTGGGATTTTGCACTGAGCTTATTACTTTTGTAATTCATCTGTTCTTTCAAAAACCAAAGATGCCTGCCACTCGTGCTGATTCTATCAATCTTATCTTCTATCTGCATCTCTAGAAGTATTTCATGTACTCTATGCCAAGATATATTTAATTCCTCAGCAATTTCACCAGTACTTCTAGGGCTACTTCTTTTGAGAAGTTCCAGTATTTTTTCCTTGATTTCTTTATGATTCATTAACTAGACCTTTTGCAGACTATCTGCTATAGGTCATTTTTCATTTTCCGTCCATCGTACGTAAAGTAATCTAAGAATTGGATTATTTATAAGCTTTTACAAGTATTTGTACAAATATTTGTACAAATACTTAAGAAGTTTTGTTTACTAAAATTGTGATATTACCTGTATAAACATCAGCTACTTGCCCTGCTGGAACGAAAAGCCACCAATAAATTGGGATTATACTACCACTTTGTATGTTCTGTTGGAACAATATGAATTGATTCAAGAGTAAATTCATTTTTGAAGCAGGATTTGAATTGTTTGCGCATTTTAAATTATTTACACTTATTGAACTTGCGCTTCCAATTAAATCTGTGTCTCCTCTCAGCCAAATCGATGTGTTCACATTTGATTCAATGTAAACATTCATTGGAAACCCCTGAATTCCTGTACCACATTCTGTTTTCGAACCATCACTCGCATTTATTTCTATTCCAGTTCCGGTCACGCTACCAAAGCAAATCGGATAATTTGAAAGTGTGACGCTTAAGAATTCTTCAACTATATTTACAGTGGTGTAGTCTGTTTTATTTGATTGTACATAGGGACTATCAGAAACAAAATTAACATCGAGTTTGTAACTGCTCCCAACATTACCAGTGACATTCACGGTCCATTTTAAGCTGCAAGGTGGACTATTTAAATTTAAATTTCCACATTCTTGTGGGTTTGATTCAATCGTATAGAAAGGTATTGCATATACACCGTTCCCCTGTACATTCGTGTCTGGATTTGAGTTTGATGTATTGTATCTCAATGTACCATTTACTTTTCCACAAACAGCACCCTGTGGTCCAGCGCAGGTAACATTTGCTATCAATACAAAAGTTTGATTTTGTGCATAATTATTCGTTCCAGTTGGCGATATTAGTGTCACATTGAGATATCCGACCGGCGGATGGAATGATATTGAATAGGCCTCAAAAGTAGAAACCGTTGTGTCTGCTGTTATTATAGAATCACCGTAATTTACATAATTAGTTCCATCAAAACTGAATGAACCAATGTCAAAATTACTATTTAATCTTGCACCGATTATGTTGATAGTATCACTATCTGTTGGATTCGTGTATAATGATATCCATGCGCCAGTTCCAGCATAACTTGAAAAAGTAGTTGTGGAAGAAGTACATAGTGGTGAACAGGTTCTTTGGCTTAGAGTTGTACCAGTCGTATCTGTATCCCAAACCAATCTACCAGTAGAGCCAGATGGGTTCCATGCAAAGTCAGCACATCTTGCTGTTGCCAAATCAACTGTTCCATCTATATTGGCTGTTATCGTCCATGAAGAACCATTCCAGTACATGGTATCTAGATCAGAGCCACTGTTGATGGAAACCGCCATTAAATCATCACTAGCAGGATCTGCTTTTAATGTAAGCCATCTGGTATCCTGGTTATCCCCAGCATCCAAATCACCGATGTCTGCAACAGTCCAAGTTGAACCATCCCAATATCGTCCGACTACTGCACCGATAGTGCCAGTCGCGCTTATGACCATGCCCTTACTTCCATCTGATGCGTATTTTACTGCTATGGCTTCATATCCACCCGTAGCAGTCGCAGCATCTGTTAATTCTACTCTATTACCCCAAGTGTTTCCGTTCCAAACCCAAGCATTTACATCACTACCCGAGGAATCAAAGCCGACTAGTATTATTTCTTCGCTATTACTAACAGGTTTTCTATCTAATTTTACCCAACTATATTGAAGATCACTACCACCATTAGCACTATCATCATCTATACAATATTCGACAGATTCTGAAAAGCTTGTTGAAGTTGCTGGCAAAATTTTGTAAGCCAAATCACAATTCACGCTTGTATTTAAAACACCATAAACCACTAATAAATCCCCAGTCTTTGTTTCGAATTCAATATCAAACCTTCTTGAGTGTGGTGTAGGTGCTGTGCTCCAGACTTGCCCAATGTTATTAGTGATAATCCATGAATTTGTGTTGTTACAATTAGAAGTGCAAACATATGCGTCTAAATAACCATCATCACTTTGCGTAACTAAAACAATTTTTTCCGAGACAGGAGAATACTTAACTATCACTTCTCTTATAGGTGAACCTGCTGTTGGTAATTCGATTTCACTTCCCCAACTACCAGCATTAGATGAATTCCAAAATCTGATTTTTGGTGAATTTAATCCGTAGGTCCCAGTATTTGATCTATAAGCAATAATCGCATCCGTAGCGCTTACTGGTGACAGGGTGAAAGTTAAAATAAAAAAAGATAGCGCGAGAAGAAATTTTGATTTCATCTTTGTTCACTTGTATATTTTAACATACTTTATAACTCCATTGAAATTATCAAATGTTTGTCCTGTCCATTTGTAGTATCCTACATCCGCCCCAATTGAGATTGGAACTTCACTATTAATACTCTTTATTCTTGAAATATCTCCTTGAGCTTCGAGCATGCCGTCAACATACAATAATATATCATTTTGATTTAAAAGCACGAATATTTGATGGAATTTTCCATCATTATACGCTTTGTTTGTCTCAATCGATACAGAGTTATCACCATCACCAATATCAAATCTTATCGTTCCTTCAGAATTGACTGCTAATACAAAAAACTTCCCATTCAAATAATCATTTCTGGATATAATCGTACCACTTGAATTTGGATATATTTTAACATCAGTTTCTATTTTGAAAAAATTATCATTTAAATAGAATTTCTCTGAGTCTTTGATTATTACATAATCTTTCTCTCCGTCGAAATATAGACCTCCATCTTTCATCTTGAATTTATCTCCCGACGAATAGTCCCAAGTGAGCACATCTAATTTTGATGGAATGTTTTGGTTAATTGGAGAAATTACCGGTTGGCTGATATACTGATCACTTTGATTTAGTGTTTGCATTTGAATTGGTTCATAACCCAAAAATTTATAATCTATTTTTTCAATTTTAATTGTCATATTTCCATCAAAGGTTAAAATAAGATCATAAGTACTATCAGTTAAATTTAAAATATCACATATCTCTCCACACATATTTTCAAAATAAAATGTTTCAGGTTCTTCGATCGTGAAATTGATTTCCTCCGTTACATTTATTGTTTGTGTAATTGTTTCATTTGTTGTCTCATTCACAAATGTGATGTTTTGTTCTCTTGTAACGTTCTCTGTAACTATTGTTTGATTTAATTCAAAGTTTTTGGAAAGTATAGTATATATCTTCCCATTATTCTCCAAGTAAATACTTAGGTTACCAGAACTATTTGCGATTACATAACCAGAAATTTTTACGGAAGTTAAAGTACAATTTGTTAGGTTGCAAGAATTTTTTAATATCCAATTGTAAATAGTAGGTTCATTTGTTTCAAAATTAATCTCATCCACATAGTTCAATTCAACCGGGTTCCATGTTTCGTAGATAAAGAAACCCGTGATTGAACTAATTTCATTGAACCCAATGAATATCACGTAGAGAGATAGAAATAACAGAACTAAACTTATCAGATTTAGTAATGACCATTTGCTGAAAATTATTTTTTTCCTCATTTTTTCTCACTGTAAGATAATTAAATTAATTCATTTGGATATATAAAACTTAGAGATGGTTTATTCTAGTCTGAGTAAGAATCTAGCAATTTTATCAATTATGCTTCTCTCTTCCTCTTCTATGCCACAAAGCTTTTTTGCTAGTTCCTTGAATTTTTTCGAAGAACTTGCATTCGGATTCAGTAAAACAACAGGTATCTTGAAAAATAAACTTCTTGCGACTTCATCATCATGTGGTATTACCGACAATATTGGAATATCACACATTTCTTCGATTTCTTCAATTTTCATTCTGTATTTTTTCTTATACATGTTCACAACAAGCCCAGTCAATTTTACATTGTATTCATTCAACACATCTTTAACTCTCATCACATCAACAACACTCATGAAATTTGGATTTGCTACTAAAAGAACTTCGCTTGAGGCGAGTAATGTTCCCATCGTTTCTCTTCCGAATCCTGGTGCAGAATCAAGAAGTACGAAGTCTGCCATACCTAATACATCTTTTATCTTTTTCCTTAGGTTCACGATATCAACACCAATCATGCTGTGCGAGGAAAGAGAAGCAGGAATGATTTTCACACCACTTTTGTGTTCGTATATTGCATCATAGATTTCATATTTTCCCTTTAACACGTCATTTATCGTAACAGAATAATCATGAATTCCGAAATAGAGCGCCAAATGCGAAGTAGATATATTGCAATCAACAATTATCACTTCCTTACCCAATTGCGCAAGACATACGGCCAGATTTGCAGTTACTGTCGTCTTACCAACTCCACCCTTTCCAGACATAATTCCAATTACCCTGGTCATTTCTCTTCCTCTCTACTTTCCAATGCCTTTAATCTTTCTTCACATTTTTCCTTTATTTCATCATATGCATTCTTTGATATATTGCCAATTGCATATTCTTTTTCAATTATCTTCAATAGTTGTCTGAGTCGCTTTATTTTCTCTTTTGGTGCTGTCTCTTTTTCTTCAGCTATCTTTTCCTTTACGGCCTCCATGAACTTCTTATCTATTTCTCCCTTCATCTTCTTTACATCGATTTGAGCACCAGGTATTCCTTTCTCCATCGTTCTCAATACTTCTGAACTATAGAAACTCAATATTCTAGCAAGCCTTTTTTCTGACCATCGATGGTAAATGTAAATCGCAATGATTGGTATTGTGATTAACACGATATAAGAAATGATAATTAATGTATTCATCTTTGCATATTCTGGTAGATATGGTAAATTGTTTATCTGTTCTTCACTTTTTGTCAGCAATTCATCCGCACTTGCAAGCGCAATCAATGCTTGGTCAAATTTTTCCTGCTCCAAGTACTGCTTGGCAAAATTTAATTGCATCTCAGCCTGTTGTATTAGCAATGAAATTGAAGACGTATTTCTTCCTTCAAATATCGCTGCTTGCATCTTTAACTTTGCATCATTCAATCTAACTTCAAGTTTCTGCATATCGAACATGGCAAGTTCCTTTGCAGAGGTGAAAACGCGCATTAATGCCTTCTTGACATCAAACAAACCTTCTGCTGATGAAACACGCATCGTTATTTCATAATTCTTTGTTGTTGCATTTGGGGGCACATTTATTCTAAAAGAAAACACAAGCTCTGTGTTTGGTAGTATACGATCGTAAATTTCCGGTGAAATCGTGTACCAATCATTTTCAATACCATCAATTGTGAACGTTAAATTGTGGAGTATTTCATCTCCACTGTTCCTCACTTTTAATGTAAAAAGTTTTGACCACCCACGTTCAGCGCTTATCTCAATTGGATATTCAGTGATGTTGAGATTTGTGGTAGTTATGTTTACGATTCCCTTTGCAACGTAAAATTGTTTGTTCGTAGATAAATCAGTACTCGTATTGCTGAACTTTAACTTTACCTTTAATAAGTAATTTCCTGGGGGTTGTATTGAGAAGATGTAAACTTCTCTAGACAAATTAACAAAGGCAGGAGCATCGCTAATATAAACGATTGTTGTTTCCCTTATCCAAGTACCACCATCCATCGATTCAATCCAATACTCTATTGATGCATCAGCGCCAGGACCACGTGTTTTGTTTATTAAGATATTAAAGGGTAAAAATTCTCCCTGTCTTACAATTGTCTTATCCAATTCAATACTGACTGTACCTTCCTGAATTTGAGCATTTGAAATAGAAAAAATCAATAGTGGAAGTACGATGAAGATGAAAATCTTTTTTTCCATTAAAACTAATTTAAAGATTTGCGTTTTATAATTCTTTCTTTTTAAATCTTTTCCTGCATCTGTTTTTAAGTAAATCCGAAAGAGATTTAAATGATGAAAGTTTCTTATTAGAACATGAACAAAGAATTTGATGCCATGTTAGTAGTAACAATTGCCATCATTGTTTTAGGAGTTTTTTCTGTGATCGCATACAGGGAAAACCTTGTTTCTGGAATTGCTTCATTGACCGGTTACGCAACATGGAATCAAACAACTTCCGCGAGTGTTACAGTGAATGAGTACATCTCAGCAACTCTTTCAAACATACCAATTGATTTCGGTAGCTTAGATCCAGGTACAACAAACCAACCTGCAACGAATAATCCATTATTAGTTCAAGTCGGAGCAGAAACAAATGTTGAATATAACATCACTTTGAATGGTACCACTAATTTCGTCTCAGGTGGAAATAGTTTCTCTGTAGGAAATCTCTCTTACAACACAACAGAAATTACAACACCAACACCTTATGAATTAAATGTTGAAAAAAATGCATACACGAATGAACCATGTCCCTGCGGAACACAAGCAGATAGAAACGTCTGGCATTACATTTCTGTGCCAGCTGGACAAGTAGCTGGAGCGTATTCAGCAAACATAAAAATCACAGTGAAGAAGAGTACGTAAATATTAAATATCAAAATTACCTAAGTTAAGAAAGCGAGGTGCAAAAAATGACAAGAATAGTTAGCTCTTTAAAAATTGTTTCCATGCTTCTACTCTTTATAATGTTTCTAAACATTTCACACGCACAAAAGTGTAGTCTTGGAATGACTCCTCTTTCTGCATCTGTGAGAGCGACCCCAGGACAAACTGCGATCATAATTTGGAATTTATATAACATTTATGGTGATAGATTAACACATGTAAGTTTGACATACACTTCAGATGTTGATTGGCCTGTTACATTTGATCCAGCGCTTAAAAATGTAACGTATGACATTGCAGGACAAATAGTAACTGTTACTGAGAACTTGGCATTGGAACCAAATCCACCAGTAACAGTAAAACCTGAAGTAATTCCACCAGGAACAAACTATGTAAAACATCCATTCACTGATGAGTACATTCCTGTAAAGACTGTTAAAATATCAATAAAAATTCCTGAAAATGCTGAGGTTTGGAAGACACATGAATTTACAATATTGGCTGAGGGAAATTGCTTCACTGCACCTGGTGCAGTTATACCATCACTTTCAACTCCATTGAAAATTACACTTCAAGTGGTTCCAAGAGAATTTTATGAAAAGGCAGTTTTACAAATACCATGGTACGTCCAATATAGCTATGTGATTATTGCAATCGTGATAATCGTGCTCTTAGGAATAATATATTGGAGTTATAGAAGAGGAAAAAAATTAACCCAAAAAGTGAGTAAAAAATGAAATTTGAAATACCACTAGGACATATCATTGCAATTCTAATAGGATTACTTGTATTTTTTCCTGTGTACAACTACCTAAGCTTTGGAAGAATAGGAGTCGAAGTTACAGGTTTCGAAGCATTACCAAAAACACAGCAAGCACAAGCAATTCTAAGCATAAATAGATACATCAATACAGGCATCGATAAAGTACCAATTGATTTTGGTTCTGTAGATCCAGGTTACACATACAATGCAACTCCAAATTCTGGATGGCCTTCAGAATTAATATTATATTGGGAAACAAACGTTGAAACAAATGTAACATTTTGGGGCACTCAATACTTTTGCAGAAGTAATACAGCCTGTGATGTTGAGCTCGTGAATAGGTTTCAAATTGGTAACTTAACGTTCAATACCACAAGCATTAATTTCACGCAGCCAGGGGATGCATGGATGCATTACATTTGGGGAAAGTTTGATAATACAATTCCACAGAAATCAGTTAATTATACAGAAGCGAATGCTGATTTGATATATAACACAACTTGCCCTTGCGGTGAAGAAAATTATACATTACCAAATTACTTCAGATTGTCTGTTCCCCCAGGTGTCAGAACAGGAAATTGGAACGCAACCGTCACTTGGAAAGTGATAGATATTGGAACATAAAATAATCCAAAAACTTTCAATTTGTAGCCTTTTTTTATTTGTACTTTTCTCTATCTCTTTTGCCCAATGTGATTTTGGAACAATGCAGCCAGTGCTCGCTTATAGTGCTGCACCTGGTGCAATCATAAATGCAAAAATCTATTTGTACAATCTTTACGGTACTTATCCAACACATGTCTTGTTCAATGTTACAACAGCACCCCCAAATTGGGTAATTAATATTAATCCTCCAGCCAGGAATGTGATTTATGAGATTCCAGGAGGAACAACAACCATATTTGAAAATGTTGGCGTCGAGCAGATGGATAGGGTAAATGAAACACCCGCTACACCTCCCGAAGGAATTGAATATATAAGAGACCCAGTTAAGATTGGTATGTTTATACCAGCAAAAGTTGTTTATGTGAACATAGAAGTACCAAACAACGCTGAACTTTGGAAGACGTACGATATAAAGATCTCAGCAAGTGCTTGGTGCACTGGTGGCGCTCCTGGTACAGTTGGAGCAACGCAATCAAGGGACTTCAATTTCCAAGTTAAAGTTGTACCAACGGAATATTATGAGAGAGCACAAGTGAAAGTTGGATGGATTGAATTTTTAAGACAAAACGCAATTCTCGTTGCATTAATTGTAGCAATCATTGTCGTAATTCTCATAATCTTCGTATTAAAGAGGATGGGAAAATTAATATTGAAAGTTGAACTTAAATAGATTTATGGATAAATCGAAATTGTCCATTCTTTTTATTTTCTTCGTACTATTCAGCATTGTATTTGCAAATTCTCCAACTGCTGAATCTAGTGTCACATTCAGCGTCCAAGACCTGTATCCAAACGTCTCGATTGAACCAAGCCCCATTTTAATTAAGATTAGACCGAATTCAAGTGATAGATACAGTATCGTTGCAAGGTCATTGATTGGAAATTTACCGATAAACGTTTCATTTGAATTACTTGGCAATGTAACGAACATTTCTTTCATATATCCAACAGAGCTTTCACTTGATGTACTAGAAGCGAAATCAATCGGATTTTATATCTCAACTGAAAACATTTCTGTTTCGAATTACACAGGTGAACTTCACTCCATAATAAATGAAACAGGTGTTGAGAACTCAACACCCATATTTATTGAAGTGAGTGAAAATGTTGGGAGATTTCATATACATGTGGTTGATGAGGCAAACAGATCATTGGAAGGAGCATTCGTGCAAGTGTACCAAGGTGTAAATTTCGTTGAACAGGGCTATACAGATGGTAATGGGATGTACATTACCCATTATTATGACATGGATTTGTACTATGCCTTTCTCGTGATGAGAGAAGGTTATACCTCTACGACAAGAGGTAAAAGACTAACTGAGCCTGAAATGTACTTTGAGATTGTTATGGGAGGTACTCCTCAATTGAATTTCAATCCTAGCAATGTGACAATTTCAATGTATATAAATCAAACAAGAAATAAAACACTCACGCTTGAAAATATTGGTACTGGAAAGGAGAAGTGGATAGAAATAATTTCAGATACTAGTTGGTTAGTTCCGAACGTTAGAGAGATCGAGTACATAGAACCAGGTGGTTATCGTGAAATCACTGTGAACATTGGACCATTTTCACAGAGTGGAACATACACAAGTAGACTAAGAGCATTTGGTTACAAATCAAGTGCTATTGCATATTTTACAATCGATGTACGTCTACTTCCTTTTTGTGGTGATGGTGTTTGTGGAGGAAACGAAACATGTGAAAATTGTCCAGAAGATTGTGGACCTTGTCCACCCCCACCACCTTTACCACCAGGTCCACCTGGTCCCGGTGGTGGTGCACCCACACAACCAACCCAACCAGGTGCAGGAGTGACTCCGGGTGCGGGAGCAGGAGGAGCACCAGGTGCTGGTGCGGGGGGAATAGGAGCAGGTGGCGCTTATCCTTGGGAACAAATTACCAGATTTCCAAGACTCGATGTCTCATATCCAAGAGAAATCACACTTACGAAGTTGGTTCCAAAATTAGTATTTATTTACATAAAAAATGTCGGTGAAATTCCGATTACTAATATGGCCCTCTATACGAACGCAACGAATATTTCAATTGAAATTCATCCGATAATGTATTCAATTTTATTCATAAATGAAACCAGGATTTTTTTATTAAAGCTACTTGCCAGTGAGATAACACAAGGAAACATTATCTTGAAAATTGATTCTGGTGAAATTGAAACATACAATGTCATAAAATTTAATGTTATTTCATCAGAGGTTGATCCAGAGGCACTTTTGAGAGAAATTGATTCAATCATAAATGTTCTTAGGAAAGCAAATGAGGAAGTTGAAGAACTGGCAAAGGAGGGTTACACAGTAGCACCAGCTGTTTCGCTCATAAATGCAATTGAAAGCAAGTTATTAAAAGCAAGAGATGCAGTTCGTGCTAAGGCGTATTATGAAGCAAAGGCAAGGATCGATGATTCACTTAGGGACATCGATGACTTGTATATGATGATTTCGAAGATAAGGGAGCAAGGTCCTGCAAAGCCAGCAGGAATAAATTGGTGGCTCATTTTATTATTAATAATTTTATTGATTTTAATCTTAATTTTAATAATTAAGAGAAGGAAGAAAAAGGAGGAGGTTGAGGAAGTTAAAATACCAAAGAAAAAAGCTGAGAAAAAATGAGGAGAATTATCTTAATATTAACTATTCTTTTGTTAATTGAAACATCACTTGCATTAGAACCAGTAATATCTGTTTCGCCAGTACAAGTGAATAAATCAGTTCTAATACTAGGTAAAATATCAAACTTTTTTGAAGTTTTCACATTTGATGGAAATGAATCTGCAAACATAACATTCAGCACAGAAGGTGAAATTGCTGGTTGGATAAAATTACAAGATAATTCAATTATGATCGGACCTAATAGCAGCAGGAAAGTATACTACACGATCAATGTGCCAAGGACAAATCCAGGAACGTATGGTGGGAAAATTAAGTTAGCAACGAGTAAGGGCCAAGTAGATGAGATCAATTTGACGATAAGTACCAGTTATGCATTAGGTAAATTTGTGATTGAAGGTTTATCTGGAAATAAAATTGTTTCCAATTTTTCTGTTTTTGTTTATAAAAACAATGATCTTATCTATCACGATTCAACGTCAAACGGATATTTAATTTCGGACTACTTCCCATATGGCGAGTACAAAGTTATTGTTAGAAGTGATTTTTTTTATGAAGCATCCAAAAATATTTTTTTGAATGCACCAGAGATAGTATTGCTTTACAATTTGACGAGAGTTCCAACAATCTCAATCAAACTAATTCCCGAACAAGTAGTGATGGATGTGTGCGAAACAGAAACTGGTTCATTTTCAATCACGATAAAGAATGATGGCGAAGAGGATTTTAATGCAAGTGTAAGATATGATGATAAACTTATAAAGCCAGAGATTGAACAAATGAAAATTTCATCCAAAAATTCTTTTAATTTAGGATTCAAGACAAAAAAATTGAGTGAAGGCAATTACACAACAACAATAGGTATCGGCAATGAGAATTTGACGAGAAATGTTTCATTAAATTTGCGGATTATACCTCTCTCACAATGTAGCATTACACAGATTGCAGAAATAAAAGTGAGAGACAGGGTAGAAGTCGCTAAGAATTATATTTCACCAATCGTGGTCATTGTAAGAGCAAATCAAAAATTGGGAACGCTGATCATCAGTGTGAAATCCAAATTTTTCACTGAGGTCTATCCACAAAATTATTTAAATTTGAAGATTGACGAAGAAGCACCATTTTTGATTCGAATAATTCCAAATGAAACAACGAATGATACGCTGCTAATAAGTTTAAGAAGCAATGTTGGTGAAATGAGTGATGTGGTAAGCGTTTCTGTTTATGATTCATTGAATAAGGAGATTGTTGGGAGAGAAATAAATGATACAAGGGAGCTCCTGAATAATATTAGATCGAAAATCATTCAAAAAGGCATTCTGGGAGAAAGGATTGATGAGCCAATGCTTTTGGTCGGTGAGTATTTAACAAAACTAGATATGGCTTCAACATTGTACGAAAGCGACCTAAAAAGTGCAAAAGAATACGTTGATATGGCCACAGTTGGTGCAAGACAAATGCTGGTTGACTATGTAGCAGTAACGGAAGTTAAAAAAACAAATTATGCGATTATCATTCTCGTTCTGATCATTATTGCATTCATTGCTACCTTACTGTACTGGAAGTTCATTCTTCCAAAAAGGAAAAAAGAAGAAGCTGAGAGAAAGGGATTTTAACCAAATACCTTTGATATGTGTAAAAATATTACGAAAATAATTACGATGATTGTTAACACGATCACCATCTCTGGTTTTAGAGGTATCTTACTTTTGTATTCATTGTAATAGGTGATTATACCCCCATAACTTGATGGTAAGGCAATTTTATCTTCTGCCATGCTTTCCACTTAATTAATTTAACATTAAAAATCTTTTCATTAGAATTGGGGGCACAAGAACTCGCTATTATCCTTGTTCTTTGTAAATAATGCAAGTACTTACATAAACAATGGACGGAGTCCTTTTGATATTCAATTTGTGCCCCCAGTTAACTTAGGCCACATTTAGAATTCAGCACTTCATCGTTAGTTCTAACTAAAATCAATAAATATATAAATTTTTGTTACCAAATTATTTGTTACTTTGGTAACAAAAATTTTATTTAAGGTAAAGTGAAGGAAAAATGAAAATTTTTGAGGAAGATGTAATCAAAATATTGAATGATCTTGGATTAACAAATTATGAAGCCCGGGTATACCTAACACTCATCTCTCTCGGAGCTATGACTGCAACACAGCTAAGTTTTCAAGCAAAGATTCCTAGGCCAAAGGTTTATGGTGCAATCAGAAAGCTCGTTGAAAAAGGTTTGGTTTTTATTCTTCCAGAAAAACCAGAAAAATACACCGGTGCAAGTCCAAGCATATTTTACTCGATTCTCGAAGACAGAGCAAGACAAATTAGAACAACAAATACAATCATTAAAATTTTGGAGAAAAAATACAAAGAAATGAAACGCTCAGAATATGAAAGTGAACGAGAAATACTCGTAATTAAGGGAAGGGAAAACATATATCAAAAAATAAAAGAGGCCGCAAATAGGATGAGGAAAGAAGCGCTATTACTCACGACTGCAAATGGCTTGATAAGGACATATAGAGGTTTTAAAGATTTGATCGCGAAGAAAAAAGGCAAAGGAATTAATCTTAAAATAATAACTTGCATCAATCAGTTTAACTATGAATTTGTTGAAAAATTGATTTCACTTAGCCCAAAAGAAATACAAATAAGACACATGAATGAATTAACAAAAATGAGGATTCTGATCATAGATAATAAAGAGATGATTTTATTCGAGGCAGTACCAGATAATATAAGTACGAGTAGCATGGCAGATATTGGTATATGGACAAATTCAAAATCATTTTTGAGTTTAATGAAATACTGTTTTTATGCATATTGGGAGAGAGCGAGTGATGCTTTAGAAGTTATAAAAAAGATAGAGAAAAATCAAAGGGGTGGCAGGGCTGTAGCCCGTCTTCTGTAAGGGAGCTATACAGCATTCCCTTCTTTAGCATTCGACTTAGCGTTTTAAACTTGCACCGACTGGGTCGGCCGTTTCAACTTACTTTGAGATTCTTCAGCTTCGCCAGCATCACAAACATTTCACAAAGCAGTCTCGTTTCTGATCCGTTGCCATCCTTTTACGGATGAGCATTGCTGCTCCAGTCTTTTTTTGGGTGGACGGACTTCCTCAGCACTTTTGGTTTTATCCAAAAGCACCGACAGCTAAACACCCCACCACCCTTCTCGTCTAATTAAATCTTTTACTTTTTAAGATTTTTGATTATACAGAGGATTGCACCAAATTACTAAGTTCCTGTCTTTTGCTTTGTTCTAGTTTATTTTCTATCCCCGCTTTCTTCCTCTTCTCTTTTACCTTTCTGTAAATTTCGTATCCAATGAAAGTAGTTAGAAAAGCCGGTGGACTTAGCATGTAAGCTCCAAGACCAGTGAATAGTGCAGCCAGCGCATACTTCTTTTCATTTTTTTTGTCATTGCCACTCCTGTATTTAATAGATTTGCGTGCAAGTTCGGAGGTTGGAATAGCGAGAACTGCACCTAATGCGTGTCTTGCAATCTCTATTGTTAATGCGGGTGGAAATCCAGCAGCCAATGTTGACAAATAATCCTGCATTTTTGATCAATAGAAACTACTACTTAGTAATTAATAAATTTTACTCTTTAACTGACTTGGCAATTTGAACTGATAAAGAAATAATAGAGAGATCGCGTACAGGAGATTTGGCCTATTAGTAGTTGCGGGCTCAGACCTTCGAACGGTCTTTACACCCCAACTCTATCAACGCAGTCTTCTAACTGCTGGCCTTAAGGCTGACTTTTTTTGCGGAGGGTTTCCTCCTTAGATGCATTCAGGAGTTATCCCTTAGCGCGTAGCTGCGGGGCTTGATGCCTTATCAGACAACCCCTTGACCAGAGGCGCCGTATCCCAGTTCCTCTCGTACTGAGGGATACTTCCACTCAGTCAGCCAGCACTTCCGATAGTTAGCGGCCGAACTGCCTCACAGCGTTCTGAACCCAGCTCACGAAACCCTTTAACCGGTGGACACCCGTACCCTTGGTCGCTGCTGCACGACCAGGATGGGTTGAGCCGACATCGGCGTACCAAGCCGCGGGGTCGATGTGAGCTCTCACCCGCGACAAGCCAGTTACGCCCAGGGTAGCTTTTCTGTCATCTCTAGCTCTCAATGAGAGAGCATAGAGGTTCGCTAGGCCCCCCTTTCGAGCCTGCTTTCCCTAATGTAAGGAAAGCAGTCAGACCAGCTTTTGCCCTTGCACTTAACGCAGGATTTCTAAACCTGCTAAGCTGATCTTTGGGCGCCGGTGATATCTTTTCGCCGGCATGCCGCCCCAGCTAAACTGCCCACCAATTGCTGTCCTTCCCTTTCGGGAAGTTAGCGCTATAAATCTTAGAAAGCAGTGTTTCAATTTCGACTCCACAGACCCTAGCGAGCCTGCTTCGTAGTCTCCTGCTTACGCTTTATTCCAAGACCTATAACGCAACAACAGGCTGCAGTGAAGCTCCTGGGGTCTTTGTGACCCATCGGAAGTCCCTGGCCTTTACACCAGGAGAGTGAGTTCGCAGGGTTCGGGTTGGGGACAGTCAAGAGGTAGTTACGCCGTTCGCAAAGCCATCATTTAAATGGCAAGGCATTGCGCTTGCTTAAGAAGGTCACAGTTACCTCCGCCGCTAACAGACCCTTGGGCCCGTTGAACCGAGCTTTCAGGTATCTGCGCTGGGCAGGCGTCGGCGACTGTACTTATGCTTTGACACTTGCAGTCGCCTATGTTTTTGGTAAACAGTCCCCCCTTGCTTGTCACTGCGACCCGCAGAAGCCCTTGCGGACCTCCACAGGCACCCCTTCTCCCGAAGTTACGGGGCTAATTTGCCGATTTCCCTCAACCCGAGTTTGCCCCACACGCCTTAGCCTTCTCAGCTAGGGGCACCAGTGTTGGTTGTGGGTACGGACACCTAAGATCCCATTTATAGCTCCACTTTTCAAGGACTCTAGGCATCAGCTGAATTCCCTATACAGGGAACCATTCCTAGACTTAATCTGGTTCTCAGCCTTAAGCTACTTCCCAGATTTGGTCTAGTTAGAACGAACGATGGTTCGTCTCAGCCTAGCCCAAAGTGTCATGGAGCTATCTTTGCCTCGCGGCAAGGTACTTAGGTGGCGCAGGAATATTAACCTGCTTCCCTTTCGCCTTCGCGTCTTAAGCTATGGCTTAGGACCGGCTAACCCTCAGCCTACGAAAGGAGCTGAGGAACCCTTGCCCTTACGGCGACAGGGATTCTCACCCTGCTAACTTACTACTACCGCCAGGATTCTCAATTCTGGACGCTCCAGAAGTTCTCACGAACTTCCTTCTACGCATCCAGAACGCCCCTCTACCCCCTCTTTCGAGGTCTGGGGTATCGGTAGCTGACTTAGTCCCGTCCATTTTCCCGGCATTCACTCTCGACGGGTCCGCTATTACGCGTTGCTTAGAGGATGGCTGCTTCTAAGCCTACCTTCCCGCTGTCTAAGAGTGAACACACAGTTTCTCACTTAGTCAGCATTTTGGGACCTTAACCCCAGTTGGCGTTTTTGCGCTCTCGGAAGCGGGGCTTACCCCCACTCCCCATTTCCCACCATCTACGATGTTTAGGAATTCGGAGTTTGACTTGACAGTTGTCCCTTTCGAGACATACGTGTCAAATCAGTAACTCTACCTCCTAAACCATCTCCGGTGAGACTGAACTTTGGTCTCATTTCGAGGGGAACCAGCTATCTCCGCACACGATTGGTATTTTACCCCTAGTCCCAGGTCAGAGGAGCGCCTGCTCGCAGCACCCCTACGGACCTCCACGAGATCAAAAAGACCTCGCTTCGTCCTGCCCAGGACTAGATCGTGCGGTTTCGGGTTTTGCACAAGTGACTCCGAGCACTTTCATACTCCGCCCCTCGTTCATCACTGCGGGCATGTTGCTTTCGCTTAGGCTCCGAGCTTGCTGCTCTTAGCCTCGCCACTTGTGCAAACTCCCTGGCTCTTTATCCGAAAGGAACGCCACAACCCTGAATTTCCTCTTCTGTACTCTTCTCTTACGAGAATTTCCTTCAGAGGAAATACTTTCGAGCCGTGGCATACCGTGGCTACTAAGTTTCAAGCTCTCTTCACTCCCCTTTCGGGGTTCTCTTCGGCTTTCGCTCGCGCTACTTGTCCGCTATCGGTCTTCTGTAGTATTTAGGGTTACCTCTCATTGAGAGGCATCTTCCTTGAGCAATACCAAGCCCAAGTACTCTTTGGTTGGTATTTTCCTCTTTACTTTTCGTCTACGGGACTATCACCCTCTATGGTAGTGCATTCCAGCACTTTCGACTAAGTATTGAGGAAAAGCCCAACCATCACATCTTGTTTATCTTGCGATAAACAATTCAATTTGCCCTGTTCCCCTTTCGCTCGCCGTTACTCAGGGAATCCCATTTGGTTTCTTTTCCTGCGGGTACTAAGATGTTTCAATTCCCCGCGTTCCTCCTCCTTCCGGAGTTACTGGGTTTTACCCAGTAGCGAAGTCGCATTCAGGGATCTTGGGTTCGAAGGCTGCATGCGCCTTCCCCAAGCTTTTCGCAGCTTGCTACGCCCTTCTTCAGCTACAGAAGCCTAGCTATCCACTTAGTAGCTTCTTCTCTCCTGTACACGATCTCATTAGAACATTAACTGTGTTTGAAACAGCACAGTTTCTGTTCCTTGAATCTTACTTCACGACCTTTTGGTCATGAAGCGCATGATGAACATGAAAATGGATTGGAAATGATTGACAACAAATTGAAGCTCACACTAAAATCATCGCAGAAAAATGCTCAATTAGCAGCTAACCATATGCATCACTTCAGTTCATTTATTACGCTTGCATCCTTTAAAAACTTTTCGTTTTTTACTTAGAATCAAAGTACAAAATTCAATTTTTTGATGTTATGCATTTGCCTCAGATCATCCTTAAAAATTTCTAATTCTTTTGGAGCATCAAATTCATCCAGTTTTTCATTCAATGCCATTCCCTTTTCTTTCTTATACTTCCAAACCGATGAATTGAGAGTGACGATTTTTTCTGTAAAATTGATTAACTGCTTGCTTACTTTTATTTTTCCTGGCAATCTTTCATGGTGGACACTTTTATTATATAATTCTCGATAGATCTTATCCGTGATGAATGGACAAATTGGTGCAAATAACCTTAGGAGAATTTCCAAGCAAAAGTGGAGTGTGTATATTGCAGATTTATCTCCTTCGTATGCCCTCGATTTCACCATTTCTATGTAATGCGGTGCGAACAAATTCCAAACAAATCCACGGATCGCCTGTGCAGGTATGCTGAAATCAAGTTCATTATATCCATTCAAACATTTCTCTATTACCTCATTCAATTCAGCAATTATCCATTCATCACTTTTTTTCATCTTCTTTGGCTTCTTACAATTCTTGAAGCATGAGATGAACCTAGCCACGTTCCAGAACTTTGTTAGAAATTTGAAAGCACCATTCACTCTCTCCTCATTGTATCTAAAATCAGAGCCAAGTGAAGCTTCGCTCACACTCCACAATCTAAGCGCATCTCCACCATATTTATCTAACACAGGTTGTGGTAGCACGATATTACCTAGGCTCTTACTCATTTTCTGTCCTTTTTCATCAACACCCAAACCTGAGATCCATACATATTTAAAAGCTGGTTTTTTGAAAAGTTGGTATGCTCTGAGCAATGTGTAATACAACCATGTCCTCACGATTTCCTTTCCTTGTGGTCTAATCGAGCATGGGAATGTTCTTTTGAAAAGTTCATCGTCCCTCATATAACCACAAACAACCAGTTCAGATATACTTGAATCGAACCATGTATCAAATGTCCTTGTCTCTCCAACGAATTCGTTACTGCCACACTTACATCTCTTTATTGGAGGTTTCTCCTTCCATGGTTGATAGTAATTCCCAGGTTTTGGTAGAAAGACTTCTTTACAATTCTTACAATACCAGATTGGAATTTCTGTTCCATAGTATCTCCTTCTTGAAATCGGCCAATCGATTGTAATTGAATTCATCCAATCAATTAAGTATTGCTTTGATTCTGGTGGATGAAACTTTATTTTATCCACAATTTTTCTTAACTCATCTAAAAATTCAATTTGTTTTAAGTAAAATTCTTTCATGTTCACAAATTCAATTGGATTCTTTGACCTCCAACAGATAGGTGTTCGATGCATGATCTTTTCTTCTTTTTCAATTAAACCCATTTCTTTTAAGTCAGAGATTATTTTTTCTCTTGCTTGCTCTACTTTCATTCCTTTGTATTTTCCACTTACATCAGTCATTTCACCTTTCTCATTTATTGCATATATTGGTTTGAGTTTCAATTCTCTAAACAAGCGAACATCGGAGTAATCACCATAACTACAGATCATCACGAGTCCTGTTCCAAATTCTGGTTTTGCATATTCATGTGATCTCACTTCAACAACATTCTCGTAAATCGGTACGATCAAATGCTTACCTTCCAACTCTTTGTATCTTGAATCGCTTGGATTGAAAATAACGCAAGCACAGGCACATAAGAGCTCAGGTCTCGTTGTTGCAATTACAACATCCTCATTCGTTTCCTTTACCTTGAACTTCAGATAGACCAACTTTGTCTCCATCTCTTTATATTCAATCTCAGCATCAGCAATCGTTGTTCTACAAACTGGGCAATAATTCGTTGGTCTTTCATCCTCGTATATTAAACCTTTTTTCCATAGTTCAATGAATGTCGCCTGTGTTATTTTTCTATAGCTCGGCCAATCAGTCCTATAGTAAAAATTAGAATATCCAATACCACTCCTCTCCATTACTTTCAACATTTCTTTTTCAAGTTCATCAAGTGCAGTGCTGCACAATTGAATAAACTTTTCTCTTGGAACTTCATGTAATTTTATTTTGTACTTTTTTTCTGTGTAAACTTCAACAGGTAAACCATTCCTATCAATTCCACATGGGAAAAGAACCTCATAACCCTTCATTCTCATCGTCCTGGCAATCATGTCTATCTGTGAATAATGCGCGCTTGCACCAATATGCCATGTGCCACTCGGATATGGAGGAGGCGTATCAATTGTAAAAATTTTTTTCTTTGTTTTTTTATTGAAATCATAAATTTTTTCTTTCTTCCAAATTCTAATTATCTCCTCTTCAATCTTAGGATTCCATGATTTCTCCTTTATTTTTGGTTTGAGCATCAAAAATGATAAAATATACAAAAATTAAAACTTTTTTACAGGGATAAAGTTTTAATTGAATGGAAATTGATTTCTATTTAGAAAATGCCCGTTGATTACAAAGAGCTATACGAAACGAATTTGGCACTGAGAAAGATAAAGTGCCCGAGATGCAGAAATTACACACTCATCGCCTCTCCATCTCTTTTAAGCACGACAATCATCATTACCTGTGAATATTGTAATTATACACCGAATGAGGATGAACTTAAAGAAATAAATGAGAATGTGAGAAAAGAGATTCAAAGGAGAAAGATTGAGAAGACGATTTTAGGTCCAACCACACCCGAAACATTATGCGCTCATGAAAGATTGACAAAGGTGAAGGAGAACATTTACAGGTGTGAAGAATGTGGTAAAATATTTAGTTTTTGAGATTTTAACTCTACTTAATTTATGACATCATCCTTCTTAAATAATCTATGGACCGGCTGGGATTCGAACCCAGGGCATCGAGCTTGCAAAGCTCGCGTCATACCACTAGACCACCGGCCCACGAATTAATTAATTTCTCTAAAATTATAAGTTTTGCTGAATTATTTTATCCCTGCTGGAATTTCTAGATCAGTAACATTAACATAATCTACCCTTTCGATGATGATATATCCTTCAGCATAACCTGCTTCGCTACCTGTCCTAATAATACTTTCTAATAAGATACCATGCTCGCTCTCAAAACAAATAGAAGCGTTTATATCCGGCATAAATTTTGTAGCATTTGGATATATTATCTCACCCAATTTCTTTATACCAATTGGGTTATAATAAAAACCAATTTTTTCACAATTTTTTTCAGCAATCGTTTTGTTTCCAAGATACTTTATTTCAATTAATGGCAGTGAGGAAAAATATTTGTAGATATCTGGATTCAAAAGTTCTAAAATATCCTTTCTTTTTATTGTGGATGTGCTGCAGTTCCACGGAAGCTCATCCAGACCAATACAACCAAGTGAAACATCACTGATATTTCCACGTGCACAATCAATCACTTTACCTGCCTCTTCGTATGAAAATACTTCACATGGAATTGTATAGTTCTCTTGTGTTTTATTTCCAGAAATCATCCGAGCAATTTTAAACAACATATTAGAAATTTCTTCAAAACTGAAGTCCTTTGATATGTTTATCACCTTCATGCTTTTTCTTTCACCATTTTTTCTACTCAAATTAAATTCCAATTCAATTACGTTCTCTGTAAAAGGATCATGTATCTTTAACACCATTCTACCATCCAAACTCAAAGATTCAGTTTCATTAAATTTTTTAGAAGCTTTATTCACTATGTTTCTAGCCTCGTTTGATTCTCTACTTAGGACAAAGATAAAACTACCAATTACTACAACACCCAACAGTAAAACTATAATGATGGGTACAATTGCTTTTTTGTTCATAGTCTATTAATAATTTTTATCATTTAAATCTATTATTAGAAGAAATTGTCCTACTACTTAGTAGATTAAATTGAAACAAGTTTCAGAATAAAGTTTTGGTGCCTAACTAGAAAATAAAAAAGGAGGTGATCCAGCCGCACGTTCCCGTACGGCTACCTTGTGACGACTTCACCCCCCTCGCCAAGTTCTGGTTCGAAACTCCCAAGAGAGAGTCCCTCACCAAAACCTGACTCGGATGGCGTGACGGGCGGTGTGTGCAAGGAGCAGGGACGTATTCACCGCAGTGTGATGAACTGCGGTTACTAGGGATTCCGGCTTCACGAGGGTGAGTTTCAACCCTCGATCCGAACTAGGCATTGGTTTCTGGGATTGGCTTCCCCTTTCGGGGTTGCAACCCATTGTCCAATGCATTGCAGCCCGCGTGTAGCCCAGGGGATTCGGGGCATACTGACCTATCGTCGCCCTCACCTTCCTCTCCTTTAACAGGAGCAGTCTCATCAGTGTGCCCAAGATAAAACTATCTTGGTCGCAACTGATGACGAGGGTCTCGCTCGTTGCCTGACTGACTGCCAGGCACTTTGGAGGCTTGTCATTCGTGCTGGAGTGCCTGTTAACAGGACACCTCACGGCACGAGCTGACGGCGGCCATGCACCTCCTCTCAGCGCATTAGGCAAGCCCTTTAGACTGGCCTTCATATTGCTGTCGCCCCTGGTGAGATTCCCGGCGTTGAATCCAATTAAACCGTAGGCTTCACCCCTTGTTGTGCTCCCCCGCCAATTCCTTTAAGTTTCAGCCTTGCGACCGTACTCCCCAGGCGGCCCACTTAATGCCTTCGCTTCGGCACTACATTCTCCCGAAGAGAATGTAACACCTAGTGGGCAGCGTTTACGGCTGGGACTACCCGGGTATCTAATCCGGTTCGCTCCCCCAGCTTTCGTTCCTCACCGTCGGACCCGTTCTGGGTAGGCGCTTTCGCCACAGGTGGTCTTCCTAGGATTATAAGATTTTACCCCTACCCTAGGAATACCCCTACCCCCTCCCGGTCCCTAGCTATGCAGTATTCCCAGCACGCCGTTCGCTTGAGACGAACGATTTCACCAGGAACTTGCATAGCCGGCTACGGACGCTTTAGGCCCAATAATCGTGGTCACCACTCGTGGAGCGGGTATTACCGCGGCTGCTGGCACCCGTCTTGCCCTCCACTTATTCGCCAAAGGTTTTAGCTTTGGCAAAAGTCCATGCAGAGCATGGACACTTTGGGTCCCCCCATCTCCTGTTAAGGAATTGTGGAGTGTTCGCGCCTGCTGCACCCCGTAGGGCTGGGGCCCTTGTCTCAGTGCCCCTCTCCGGGCCACCACTTTCATGGCCCGTACCGGTCTAAGGCTTGGTGGTCCATTACACCACCAACAACCTGATCGGCCGCAGACCCAGACCATAGCGCTTGCGCTTTTGCCAAAATGGCGAGTTCCAGCACATTTTGGCTATGGGGTATTATCCTCAGTTTCCCGAGGTTATCCCCCACTATGGTTTAGGTTATCTACGTGTTACTGAGCCGTTCGCCGAGGGCTTACCCCTCACGACTTGCATGGCTGTTCGGACCCAAATAGCAGTGACCGCCGGCAGGATAAACCGGTATTGCGCAAGGCCTACTTCTTTCTAGCTAGGTTTCACCAACTACATTATACTGAGATATCTTACCTCAGTACTCATGATTTTAGCCACAGATGGAGAACAGCTTTTCATAATTCGAATTTTATTCGAACTTCTAAGCCAACGCCGCCATTATCTGTGGCATCCATTTATAAATCTTACCCAATATATAAATCTTACGTTTTCCCTTATAAGCTTTTCCCATCATTTTTCTCATTGACTCATCGTATCAAAATTTTTTTAAATCAAAATATAAGATTTAAAACTTGGTGAGAACATGGCAAAGAAAAAGGCAAAAAAGAAAAAACAACTTTACTACAAAGGTAAAGAAGTTAAATCTGAAGCAGTCAGTCCCTGTTGTAAATAAAGTTTGGTATGCATTTTTTATTTTTTAATGGATCAAAATTTTCAATCTCTTTGAATTTCAGAGGAATACAAATCCTTGAGACCATTCCATGGAGTGAAAAAGGTAATCTAATCAATCGCATTTCACCGATCGTAACCCATTCATCAATTGCAAAACCCTTTTTCAAAATTTCGTCTGCAATTTTCTTCCTTTCTTCTTTCCTCAAGAAATATGCATTCTTATCAAGCACGTGTAAGTGAATTCCTCTTCCAGAATATGTAAGTTTTATTTTAGAGAAATTTTTTTTCAATTCATCATAAAGCTTGATTGCTTGTCTTTTCACAATACCAAACTCAAACATACAGAAACTGAGACCCTGTTTTTTCATCATCTTTTTTTCTATATCCCCATGGTACGGACATTTAACATTTTCAGGATCGATGTCAAACGCAAGTTCTTGTCCAATGAAATTCTTGCAATCAAAACATTTTTTATGCCCAAGTTCACATTTTCTGCAAATTTCCAATTTATCATATATATTTCTATCGTAATAAACACTCTCAGGTAAAAACCTCAATATTTTTCTTTTTAGATCAAATAGATTTTTATGATCATCAATTATGATCGTGTCATTTGCTATTCTTTTGAATTCTTCTGGAAAGATTTTGGTGTGCCTACCAATGATGCAAGCAAAAACTGTACTTTTCCTATCTTTTAACCAATTTGCTACGCCTTTTAAATTAAATTCATCCTCATAAAATTCTTTTCTTTCCTCGAGTGAAGAATATCTCATTCCTTTTGGCAATTTATACATAGGATCACTTCTTTGTTTTTTCAGCCCTTATCTTTTCAAGTTTTTCATTCAAAATTCTTATCTTGTTCTCCCTTTCAACAATATCTTCTTGATATTTCCTCATCATATTCTCAAAGCTCTTCTCATCAATCATTCCCTTGTAATACTGCGCTTCAGTTTTTATCTTCAAATCCTTAAGTTTCTTAATTTCTTCTTCAAATTTTTTTATCTCCAACAAAGTTCTCTTTTCTTTGTAGAAAGGTAATCTTATCAAAATAGATCGATAAAAAATCGTGGTAACCAGAAGCCCAATGACAAAAAAATAAAAGTATTTTTCTAGAAATCCTTTCATCGTCTCTTGTGCTTTGATCACAATTACCTTTGTTCCATGATTTTCATACATGTCCAATGCATTGAAGCTTAATGTAAAATTACCAATCTCTTTTGTTGTATACTCAGTGGCGTAGATACCACCCTCTTGTTCTATCAGTGGAATGATACCTTGAGGAGAAAAAACAGATACATTTGCATTACTTACAACTTCACCATTTTCATAACTTAGCTTTACAACAATCTTAAATTTCTCTTCATATTTTACAATATCTTTTTCAGGAGACAATAACTGTAAAATTATGTTAGCTGGTAGTACAACAATTCTTGTGAAATTACCACCACCAAATGTTTTTCCCCCCTCATTTTTTATTACCTGGACAGAAATCATCCAAAATCCAAGCGCATCATTATAATTAATCGTATAATTTCCATTATAAATTCCATTTTCAATCTCTAATAATGGAACCCCTATTTTTTCTTGTCCATAAATAAATAAAGTGGCAGTTGCATTTGCCCCGCTTACTGGTAAATAGTTTGTTGTTACATTTACAGTGATATTTATCATTTCACCTCTTTTAAAATTCTGTTCAATTTCAGGTACTAAAAATGTCACATTGTAAATCGATGTACTCGAAAGCACAACTTCTTTCATCGAACTCCAACTTCCAGCATTTCCAAAATTATCTGTTGCATCTACCTTTATTTCCCACATTCCTTCAGGGTCAGAAAAGCTTATCCAATATTGATAATCAAATCTACCATCTTGAGTGGTGTTCAATTTTTTTGATATGCTCCAATTCCCATTTTTGAATGTGATTATGACACTAAAATTATTTGTTTTATTGTCAGAATAAAAAACATTGCCAGCAATGCGCATCAGTTCATTTTTCTCATAAACATCCTTATCCATCTGCACAAATATATTCAAATTTTGTTTTGTTGTGTAACAGCTTGTGATGATACAACCATATGGACAATTTGTCCTTGATCTTTCTGCACAAACACCACCAATCGTTGGACAATACCTTTTGACGAGATAGCCAGCATTACAAACTTCAGGACAATCAGCATCTGAACAACAATAAAGTTCACTGCACTTCTTTTCAACGCAGACATTGTTCACGCAAATCCTATTCGTTGGACATGGGCAGATTGTGCAATTAAATTCCCAGCTCCCAGATTTGCAAACCATTTGGTCTTTGCAAGTTCCTTGCGAATAACAAGTATAGTTGCTACAACACTCTGATAAGAAACAAAGATAGTAACCATCCAAACAACATTTTTTTGTATTTTTATTATAACAATAGCTACCACAGACTCCCTCTTCGATTGAATTTCCACAGCAACCATAACCACTAATCCAAGTATAATTATAGAAAGAGCAGCAATTCGCATCGCTTTCAATGACTGATTCGTTACAACAATCTTTCGGGCAATTCAAACTTGTTTCCCCATTATCACAAATACCATCTCCACATGTAGCAGGAGGGATAATAATACTAAATGTTCTTTTTTCACTTTCTCTTAAATTTCCAGCCGTATCTCTACATTTAATATACCATGTGTGATTTCCAATCGATATCCCATTTATCGTGAAAGTAGTTAATGTATTATTGACCACAGATACATTTGTTTGGTTTAAACCCAAATCTAGAAATATATTACAAGTGAATTTTGTGAACATATCATCTGTTGCGATAAAAGTGAAATTCAGGTTTTGTGATGTAGTTATAGTTGAATTTTCTGGTGAAATTAAATTGATTAAGGGCGCATTGACATCACAAATGAACTTTAGTCCAATTATACTGTGATTCATGTTTCCAGAAGTATCGTTTGCCCATGTATCTGTCCAATTGTATTCTTTTGATTCAGCACATATTCCAATCCGATAGAATTCATCTCCATTTCTGTTCGTTGAATAATTTACACTATTTATCGTAAAATAAACAAGAGAAACATTCACATTATCTTTAACCGTCTGATTTAATTTTATTGCTGAATTGCTGATAGTGGGTGTGGCATTTGCATCCGGATAAATTATCGGCGCTTCTGTGTCTAGTGGTAAAATTGTAATTTGAACTTTTGAAGAGGCTGAAGTTGGTGAATCTGAATAAATCGAAGTGCCATTACAAGCAATTAAATTTGTTGATGGTTTGTTTGCCAATAGTGTTAAATTTATACTTTTTATTATATTTGGAGGCACAATTGTGATTAATTCCTTAGGATTTTTTTCTCCAGGTCCCAATAAAATATTTTTATATGGATCAGATTCAGAACCAATGATGTACCAATTAGTAATATTTGGTGCATATACAGCATAGGGATAGACAAAAATACAGGAGCCACCATCACAGATCATACTACAAGTAATGTTATATGTTGAGCCGTTTATCCAGTTTTGTGGGGTTGTTGGGTAAGTGAGATTAACTTTTAAAAATCCAAGTGGTGTTTCTGGAACATCAACTTTACTTAGACAGGAATCACTTCCAAAGTAATGCGTAAATTGTTTTTGAGAGGAAGTCGGATTAAAGGCATATATCCTCTCTACTAATGTGTAGTTTGCTTCGACCCAATATGCTTCCACGTTACAAGTGCTGTTTATTTGTATAACATCGCTGCTAGAGATTTTTGTTTCCGTCGTCTTACAAATTTCATTAATTATACCTTCTTTCTCTTTGTACAATCCAAATGAAACATTTATTCCATAACCTCTAAAATATCCAGAGAAATTTATTTTCTCATTTATTAATATACCATTTGCACCTTCTGGAACTTGCTTTCTGAAGGTTAAATTCACCGTACTATTTGGTTCTATTCTTATTGTGGTATTTTCGCACGTGCCTAAGCTTGGATATTCTCTACTCAAATACCAAGTGTATGGAAAAGTGCCAACACCAATTTCATAGTAGGTAGTAGTAGCATACGAGTATCTAATGAACGTAAGTAAAAATAAAAGTGAATATATCAGCAAGATATGCCTTCCCATAAACTTACTTAATTAAGTAAAGTATATATTTTTAGTTTTTCATTCTTAAATTATGACACTTGTAAGTTCTGGAATTCCTGGACTCGATGAGCTGGTTTATGGCGGAATTGAAAGAGGTTCGATTGTTCTCGTGAGCGGCAGCTGTGGAGCCGGTAAAACGATATTTGGTATGCAATTTATTTATGAAGCATTAAACAGAGGTGAGAAATGTGCTTTTATTTCATTAGAAGAACCGGTTGAAAGAGTTAGAAAGTATTTTTCAAAATTTGGATATGAGATAAATAAATTTGAGAAAGAGAAGAAACTCCTCATTCTACATATCGAACCAAATGAAATCGCTTCAAAAATTGAATTCCAGACAAAGAAAAAGAAGATGCTGGCAGTAAACATAAGACAGACACCGATATTCTTCTCAAAAGAAGATAAGATTGATCGGATCGTAATAGATTCAGTATCAGCGCTTGAATCAGCATTTACAGAAAAAAAGACATATCGTCTTTATATTCACGAGTTATTCAAAAATCTTCGTAGCACAGGAGCAACTTGTCTTGTTTTAACTGAGACATATGGAAAAGAGGATAGATACAGTAGGAGTGGTGTCGAAGAATTCTTAGCAGATGGAGTCATCGTTCTATATCACTTCAAACATGGAAATCAAAGATTAAGGGCAATTGAAATAGTAAAAATGCGTGGGAGCAAACATTCGAATAAGATAGTACCCTTCAATATCACTGAAAATGGTATAAAGGTATATCCAACAGAAGAGGTTTATACTAATCTTTGAAGAGTATGCCAATGAACTTTATTCCTTCTTTTGTTAACTTAAATTCGAACCAACTTGTTTCATGGAAGAATCCTTTTATGTAGAGAATTCTAAAAAATCTACTTACACCTTCACTCTCATCACTAATTTTGAATTCAAATACCCCATCAAAAAAGTAACTTAACATGTCTATCACTTCTTTTGGATGTATTGTTTCTAGCAAAAAGAACGCACATATCTTATTCTCCTCGAATTTTTCGATCTGATCTTGGATGAATTTTAATGTCTGCTCAGCTCCGTTATATATAATTGATGTTGAGAGTGTATCAAAAAAGAAATAGAATTTACCTATTTCACTTATTTTTTCACTGATTAAAATACTGAGTTCATTCAAGTTTCTTATGTCAACTACATTTTCTTCACCATGTTTTTTTGCCTCTGCACAAATGAAATAAAGCAAATTATTTTTTTCATACTCACTTAAATTCCAGTTAAATTCTCTCTTCACAATTTCTTTTATTTCTTCCGGCGAATCTTCAGTACAGACATAAACGCATTTTTTACCTTTGTCTAAAAAATCCTTCATCAAACTCAAACAGAAGGAGCTCTTACCGCTTCCGCTTGGTCCACGTAATAAATAAATGTCTTCTTTGAACCCACCTTGTATTAATTTGTTTAAGTCATTCAACACCATGTTAAAATAAATAACTTATAAATATATAAAAAATGTTATTTTAGATATGGCAAGAGTACCAAGCGGTATTCCTGGTCTTGATAGGTTCATCGGCAATGGTTTTGTTCCAGGTTCTATAAACTTAGTGACTGGAAAGACAGGAACTGGAAAATCAATTTTCTGCGGACAATTCATTTACAAAGGAGCAATGGATTACAACGAACCTGGAATTTACATCACAACAGAGCAAACAGCCAATGAACTTCGAGGTGATTTTAAAGAATCATTTGGTTGGGATTTTGCAATGCTAGAAAGAATGGGTAAAGTTGCGATACTTGAAGTTAAACCATACGAGATTAGACCGCTGATAAACATATTGGAAAGTGTAATCACGAAGATAGGCGCAAGAAGGGCAGTTATAGATTCCGAAACTGTGTTCGGTCTTTACTTGAAAGATAAATACTTGGCAAGAAAGGAAATGTGGGAAGTGATGAATATATTAAAAGAATATGGTATTACAACACTTATCACTGCACAGATCCTTGAGGAGAGTGAGGGGTTAAGTAGGTTTGGCGTAATTGAATTTATGGTTGATTCAATCATCGTGCTTCGCTATATGGCATTAGCAGAAAAATTTAAAAGAAATTTAACAATAAGAAAAATGAGAAGGACGAAGCACAGCGAAGAAATTCATCCGATTGTAATATCAAATCAAGGAATTGTTGTTTATTCTCCATCAGAAGCGCTGGGTAAGTGATTAAATACTATTCATTATTCCGCGAGCAGCGATGATGCCAGTCGCGGCTGCACCAACGATTCCCCTACTCACTCCAGCGCCATCGCCAGCAACATAAACATTTTTAATATTTGTCTCAAGATTCTTGTCTGTGATCACACGCATCGCGTAAAATTTTATTTCAGGCGCATACAATATTGTGGAATCGTCTGAGACACCAGGTATTACTCTGTCTAATTTGTCCAGACCTTCAACAATGTCGGTTACGATTCGATGTGGTAAAGCCATGCTTATATCACCTGGTGTGGCATCTAAGAGTGTTGGCGAAACATTACTTCTCTTTATTCTTTCCCATGTACTTCTCTTTCCAGATCTTAAATCAACAAGTCTTTGAATTAATGGTTTGCCGCCACCAATTGTTGTTGTTAACTTAGCAATACTCTCACCATATGCATGTGTGTTTTCAACTGGTTGAGTCAAATTTACTTGGACAAGAAATGCGAAGTTTGTGTTTTGAGTTCTTATGTCCTTCCTAGAGTGACCATTTACCAAGACATATTTTTCATACTCTTCCTTTATTACATAACCATAAGGTGAAGTGCAAAATGTTCTTACAAAATCATCATATGTTGGTGTTCTTATGTGGAACTTTGGATCCCAATTCACACTCGTTACTTCTTCCATCACTTTTGCCGGCACTTCCACTCTTACGCCGACATCAACAGGATTGAACTTTTTCTTTATTCCCAACTTTTCAGAAATTTTTTCGAGCCAATTTGAATTGCTTCTCCCACAAGCGATTATTAGTTTATCAAAATTTATCTTTTCATTTTTACCATTTCTTTTATATGACACGTATCGCTCTTTATTAATCACTAAATCAGTAGCTTCACAATTTATTAGAAATTTTACACCATTTTTTTCCAATTTTGTTTTAATCGATTCGATTACTTTTGGTAAACAATCAGAACCAATATGGAGCTGGTCTGTTGGGATAAATTTTATCCCAGCTTTTATTGATCTCCTCTCAAGTTCATCTTCCATTCTCTTGTTATTTAAATCTTCATTCTCGACTCCGTTTTCAAGGAATATCTCTTTAATGTAATCTAATAATTTTCTTGCTTCATCGTCATGCATAAATTCATATAAATTCCCGCCAACCATTGGACTAAAAATTAGCTTTCCATCTGAGAAAAGACCCGCACCACCAATACCATAAAAAACATTTTGTGTCCTATCCTTAACATCATTCCCCTTTTCGAGGATGATGACTTCTATGTTTTTGTTCTTAGAAAGCTCATGTGCAGCAAATAGACCAGCAGGTCCAGCTCCAATGATGCAGACTCTCAAAGTATTCCCTCAATTTTCAAGAATTTACCAATATTTAAATTTTATTTAACACAATTTTTATTAAAGCTTAGAAGGTGAGATTTCCCTGATTCTTCTTGGCTTTAAGAAGTAATCTAAAATTAGCCAACTTACGAAACAAAATATTAGATATAACAATAAGTTAATTAAAGATTCCTGTGCCCTCAAAAATAAAAATTCTTCTATTTCCATCAATCCATAATGAATAATAAACATTGCATAGAGATAGCGAAACATAATTGACAGAACCATAATTATCACCACAATTTTTAGAAAACCAACGAATATTCCATTTATTTTCTTACTTTTATTGCATTCAAACCCATGTTCATCAATTAATACTATTTTCCCATTTTTTTCCAATCTGAAATGATAATTTCTTTTACATCTATCACATTCTAATTCTGTATCAACATTATCCTTTGATAAATCAATATAAATAGTGCCATAATCACAATAAGCGCATGGAATCCTGTATTCGCTACCAAATTTCTCTATTTTTCTCATGTTGGGCTTAGGTTTCGCTCCTTTGATGATATCCCCGATCATTGAAAAAAGTAAAATAAATACAGGTGCTGTTGATGACAGATAACCAGCAAACAAAATGAAGGAAGAGGCGTAAGAATAGTATCCAATTTTTATGAGTAATAAGTATACAAGCCATACGAAGAAGCTAATGATAAAACAAATGGTTTCTATCCTATTTCTTAGGTTGGAGATGATGCTATTTAAATTCATAAATGCGGAGGGAGGGATTCGAACCCTCGCGGGCACTAAGCCACAGGAGCCTCAGTCCTGCGCGTTGGACCTAGCTTCGCTACCTCCGCTTTATGCTACTTTCTTCCTCTCTTGCTCGTGCTTTCTCTTTCTTTCCCTTAATCTCTTTTTTCTTGTTCTCCACCTACAAGTTTTGTATTTTTTCCAGTGTCTTGAACTTCTCTTCATTTTTTCACCAAACCAAATAAAAACTACCAATATTAATATATTTTCATTTGTTTTTTAATTTTTTACATATCTTCAAGAATTTTTCTGCTATTCTTTCAGGATCAAATTTGCTTACATACCTTGGTAAGTAATCGATAAGCTTCCTTCTGGTCTTTTCGTCCATGATCATTCTCATTTTTTTCGCCAAGTCCTCAGCATCTCCAGCATTGAACAAAAATCCATTTTTACCATCCTTGACCATTTCTTTTGAACCACCTATGTTTGAACCTATTACTGGTAATCCACACGCCATCGCCTCGATAAAAACAAGTCCTTGCGTTTCTGTATCGCTAGCAGATACAAATGCATCACAACTATGATAAAAAGAAGCAACATCCTCATCCCTTACGAAACCTGCAAATCTAATATTTTTTATTTCAAGCCTTTTGCTCAATTTCTTACATCTGTTTAAATCAGGACCAGTTCCAGCAATTAAGAGGTAAATATTTTCTTCTTCAATCTTCTTAAATGCATTTAATAATATTTCCATCCTTTTTTCGAAACTTACCCGGCCAAAGTAAAGGAAAACAAATGCATTTTTTGGTATGTTCATTTTTTCTCTTATGTTTTTTATTTTATATGACCTGAATCTACTTACATCAATGCCACTCGGTAATACTTCTATTCGTTTAAAACCATTCTTTATTAAAAGCTTCTTAATTTCTTCGGTGGGTGCGATTATTCGATCAAATTCCATATAAAATGTCTTAAGATATGACCAACTCGGTTTGTTTAAGAAGAACATTACCATTTTCTTTGGTACACCTTTGAACACATGGGGCGCGTATTCATCGTACCTTGTGTGTAATATACCTATCATTGGTTTTTTCGTTTTTTTAGCAAAATATTTTCCAAGAAAACCGATCGGAAATGGGTCTTGTACATAAAAAATATCAATGTCTTCCTTTATTAAATCATCACATATTTTTATAAGGTCGAGACCTGCTACATACATACCTGGATAAAAAATAAATGGATATGACTTAATTCGATATACTTTTGTTCCTAACCACTCTTCTTTTTTCGTTGATTTGCCTGGGGCAAATATAATTACATCCACATTCTTTTTCTTTAGTGCTTTCGTTAATTCACATATTGATGTAACTACACCATTTTTTTGAGGGAGGAATGTATCCGTGAAAATTCCCACTTTCATTTTATTTCAAAAATAGTTTCCTAAATAAAAAATTTTGTTATCTAACCACAGTGTATTTGGTCCTTCCTTTTTTGAATAACATGTAATTTATCCATGAAATCAGATGGTAGGTAAAGAATTTCGCATGCCCCCATCTTCTCATCCTTCTTAATGAAGTTTTCACATATGTACTGTTAACATATACAAATTTACCGTATTTTTTTGCCCTTTCACAAAAATCTAAATCTTCATTTGTTTTCATTTCTTCATTAAAACCACCAACATCATCAAAAATTTTTTTCCTAACACATAAACATACACCAGCCACCTGTGGTGTTAAAAACTGGAAAATGAGACTAATTCTGACTAAAAAATTGTATAGGATTAAACCAACATGTTCGAAAATTGTTGGTTTTTCCTTTGCTTTCATTTCAACTGTTGCGCCGATTATATCTCCACCTTCCAGCGCTTCATTTAACTTTTTTAACAAATTTGGTGCAACAACTGTATCAGCATCCGTAAAAAGAAGCAACTCACCCTTTGCAATCTTTGCACCCTTATTTCTTCCAGCACCTATACTCTTATCCATTGAAGAAATTACTTTACTCGTGTATTTTTTTGCTATCTTTACTGTATTATCACTGCTCAAACCATCCGCAACGATTATCTCGTAGTCTTTAAAATCTTGTTTTTTGAAACTCAATAGACATTCCTCAATGTGCTTTTCCTCGTTCAATGTCGGTATGATAACTGATATTTTTACCAACTTGGATCCTATAATTTACAATTAATTCACAACTTATTTTTGTATCGGTATTAATATACCAAGTTCGTAGGTCCAAGAACCACTACCGGTGGCAAGGAAGACATAGATATCCATGTAATACGCAAATGCTCCTAATCGATGCCCATCATAAAGCAAGTTGTATTTATGCGCTGGTGAATTCATCCAACCTTCGATTGCTTCTGAAGGTGAGATATAACCCTTACCCAAATTCTCCCCAACATCGGTATAAATACCATAAGAATCAGCGATTTCATTCACTGTTTTTCCTTCAGGAGTGATGTGTGAATAGTAACCCCTATCATACATATCCTTAGCCCTGTATTTTGCCAATTCATACAACCTATCATCCCATACCAACTTACTCTTCCCATTTTCATATCTAATTTCATTTATTTTATCAAATGCCTTTTTTGATTCATTGAGCGCATATCTATCATACTTTTCTTGTATGCTTTTCAATGTTTCTTCGAAAATCTGTTTTACGAATGGATTTTCATTCGAATAGAGAAAGTATAGGATTCCAAATATTAAAATTAGTAGAACAAATATTTTAAAAAAGCCACGAGCCATTTTAATGAAAAGTAAAAACTTTTATAAAAATGTATCCAATTAAACAAATAAAATTTTGTATTTTTAACACTATAAAAAATTAGTTAAATACAAAGGTAGTTAATTTATAATTATGTTGGAGATTGAAATTCTGACGAGAATTGTGTTCTTTTTTCTCGTACTCGTACTTTTCATTTCACTCGTTATTTATAGATGCGCATTCCTAATGGAACCATTAGATAGAAAACAAAGGCTTCTCGCCAGGATTCAGCAATTAAGAAAGGAGATAAGAACATTTAAAAACTTGAAAATAGAAACTGAGAAAAAATATTATCAAGGTAAGATAGATGATAAAAGTTTTGAGAACATCATGCGCGAATATGAAGAAGAAATTGTGAGGAGAGAGAATAGGTTAAGAATACTAACCAAGTTTTATAGAAAAGAAAGATGAAAGAAGAATTAGAAGACACATTTGAAACTTCGAAAGTATTCTTATATATACTTACCCCTTTGCTCACAAGTATGTCTTCTTTGTATTTTGGAATGTTATACGGTTTGCCAGGTTTCTTAGCTCCACCAGTCATTGTTGGCACGCCAATGGTTTATTATTTACGTAAGAGAGAAAAACAGAGCCTGGAAGCAATGCTCAAACCCACAAAAATAAGAGACCTCGAAGAGGTTGTGAAGGAATTTCAAGAACTTCTTGATAAACAAAATAATGATGAGAGATCTAAGAAGTAATTATTTATTTTTTCACAAGTTCTTCCAGACCATAATCTTCTATTAGATGTCTTTCAGCTTCTTTTTCAAGCTTATAACGATAAGCTACAAGCGTAGCGGGTATTGCACTTACCATTCCAACACTAGCTAGGATACTGTATGGGTATGTTATATAAGTATGAGTATTATAAGCCAAAGCAAACATCTGCCACTCTCCCAGGATTATTGTACAAATTCCAACAGGAATAAGTACAACATTTTTTACATATGCCCACGGAGAATCAAATTTTCGTGCGATCTTTATCTTCATTAATTCCCATTTGCTTCTCTTTTTATTTTTCTCCTTCTCTAGAAATTCAATATAATCTTCCACTCTTTTTACAGGCTCTTTCCAATCACGCATTATTATTTTATTCTTTTCATAAATTTTTAAATGTTAATATTCAAAAAATTTGCCCCGGCCGGGATTTGAACCCGGGTCTCCGGCTCGAAAGGCCGGAATCCTTGACCGGACTAGACTATCGGGGCATAATAAAACCTATTTCTTCAGACAATAAATAAATTTATGCTTTATGATAAGAACCCTTCTTAATTAATTTACCTTCTCTATCTATTTCATTTTTTCTTATTCTTGTAGAACAAAGTAACCCATTATCTTCAGCAAGCACCATATCAACTACAATTAAATCAAGTTCTTTTAATCCCCTCTTTTTTCTGATTTCATTTATTTCCTTTCCACTTTCTAGTGTTAATTGGCTCACAACAAGTGCCTCAAGCTCGGGATCACTCGTTGTTATACTATATTTATCATAAAGTGGTATGATCTTGAATTTTTTATTTGGGTTTAATTTTCTTATGTACTCAAGTAAGTTATCAACACGTTTCTCATATGGTTCTATTATTTCCTTAAGTTCTTTTTGCTTCAGTAGCTCTTCACTTGCAACAACACCAATGTAAATATTTTCACCAATTTCAAATGTTTTTTTTAATATCACATCATGTCCCTTGTGTAATCTATCCCAAGTTCCACCAACAGCTACTTTTTTGTAAAGCTTAGACATTTTTACTACAATTAAATGACAAATTTTTCATACTTATAAATGTTGGGTAGAAATAAATTAATAAATGGGCCTGGGGAGATTTGAACTCCCGACCCTCGGTTTTCCTATGTGCGAAGCATCGCCTTATAAGACCGATGCTCCACCAGGCTAAGCTACAGGCCCATGATTAAGTGTTACTAATCTTATTCTAAATATTAACTTTCTTATAAATTTTTTATCTGTACTTTAACATAAAGAAAAGTGCACCAAGAATTATAATGCTTATTACCAATGGTCCCAAATATTCTATTAACCTTAAAAACCATATTTGTTCGGAATAGCTAGCACCTATCATAATCAAGAATACTTGGCTTGTGAGCGTGTAATACAAAATCAAGCCCAGTAATGCAAGCATGAAGCTTGATACTATATTTGCACCGAAGATGAAGATGCACACGCACACAATAATTCCGAAGAGAAAGACAGGTCCAAGATAATCAATGAAATTTAGTGTCTGTCTTTGTGTTTGGTAAGGAACACCGACCAATTCAAAAAATTTTGGATTTGTTAGTTTGCTATATGCGATTAGCGCTACAAACAATATAAAGAAGCCGACAATCGCCCTTCTAAAATCAATTTCAACCATATTGTTTTATAGTTTTTTCTGTTTTAAAAAATTTGTTATTTTTTATAAGCATTCAATCGAGATTTTTACTAAATTTAATAGATTATATAATGATGATTCCAATTAGAATCAAAACTATTCCAATTAATTTGTAAATGTTTAACGTTTCGGATAATATAATTATCCCCAAAATAACAGAAGTAAGTGTTATTGTTCCAGTAAGTAACGTAATTGAGGCTGAAAGTTTTTCACTAAAGAGCTCTTTTTGGAAAATTAAGAATGCAGCGATGTTGATGATTGCAAATGGGATGAAATAAAGCCAAAATGAGAGAGAAAAAAGTGGATTATTTAAACAAAGTTTTAGGATTATCGGTGATATTCCGAGTAAAATACCAGCAAATATGATCTTCTTATAAGCCAATTATTAACACCCCAACTATGAGTATTATAATTCCAATAAGTTCTTTTTTTGTCATCTCCTCCTTCAAAAAAACCTTTCCAAACACAACAGGGAAGATCAATGAAAGATTTAGAATTGGTTGGAGCAGTGTAATTTCGATTTTTTTCACTGCATATACGTACAACAATGCACCAACAGCACCAAAAAATATACCAATCAACCACTTCTTTGATTTTAACATTCCAGTGATTGAGAATTTCTCTATCTCCTTCAATCCAAATTTTTGAAAAAATGCACAAAGTCCAAATAAAAATGCAATTGCTAGTCCAATTGATACATCTAAGAGCTTCATTTATCCTGCCTGTTCACAACACTGGCAAATATAACCCCTTCTAAATCTTTTGTCGCTTTCTATTAAACTTGGAAGTAAGTCCTCATCTTCCTTTGTCATTTCTTGTGATCTTACTGATTGCATCTGTTCGTACGGTATCTTTACATATACACTATTCGGCACAATGATGGGAAAGGACTCCTTTTCCAAGATTTCATGTCCACTTTTTGGAATTTTGTTTGGATCAATTGCAAGCACAAGTGCTCCATCCACATTTCCTATTAGTATTCCCTCTAATTTTTCTCCATTTTTCAGTTTAACACTCAAACTTGTGACCATAATCTTCCATATAAAACTCTAAAATTTAAATCTTAGTATTTCCAGAAAATCTAATAAACATGAAATAATAATAGAAGAATATGAGGAAAGGTATTTTTCCTTTTCACATTGAAATAAAAAGACTGCTTTTATGTTTCGTAATTGCATTTTTGATCATTGAATTTATTATCGGCTTAGTGTTCCTTCTCTATTTTTCACTTTGGTCAGCATTGATGCCTGAAATTTCGATGGAAACAAGAATAGTTACTGCAAGTTTGGATGCATATGCAGTCACATTTCTTACTGCTTGGCTTTATTTAAACGTGATAAAAAAATGAAACAGAAAAAGGAGACTCGAGAAGAAATATTAAGGGAAGAGGAAGGAGAAAAACTCACAATTTTTTTTGTGACACTTATCATTGTATTAATTTTATTGTCACTTATAATTCTACTTTACTTGTATGTGTCTGGAGGAATAATCTAACCGCCCAGGGCCGGACTTGAACCGGCGACCGTTCGGTTAACAGCCGAACGCTCTACCTGACTGAGCTACCTGGGCTTCTTTTATAAATATCCAACCTTTTTTAAAATATTTTTCTACAGGATAAAATCCTTGTTCTTTATCTTTGTTGGCAAATATTCCTCTGAAATGAATTTTATACCCCTACTGCTCAATGCTTCTAATTCCAGCTTATAACCAACTTTTAACATGTGATTTATTTCGTCCTGCCATGCCTTCGATTTGAACCAAGGATATTCCAAAAGTTCTTTTGCCCTTTTGATATCCATTTCGTTCAATTTGATTGTGACATTCTTTGGTAATTTAAATTTTTCCACATCCTTTGTTGTTAATCCAACAAAAATTGCATCCGGTACACCTAACTTTGGAGAAAGATGTGCCAAGTTTATTGAACCTTGTTTGATGACTGAATAAATATAATAACCCCAACCATCAGCATCCGTTAATACATATATTGGTAAACCAAATTCATTGTGCAGTCTATAAAGCATCCTTCTTACTCCTCTGGAAGGTTGACCTTCTCCTGTGATCAGAATACAATTATGTTTTTTCCAGAACTTGTCCTCATTCAAACGACTGAAAACTGCAGCCTTTTCTACAAAAAGTACAAAATCAGCATCTATCTTCTTAAACTTTATCATCTCTTCCTCGACATTACTTGGTACTCCATAACCACCCGTACCCATCTTCCTTAAATTTATTTCATCACCCGCATCCAGAATTGTACAATTACCCACCATCAATCCTTTTCTTTCAGCATTTAAGTGCATCTCTTCTCTTAGTACATCCAATGTTACTTCCAAATCTTCGATGATGGGATCGGATTCGCTTTGTTCTTCAAACGTATTCTCCTTTGTGCCTGGAAGCGTCCTTTTCAATGCATAATATAGATCTCTAATGCTCGTTGTAACTTTTTGCTCTATCAATCCTTTTGTGAATGCTGCTACCAACAATGTTTGCATGAATTTACGAGCATGCGCAACATTCAAAAAGAATCTTTTTGCCTTCATACCCTTCAGTTTTATTATACCTGTTTTTTCATCGAATTCAACATTGGCAAGTGTTCTCACGGGTATTTCAATGTATGGATTTTTTCCCTTTTTCATCTGTTCTAAAACATTTTCACCTATTCCCTTAATCTTCTTCTCTACGCTCATTTTCCTCGCCTTCTATTTTATTCGTTTCTTTAATCTCCTCCATTTCTACAATATCATTACTTTTTTTTATTAGTTTATCAAGAATCTTCTTTATTTCATCCTTTTTTTCTCCAGTTAACTCACTTAACGCTTGTGTAACTTCTTCACCATACTTCATGAATGTTAAAATTCTTTCCTTCCTTCGCTGCGCGTAATATCGTTTCGATAAATACAATTTCAATTTTCTTGCAATCTCTTGGAGTGCAAGTTTTATCTCTTTTATAATTATTGGATAACTTGCGATTGCACTCTTACCTTCGCTTGTGTATGGAACCCATACACTTGCAAAATGTACAAGAATTACGATTGGACCAAGCGGTATTCCATTTAATTCTTCAATGTTATAATTTTTCCAATGGACGCTTTGTATCGCTTTCAAGATTGCGCACGAAGAAGCATCGTATAACAACGGTATTTTGTTTGCAAATCTTAGTATTTCTGCCTTTTCCAATGTAATTTTACCACCATATGCGATTGCAGCTTCCACTTGGAATGGCATTCCTCTATAAACATTCGGCTCTCTCGTAAGTGCGCAGACGAATTCTGCACCAGTCTCGTCTTTTAAGCTTTTCTCAATGTTTTCCTGTCCTATCGGAGACAAGCAGTCTAACGGTGGTCTAGCTAGTTTTACTCGCTGCATTGCCTTTAATAAACTTTCTATTTCGTGAATTTCAAGTTCTTTTGGATTTTTTTCCTTTATTGCAGCAATCTTAATTATTTGTTTTGCACTACTTGGACCTATCTTGCAGAACTCATTCATAAGAAAGCCATAGATGCTTCTTGAAGTTGTCTTTTTAATCATTCTTTTCAATATTCCAAGTTCAATCCCGTGGGGATGTGGTTTTATTTCTCTTGGCTCCTTTGGTATCTCATTTGTTTTACGCTTGAATTCAAAGACATTTCCATCCGGATCTTTAAATTTTATTGATACATATGGATTTATGATCGATGTCTGTTTTAAATACTCATAAACTGATCTCTTACCCTTTGAGATGTAAATTCCTTCTATTTCTAGTTCAACTCTTGTACCTCTTTCCTTCTTAAAATTTTCATCGATACTTTCTGATATGATTTCTGGTTCATTCTTTACTGTATCAATCATTACCTCAACCACATGCGCTGGTTTATCCGGAGAAATTCTCGATGTTATCCTTGCAGGTTTTCCAGTTGTAAGTTGTGCATAAAGCACAGCGCTATGAATTCCAATACCTTGTTGACCTCTGCTCTCTTTCAATCGATGAAACTTTGAACCGTATAAAAATTTACCAAATGTATATGGTATCTGTTCTTTTACAATGCCAAGACCATTGTCCTCAACGATTAACCTATACTTTTTCGATCTCGTCTTGGTTTGCATTTCTTTATTATTCAGAAAAATTTTGAATCTTTCACCATTAAAAATGATTCTCGCTTTTTCATTATCTATTTCAAAATTCAATTCATTCTCTTTTTTATTGACGAGCTTGAATTTCTTTCCATTCAATACGAGTAAGTGCTCCCTTCCCCTCTTAACATATTCACCAATCACATTTGTATTTTCCATCACATCGAACGTCTCTTCTGTGTTTTTAACCTCAACATAGATTTCTGGCGGAACGATACTCTTTCCCTTCTTCAGCAAAGCATAGTTCAATTCATCACAAGCATCTAGTGCATTATCAACTGCCTCCTTCACACAGGTTACTACTGCCTTTGTTTTAAGATCAAATCCGAGTAGATGCCTATTCTTCTCAAAAAACTCAGCCACACTTATTTCTTTATGTTTTTTTGCCATTTCTTCTGCGATTTCCTTCATAACAGCACCATCTCCTTTAATCTCCTTCTTTCCCTTTCCAACATTCGATACACAGTTGCATGTCTTGCACCTTCCAAGAGCATGATAATTGCTCTTCTTGCAATTTCAATATTTTCAATTTTTCCTATCAGTGCTACACTTTTACCATATACACTTATATAAGTTTCGGATAGCTCTTCGATGAGTTTTCTTGCTTTGCCTTCCTTTCCAATTATTCTCCCCTTTAATCGCACAAGTGCATTCTTTGATTTCCCAGCATACTCAGTCAGATCTATTATCTCAATTATATTCTCTTCATTTAATAAACGAAAAGCCTTCTCAGGTGAGAAACCTCTTGCGATCGCTCTTATCAGGTCTCTCACGATCCAGACCATAACCGAATCATCACCTTCAATTGATACGCCTTCTTCGCTTATTTTTATTTTTGTGTTTGTTTCTTCCTCTATCTTCTTTTTTACTTCTCCTCCCTTTCCAATTATCACATTGATCCTTTCCTTTGGTACTTTTACAATCTGGGTAAATTTCATTTTTTATTCACTGGTTACATCTTCATATATTTCTTTTTCACTTCTAACTTTTACACCAAGTTTCCTAAACCATGAATTTACCCTGTTAATGTCCCTTAAGAGCAATTCATTTGCTAGATAATGATCTCTTGGCACACCTTGTGAAAAATCAATGAGTACTGGTTTATCTCGCTGATTTAATATATTGTATTCACTAATATCTCCATGAATTAAATCTTTTTTATACATTCTTTTTATGTAATCAATGATAATCCCATACCATTTTTCTGGATTTCTCGGTTTTGCAACCTTTGCATATTGACACGGGTTTCCATTTTCACCGATGAATTCCATTACTAGTACATTATTAACAACGAATATAGGTTCAGGCGCTCTTACTCCAGCTTCCACAGCAATACTAAGGTTCTTAAATTCCTTTCTTGAAAAGGCATAAACAATGTCCCTTCTTTTCATTTTCACATTATCAAACCTTTTATCACCTTTTATGTATTTCCACATTGACTTAAATTCAGATGTGTCAGTTCTGAAAATTTTTACTGCGAAAATTTTTTCGTTCTTTCTAGCTTTATACACATTCGCTTCCTTACCGGTTGATATTACGCCTTCCAAAACATCAAAATATCCCTTGTTAACTGCCTTATACAAACTCATCAGTGTTGATTCATCAAATACCTCCTTATATATCTTAAATCGCTCAGAAATACGCATTTTATATCAGGTCTTTTTGTAGTGTTTTGAAAAAACCTTTTCTCAATAAAAAAGAGACTTCACTCTTTGTGTATCTAAATATAATGTCACCCCTAGTATCTCCTTGTACTTCCCATGGTTCTACGAGTACCACATCTCCTTCTTTTATCCACACTTTTCTCACAAGTCTACCAGGAATTCTACAAAGCCTTATTTTGCCATCATCACATCTGACATACATCTTACAAAAACCAAGAAGTTGCTCCACAATACCCAAAACCTCATTCCCCCTTGGTGTCCTAACCTTCTCTTCCATTTTTTCACTCAATTATTGAAACAAGCTGTGCGTGTGGAATGTCTTTTATTTTTATTACATTTTCTTCCTTTATAATACCAGCTTTTATTGCAAGATCAATAGCCCTTTTTCCCACGATATTTGCGATCGTTGCTTTTCTTAACTCTTCTATTGCCTTCTTTTTGCTAATTATTTTTCCTTTGTAAAATCTCGGATTCACAAATAACCTCAAGTTTCCATCACTAAATTTTTTACCAATGAGTTCTTTATCGCAGAGAGCGACGATATACTCTTCAATGTCATACTGTATAATTCTATATGTTTTAATGTAAATTCCACTCATTTTATTGCCCTTATTGGCTTTCTTGCTCCACAAGCAAGACATTTAATGAATGTGATTCTATCCTCTTTCTCAAACCTCGTGTCTGGTTTCTTACATTCAGCACATATCACAAATTCATTGACATACTTCTCAATTTTACTATTTAACAAACTTGTTGGAAATCTACCTGTAAAAATTACCCTGTAGTCCTCAATGTTACCAGAAGTTGCAAGTTCTCTTGATAAGAATTTTAACAGATGGTTTATATCTCTTTTTAAATAATTTGATATGTGTGTTAGGTTGGTAACGATTGTTCTATTTCCCTGAATAAAAGATTCAACTTTTGGAATCTCGAATCTAACTCTTTCTCTCACTTTTTCAGGTAAGTTTTTGTAAATCCTTTCAAGCATTTCATTATAATCGTATTCCATCCTCACTCCTCCAATATCTTGAACTTTCCAGGTTTTGGTTCATATATTTCGCTTTCCTCAAGCAGCTCCCTCAAAATTTCTTGACATTTTATTTTATCGCTAATTTCATTTAAGATTTCTTTTATATCAACACCTTCCCCCTTATCTAAGCTTCTTATTATATTTAGAACTTTGCTCTTCATCTCAATTTCTTTTTCATCTAAAATCTTTTCCTCCTTGATCTGCACTTTTGTCTCTTCACCTTTTTCTTCTTCTTCCTTTTCAATTAATTTTTTTAGTTTTTCTTTTAAAATCATTATTTCAATTTTTCTTTCTATTTCCCAATTCGGATCGTCAACTTTTATGATTTTTTCCTCCACCAAATAGACTTCGTTTTTATACACATTTATTCTCCCAATTACATCGACAATATCACCAATTTTTATTCCAGAAAAATTTTTGGATGGATCAAAACTTTTTATTCTTATCGTCTCGGTTCCATCGTCAAGTACAATAAAACCATACTTATTATCCTCAGAAATAAAAATTTTCATTACGCTTCCAATTATTCTTGCTTTCCTGACATTTAATCCAAATTTTGTTCTTATTGTTCTGTTATCCTCTTTAGGTTCAGCATCCACGATGTCCTTAATTGTTAATTTATAAGCAGTGTCTATTTTTGTGAACAATTTCTCACCTGAAAATCACGCGCTTTATGAATCCATGCTTCGGTTCAAATATCTCCCCGTCCCTTTTCATTTTGTCTATGACTTCCTCTGTTTTGGTTGCTTCTATGCCTTTTGATTTTGCCTCTTCGACAATTTCAGTGATAGGTATTGGTGAGTCTTTATACTTATTTTCTAATCCAGCTATGATTTCTTTTACTGTAACTATTCTTGATCTTTGAGCAGTTGTTATCCCTGTAACGATTCGATCGATATCAAATTGTCCGGTTTCGTAATCAATCCCCACTTCACTCAAGCAATGTCTTAGCAATCTTATTGCCCTTCTCGCATCGCTTCTCGTCACGGTATTGCTCAATCTTACCCTTGCACTTGCCTCAGCCAGTCTTACTAGTGCTTCAAGTTGTCTTGGCGAGATTGGGATTGGTTTTACTTCAGATTCTGCAGAAACTGCTTTTCCTCTTAGTGTCGCATAAAAATTTTTTAATTCTTTTATTGCTTCGTCACTGAGTTTTGGTTTACATACGCGCTTTGCATATGCGATGTACTTCTTTATCATTTCTGGTGGTATTACTGGATGTTTTAACTCTGGCTCTTTTGCAATTTCAAGCATATGGGTTGCAATTTTCTCATCTATCTCCCTTCTAGGTTTATCTTGTATTGTAAATATCAAATCAAATCTATTAATCAAAGTGGGTGGAATATCAATTTGTTCAGGTATTGGTTGATATGGGTCAAATCTTCCAAGTTTTGGATTAGCAGCAGCAAGTATTGTTGTTTCACATCTTAGCGTTGCTTGTATGTTCGCTTTTGATATTGTGACGATTTGTAGTTCCATTGCTTCATGCATCGCAACCCTGTCATCTTTATCCATCTTATCAATTTCATCGATGCAGACAACCGATTTGTTCGCTAATACAAGCGCGCCGGCTTCTAAGCTCCAACCTCTTACGAATTCATCTCTCACAACTGCAGCCGTTAATCCAGCACCGGTCGTTCCTTTTCCAGACACATATCTTGCCTTTGGTGCCAATTTTGAGACATATCTTAATAATTGTGATTTTGCCACACCAGGATCCCCAACAAGTAAAATGTGTATATCTCCTCTTCTTTCTGTCCCATCAGTCATAATTTTTTTCACACCACCAAATAATTGAAGCGCAATTGCTTCTTTTATGATCTTATAACCATAAATTGTAGGTGCGATCGAATCCCTAAGTTTTTTGTATATTTTTGGATCAGAAGCGAGTTTCCTGATTTCTTTTTCATCCTCTGGCGTTAATTCAATCTCTTCAAACTCTTTTTCAGAGGGCAATATGTTATTGGCCTCGATCATTAAGTCATATCTTGTTGATTCTCCACCCCCTTTTAATGGAAGTGGTACTTCAACCACAACACCGATTACTTGCACCCTACTTCCAGGGCATGTTTTCTTCACAATTTGTGGATCAACGAGATCCTTTCTTAAAAAAACACTAATCCTTCTTGGCTGTTCTCCACCTTCTAATGTTTCCGGACTTTCTTCAAGAACGATTCTCTGCGTATCAATAAATTTTCTTTTTATTACTTTAAATTTTCCCTTCCTTCCACAATTTGGACATCTGAATGGTTGGCGAATCATCCTTTCGTCTTGCTCCTGTTCTATCATCGTTCCACATGCTGGACACTCAAAAGTAACTAAGCAAGAAACAGGTCTTACATCACTCGTTTGTCTTACTAGACCATCGATGCATATCAATTTCCCAATGTGTTTACTTCTAATATCTTTGATGGCCACCATTCTGCTTTCTGGTAAATTGAAAAACCTAATTTCAATTTCTTTACTTTCCTCAAATGGCAGGTCTATCGCATCTATTGAACGCTTGAATAACTCCAATGTTTTCATTGGTTCTTCAAGTAATAAATCAGCAATTTCTACACTGAACTTTTCTAATTCTTTGAAATTTATGTTTACACTTGTCCTTCCTTCTTCAACGACCCTTGCCAATTCCTTAAAGTAAAATTTTTTCAAAAAATCTTCAAATTTCTCTATGATTTCCCTTTCCTCTATTTCACTCACCTCTTTAATCTTCTTAAAACTCTGACTAGATTATCAACAGCCTGTTTAATTTCTCTTTCATTTTTTGCACCAGTACAAACAATCTTTCCAGTACCAAATAAGAGGAATGTGATGTGTGATGCTGGCACCTTGTACACCAATCCAGGAAATTGTTCAGGTTCATATTCAGCATTCTCCAATTTAAATGCCAAGTCGTTCAAGTTCAGTCTCATTCCAAGATTTCCACTTGCAACCATGTTCTGTATTTCTATGTCTGGCTTTGCTCTGATGTTGACCCCAGCTTTCCTGATTTCTTTTATTATCTGTTTTACTGCTTCCCCTACACCCCTTTCGCTCTTTGCACCAGTACAAACAATCTTTCCAGAACTAAAGACGAGCGATGTAATTCCTTCTTTATTTAGTCTCAATACCAATCCAGGAAATTGTTCAGGATTGTATTCTGTGTTCGGTAAGATACTTGCTACTTTTTCAAGTGGAATTTCTTTATGTAGAGAAGCACTTGCAACAACATTTTCTATCCTTACTTGTTTTTTACTTTTCATCGCACCCCCTCCTTTTATTTATAAGATAGAAAAATTTATAAGGAGTTCCTTTATAAATACTTTTTCCGAATTAAACAGGTGTAATTCCAATTAAAAATTCTCTATTTCTTATCTTGATTTTATCTACTTTCTTTTCAATCACTTCACCCTTGTCCTTTACTATTAATCCACAATTTACTCGTGTCTCAATTTCTTCCCTGAACTTTTCCATCACATTCAAGAAATCACTATCACAAAGCACTACAAGTCTTATCCTATTTAATTTTCTTAAGTTCATTTCTTTTCTTATTTCTTGAACCCTTCTAATCAATTCTCTCACATAACCCTCATTTTCTAGCTCAGTACCGGGTTCTATGTCAAGATAAACAAAACCGAATTTTGATTCATTTCCTACGATATTTTTTGGGAATTTCTTTTCAAACTTTATATCTTCTTCCAAAATCTCAATTTTTTTACCATCCTCTAAACTGATCACAAATTTTTTCTCTTTCTCAAGTGCCTTTTCAATCGATTTTGTGCTCATCTCCATAATCTTCCTAATTACTTCTGGAAGATCCTGCTTGAATTTTTTTTCAATGATTTCATAATTTACCTTATGTACCTTTTCAACGAAACTTGGTTCCCCCTCAAGGAAAACTACTTCCTTTACATTTGCAAGTTTTTTAATTACATTGTCAAAATCATGAAGATCTTCTTTCGTGATTATAAATGCCTTCCTTAAAGGCCACCTTAAACTTATGTTCACTCTATCCCTACAAGCTTGCAATGCTTGCACGAAATCCCTCACAATTTGCATTTTCCTCTCGAGCTCAACATTAATTTTTGTTTCGTCAAAGGACGGCCATTCTTCCAGATGAACGCTTATCTCTTTCCCACCTAAATTCCTGTATATCGCATCACTAATGTATGGACAGATTGGTGCAATTATCTGTGCAGCCTTTATTAAGCATTCTCTAAGTAAACAATAAATGTTTATCTTGTCCTTAAGATTTTCAGAACTCATTCTATCTCTAACAACTTGTATGTAGAATCTACTTACATCTTCCAATAAGAAATCATGTATTTCCCTGGACGCATTCGTTAATCTATAACCTTCAAAGAAGTTAGTTGTATTTTTTATCCTAGAATTTAACCTTGATACCAACCACTTATCTTCTATTTTTAAAATTTTATTGTCAAGAACAAGATCTCTAAAATTCAAGTCGTCTAATTCCATCTGTTCTTTTAGTAGTAGATGCATATTCCAAAATGCATTTAATAATCTAAATATGAGTGATGTTTCCTTTAAAGAAAAGTTTATCGAGTCCCATATATCCGATTTCCAAATAACATAGAATCTGAATATGTCAGCACCAATTTTATTTAGTGTGTCTTCGGCCCAGATCACATTCCCCTTACTTTTACTCATCTTTTTACCTTCCTCATCAAGTGCAAGTCCTTGATTCAGGACCAATTTATATGGCGAGCTACCAAATACAAGTACATTTGAGAACAAGAGTGTGTAATACCATCCCCTTGTTTGATCGGTTCCTTCGGTGATGAAATCAGCAGGATACCAATATTTAAATTCATCTTCATTTGTGATGTATCCTAAACTTGCTCCGGGAGCGCACCCGGAATCAAGCCAACAATCAGCCACTTCTTCAACCCTTACCATTTCGCTATTACATTTCTTACATTTAAACACCACTTCATCTACCCATGGTCGGTGCAATTCGATCTTTCTCGGTTTTTTCATAGCCCTTTTCAATTCATCTTTGCTACCCAATACAAGAATCTCTTTACATTTCTTACATTCCCATATTGGTAATGGCGTTCCCCAATATCTCTTCCTTGAAATGCACCAATCTTGTGCATTCTTGAGCCATTCATCGAATCTATTTTTCGTCCATTCAGGAATCCAAATTACCTTCGCATTTTCTTCTAACATCTTCTTTTTTAAATTATCAACAGAAATGAACCACTGATGTGCAAGTCTATAAACAAGCGGGGTACCACAACGCCAACAACAAGGATATTCATGCTCTATGATTGAATGCTTGAATAGTTTACCTTCTTCTTTCAGTCTTTCTATCACTTTTTCACTCGCTTCCTTAACACTTAGACCATTGAATTCATCTACACCTTCGAAGATTCCAGATTCATTCACTGGACTTAGAAACTTCAATTTGTACTTCTTACCAATTTCAAAGTCCTCGGGACCATGCCCCGGAGCAATATGAACAAGACCTGTTCCTTCTTCTATGCTCACAGTTTCAGAAAGTACAACTCTATGTTCAAAATTTTGAAACTCGATTTCTATAATTGGCTCATATTTTAACCCATCTAGCTTTTTACCAGGAAATTCATCGATTATCTTGTAATCTTTCTCTTTGATTACTTTTTCAACTAAATTTTTCAGGAGTATCAAAACCTCGTTGTCAACTTTTACTTTCACATAAGTTGCATCTGGATGTGCTGCAATTGCCACATTAGAAATTAGAGTCCAAGGTGTCGTTGTCCAAACAAGCAAATATTCATCCTTGTTGTTTAAGAGTTTGAATTTTATGAAGATGGACGGGTCCTTCCTTAATTCGTAACCTTGTCCTACCTCATGTTGGGCAAGTGAGGTTTCGCATCTTGGACACCATGCAACAACCCTGAAATCTTTTTTTAACAACTTTTTTTCATATGCATTTTTTATCGTGAACCAAACGAATTCAATATAATCATCATCCATCGTCATATATGCTTTCCAATCCATCCACATTCCAAGCCTTTTTGAATTTCTTTCCCAAATTTCTTTATATTTGAGTACACTTTCCTTACACTTTTGAATGAATTTATCAGCCCCAAATTTTTCTATGTCTTTCTTTGTTTTTATGTTGAGTTCCTTCTCGACCTCAAGTTCAACAGGAAGACCTTGGCAATCCCAACCAGCTTGCCTCCTGATGTTGAATCCCTGCATGCTCTTGTACCTGAGCACAATATCTTTTATTGCCCTACCTCTGAAATGACCAACATGTGGAAAGCCATTTAATGTTGGGGGTCCTTCTAAAAAAAAGAATTTTTTTCCATCTTTTCTTCTTTTTATTAATCTGTCGAATATCTTTTCTTTCTCCCAGAATTCATATATCTCTTTTTCAATTCTTATAGGCTCATATTTGTCCCCATTCAATTTTTTCACCTATATCAAACTAGAAATTTACTTCTTAAATAATAATCCAAATTTTGCACACCTTAATTTTTATGATTAATTAATTAAAAAACTTTTCTATATAAAAGCTTATAAATAAAAATAATTTTGCCTTAAAAAGGACTAGTACAGAGTATTAGTTCTGCCAGGACTAGTACTTGTATTAGTTCAAAGAGAGGTGTTTAAAGTTGGAGTTTCAGGAAATACCTGTTAAAGTGGGCGAGGAGTACACAGTCAAAATCCTAAGCACAGGAAAGAGAGGAGATGGAGTAGCAAAGGTAAACGGTTTTGTTGTTTTTATACCGAATGCGAAAAAAGGCGATGAGGTAAAGATAAAAATTACGAAAGTAATGAGAAACTTTGCTTTTGGGGAACTTTCCCCATAATCACAATTTTTTTATTTTTAACTTATTTTCTATTATTGGTGATATAATGGAAGACACCGAGATTTGGACAGAAAAATACAGACCAGAAGACTTTTCAGAAGTTGTTGGACAAGAAGAAATTGTGAAGAGAATTAAAGCGATGGTGGAAAATAAGAATCTTCCACATTTATTATTTGCTGGTCCTGCTGGTACTGGGAAAACAACAATTGCACTAATTATCGCAAAGAAATTGTATGGTGAAAATTGGAGAGAAAATATGCTTGAAACAAACGCAAGTGATGAACGCGGTATTGATGTGATAAGAAACAAGATAAAGAATTTTGCTAGGACGAAGGCGATTGGTGACGTTCCATTTAAGTTGATACTCCTGGATGAGGCAGATGCACTAACAAAAGAAGCGCAGCAAGCATTGAGAAGAACGATGGAAAATTTTACAGCAACATGTAGATTCATACTTGACTGCAATTATTCATCTAAAATAATTGAGCCAATACAAAGTAGATGTGTCATTTTTAGATTTAAACCATTAAAAAAGGAAGAAATAATCTCATATCTCGAAAGAATTGCTAAAAAAGAAAGACTTGAAATAGAGAAAGGGGCACTTGATGCTATTTACGAAATTAGTGAGGGTGATGCAAGAAAGGCTGTGAATGTGTTACAAGCATGCGCTAGCTTAGGTAAAAAAATAAAAGAAGAACAAGTATATGAGGTTGCAAGCTTTGCCAAACCACAGGAAATAAAAGAAATATTAATGCTTTCTTTGAAAGGGGAATTTGAGAAAGCAAAGCAAAAAATGTTTGATACGATGCTGAAATATGGACTTAGTGGATTGGATGTGATAAAAGAAATTGAAAGATATGTTTGGAACTTAGAAATTTCAGATGAAATCAAAGTGAGGCTCATAGATAAGATTGGTGAGTATGAATTTAGAATTGTTGAAGGAAGTGATGAATTTCTACAAATAGAAGCACTACTCGCGCAAATATTTTTGATTGGTAGAATGAGATGAGTGGAGAGATTTGGACGGAGAAATATGCACCAAAGCACAGTAAAGAAGTGATTGCGCAAGAGTTAGCGATAAGGAGAATCAAAGATTTCATTGAAAATTATGATGAACAAGAAGATAAGGCACTCCTTCTCATTGGCTTAACTGGAACAGGAAAAACATGCACTGTACATGCAATTGCAAGGGAGATGAACTTGGAATTAATAGAATTAAACGCAAGTGATAAACGGAATGCATCACAAATAAAAGAAATCGTTGGAAGTGCAAGTAAACAAAAAAGTCTCTTCGGTAAGAAAAAACTAATATTGATTGATGAAATCGATGGCATTTCTGGAATGGAGGATAGAGGTGGAATTGGTGAGCTGATTAAGATAATAAAAGAATCAAGTGTCCCAATTATCTTAACCGCAAATGACCCATGGGATCCAAAGTTAAGATCGTTGCGAAATTACGTGTCTATTGTTGAGTTTAAGAAAATTGGTGTAAGAGACATTGTCAGGTTATTATCAATGATATGTGAGAGAGAAGGAATCGAAATTGACCGAGAATCATTGATTGAAATTGCAAATATGTCGAGAGGAGATTTGAGGAGTGCAATAAATGATCTCCAGATGCTCTGTATGAATAAAAAGAAAATCAAACACAAAGATCTCGAAGTTTTGAGTTATAGAGAAAGAGAAAGGAACATATTTGAAGCGCTTGGAATGGTGTTTAAGACATCGGATGCCAAAACAGCGCTAAGAGCATTTGACAATGTTGATAAAGAAATTGATGAACTAATTCTTTGGATCGCCGAAAACATCACGAAAGAATACGAAAAACCAGAAGAAATCGCTAAGGCATACGATTACATTTCAAGGGCAGACGTTTTTCTTGGTAGAATAAATAGATGGCAATATCATCGATTTATTGTCTATGCAAATGCACTCATGACAGCTGGTGTTGCAATTTCAAAAAAACAAATGTACAGGAAATTCACTTCCTATAAATCTCCATCAAAGATATCTTCAATGTTTAGGTCAAAGGAGATCAGAAGTGTGAAAAAACAAATTCTTTTCGAGATAGCAAAGAATACACACACATCCACAAGCGCTGCCTCTAAATTTTACCTACCTTATATCAAATTCATTTTCAAGAATAATAGGAAAATAGCTGAAATTTTTAAGAACCAGTTCAATTTGAGTAGAGAAGAGATTGAATTTCTTAAGTATTAAATTTTTTCTACTAATGAAAGATATGTTGAATTTACAAATAAATTAAACACTTCTTCCATTTCCCTAACTACAGTACCATTTGTCAAGAAATTTGTCACATCATTCACATTTTCCCATGGAACGATGCTTCTTGGTACCAAATAAATCTCAATTTCGTTATTAAAGTTATTCAAGCTGACAATAGTCCTGTTATCATCTACTTCATAACTGTTTCCCTGATACAAATCTTGACACCTCGCAACTATTGAAAATAAGCCAACGCTAGCATCTCTTTTTCCTAGCCAGCAATATTCATTTGGAAATGCGAAATTACTTCTTTGTACGATATTTTCTCCACTCATTAACACATACTCACCAGTCGTTCCTTTGTAACTATAAGCATAGTCCTTACCTAAAGCACCAGTTGTATTTATTCTGAGATAAAGTCCAGTCGTTATGTCATGACTTGTCTTGTTTTCACTTCTTATCTTAACTTTGATCAAAGGTGAATTTGGAAAGAATTCTAAATAATAATATACTTTTGGTGTTGTTGCACTTTCAGCCTTCACTACTTTTCTTAACGCTCCGTCTTCTACGATTGAGAAATTTGATATGCTGCAGACACAGTTTGTTTTATTGCTTTGGTAATCATAACAAGTCAATATATTACAAGTAGCATTCCAAAGCCATGTGCGTAGTAGGATGAGTACACTCGTGTTTGTTAAAAATCCGATTGGTGTTGAATTAACATTCCAATATTCGCTTGCTTCTATGCTGAAATTTCCAATTCCGTATGTATTATAAGCAAAAGTTGTGTATATTTGCTCTGTATAACCTTCTGCATTTGTAATTCCACTTGATACATTCGTACCAGCAGCAGTTTTCATTGTCACATTTGCATTTTCTACGGGCAGATAGCTATAAACATACTTCACAAACGTAGGGAAGTACCTCGTCACATTTCCACCAGCAGACCAACTACTCACAGTCCCCTTTATCGTCAAGTTTCCTTTTATTGTCAGGTTGGAGTTACCATATACATACCAATTTGTTGTATTTG
>JAPDLJ010000030.1 GCA_025920705.1 Candidatus Jingweiarchaeum tengchongense
TTTGCATCAATTTCAGATACTTTTATCAACGCTGGTTCAAACCTTACCATCTTGCCTGTAATGATTTGAGATGGTATCTTAGCTCCAAGATAGATTATGTATGTGCCGATAGATTCATGGAACTGACGTGTTAGAATCGCATTGTAGACGAAGAACCTATCAAGGTCATCTCTTTTCATTTCCTGCTGAAATTCGACATGCAAGATTTCTTCGTCTGTTCGAAGGACAAAATCCGCGTGAAGATCTGCTATGCGTATGTCTTTTATTTCTTCCGAAAGGCTCTCGACTACCTCAGAATTAACGCCCACGAATTCGGCAATTTCTCTCGGAGATATGTGAGGCAAGTACTTCAATATCACATCCTTGTATGCCATATGCCACCTCTCGTGAATATTCTATCACATGAATTGTCAACATGAATTGTCAACACTAAACGTTAATGAATTGTTATGCCTTCTTACACACTCTACGCCTGAGAAATATTTTGGACAAAAGGTCAAGCAAATGCTATATTTTTGAATATGGAACATGTATGGAATTGTAAATGCGCAGAATGATAAAAAATGTGTAAGAGATTATTGTGCAAATGATTTAATTATGTTTGTGTTAAATGGAAAGCCAAACACATTTTTTGTGAAGAGTTGTTTATGAGGATAAAAGACTGGAATCGTATTTTACAGAAACTGAAGGTGTATTTTGAAGAAAGAGCATCTGAATACTTATTAATACTCACAGAATGAAGTTTACACAAAAATTTGGCAAAACTTGCTAAATCGTTGGATATCCTATTAACTAACTTCAAACATTTAAATTGACTTTTATTCCAAGTTTTGACATGATTCTAGATGCTATCCCAGACGTGGATTCAACTTCCCAGATTCAATTTTGGATATTCTTTGCTGACTTATCCCAATTTTTTCTGCTACCTGCCGTTGGGTAAGATTGTTTTTCATCCTGTATTCAATCAGCGCTTCAATAAAACGGTATTTAAGTTAAGTGAATCATAAATTTCCTTAATTTCAGGATGGCTTTTTTTGAAATCATTTATCACTTTTGCCTTCTTGTTATTCTTTCGAGGATCATCTTCATTTCTTTTCTTGTGAAGAACAACGTCATTACTCCTGCTATGAGAATCTCAAGGGCAAGTTTTTCATCGCTATGGAGCACAGAAAGTGGCAAGATAAAAAGGTAAACGTATATGGCAGATGTGATAACGGGTAAGATCATTTTGGTCGTGAGCAATTTGGATATTTTGAATTTGTATTTGAGATCGATCAAAAGCACTATCATCCATGCAAATGATACAACACTGGACGATGCGGCTATGCCGCCTTGTTTGAATGGTCCCATCAAAACCCAGTCCATGTAAGCACTTAATTAAAAGAATAAATGGTATGCTTAAAACAGCCAATCTTTAATTTCTTTTTTAAGTTATAAGAGAAGCACATCTAATTCTATGGGAATTTATCCTGAGCCTTTTTATTTCATACATAGGCTTATAATCATGAACAAAGACACACCATTTCTTGAATTTGACCATTTATTAATTCTCATTTATCTTATTAATAATGATTCTTCTAAATTTTGCTAGTTTTTGAATCCATTTCAAATTATATAAAGATAATCTTCTATATTTATATCTTAATGTTTTAAGATATTCTAATGCCTCAAGAGTATTGGGATTGTTCATTCTTCCACGAAGAATTTCATACCTAGCATAATCATAAAAAGAAACCGAACAATGTAATCTCATTTTTCTTACATATTTTTTTAACTTATTGCTCATTGTGTTAAACAAAGTAAAACTCACCTCCCGCCTTGTATTATCTGATAGAAATGCATTTTTAATTGTTCTCAAATTTAGCCTGTTTTAAATACATTTCACACAACGCCTCAATTTAAATAGATATGTTAAACGAGAATCCCTAAACCAAGAAAAGGGCACATCATGTGCCCCGATTGTTGCTGACTCCCAAATTTCCAGAACCAGCTGGCTATTACGCCTTTTTATAAAATGTTCCTACAATCCCAATCATCTCCAAAAACAAACATGGAGATGGGAAACTTTTTTCATCTTCTTTTTCAAGCACTTCAACAAGTTCATCTTTCTTTAAAATCTCCATGAGCTTATCATCCTTTCGCCTTTGCCGGGTAAGCCCGGACGGCGTGATCATTTAATAAGTTTAAAATTTAAATTATTAGAATGTCTCACAATTGGTTAATAATTACCGATTATGTCTGAAAAATGCCTATGCATCCTGCCATTTAAGACATTTATGGATTTATTTGTTTAACAAAAAACCGCGATTAGAAAGAGAAATCGTGTTATTGACATATAGTTATCATATATGATACATGTAAAGTGTTCGGAGGTTATCGATGGAAATATTTCCAAAGTTAAAACAGCTTAAAAATAATAAAGGGCTTTGGGAATATAGAGACAAATCTACAAGAGTCAAGAAATTAATAAGAATATATTTTGGAGTTGATGAGGGAAACAAGGAAATAATTGTCATTGATGCTAACTATAAACAAGATGATAAACATCAAAGTAAAGAACTGAATAACATCTGCCAAGAGAAGTGGTTCAGTCTGATAATGTACAAACTGAATTGAATCAAAAAATCGTAGCAATGATAACTTCTAAAACAGACAGAACAGGACAAACGAGAATATTTGTAAAACAGGATAGCAAAGAAGGTATACTAATGCACTTAGCCTTATTCTAAAGTGCATAGTTTGAGAGATGATTTAAAACCTCCTCCTACCACTTTTTTTCAAAACTATCAAAATCCTTAACTGGAGCAACAAATTTCGGATCTTTTATACGTTCAAATCTCTTTATAGCACTTCTTATCTTAATTTGTTCTTCAGGTTTTAACTCATAAATATTATTGGTTCCTTTTGTCTCAACAACAAAATAGATCTTTTCAGAAGTTATTCCATCGTTAACTCTTTCCACAGCAATTGCCCAGTCAGGTGTGTAATTTCCTGCCGGTGTCTCTATTACATACCAATCAGGCAATTTCACAAACAATTTTATTCGCGAATCACTATCCAATGCCTTAGCAAATTCTTCCTCTATATTTGACTCTTTAATTATTCCATCATAGATTGATTTTTGAACTTTAAACACATACTTGTCATAACTCGTTACCTCTTCTCTTAAAAGACCAACATCATACCTTTCTTCCAAATCAATATATTTAATCCCATCAACCTCAAATGACTTTTTGTGCTCTTTAATGACTTCTATAATCTTTTCTGCATATTCTTGAGGATTCGAAAAGAGAAGAGCAAGATTATTAGAGCCATTTAATATATTAAATATTGTTCTTTTAGTTAAATTAGTCTCTTTTTCTATGTGGAATACAAGATTGAAAACCCTATCTATCTTTGTTTTTTCGGATGTTTCTTTGATAAATTCTTCCTTTATATCTTCGGGTTCGATTGCATTCACTCTAATCTTTTTAATGTTTATTTCCGATTCTCTTACTTCAATCTTTTGTATTTCCTTAGAAACTTGCTCAATGAATTTGTCACTATCTATATTTACGATAAATTTGGCTTTAGGAGAGACTCTATCCCATAAGCTTTTGAACAAATCTCCTTGAAAGACATTATCTTTGCGTTTTATTTTTACTCTTTGTCTTCTTTCTTCAGCTGGTGGTGCTTCTTCACCAACTTCTTCTCTATATTCTGTCTGTAATCTTTCTAAATATTCCCTATAACTTTCATTTGTTATCACAGTCAATAAATTTATATCTCTATCCTGAATTCTATTCCCATCCTGATCAACCGGCAATCTTAAACCTCGTCCAATTTCCTGCCTTTTTTTAATTTCTGAAGTGGAGTAAGAAAGTGTGCAAATATTAAATACATTTGGGTTATCCCATCCTTCCCGCAAGGCAGAATGAGAAAAAATAAACTCAATAGGTTCTTCTAACGATAGTAATCTTTCTTTATCCTTCATAATCAAATCATATGCTGACTCATCTTCTTCAATGCTTTTATCCTGTTTCATTCTTGAAAAATAACCACTATGGACTTTCTTAACATCCAAGTTTGAAAATTCCTTAAATCCATTCCAAATAAGTTTATTAAACTCCTCTTCAAACATCCGTCGGACAATACCATTTTCCAGAAGATAATCATCAACTCTATTTAGAAAAAATAAACTTAATACTTTAATTCCCTTGGAATTTAACTGTTTTTTCTTATCTAAATGTTCCCTTATTGTTTCTCTTACCATAATACGAATTACCTCATCTTCATCTAATGAGGACTTTCCTTCGTAAACTTTTATACCATTAGAAAAAGAGATATAACCACTACTTTTGTTTATTTCACTGACAATAAAACCATTATAATAAGAATTATCTGTTTTGTTTGCCAAATTATCGCCGTGCTTAAGCGTTATTGTTTTAAATTTTATACCTTCTTTTTCTTTCATAAATACTTTGGCCTTTGCTCTTAGTCCACTTGTTGTTGATTCTATTTTCTCTAAAATTATCTTCTTACTACCCGGGTCGCCTTCCTCGGTTATTGATAAAACCTCAATCTTTTTTACCAATCCAAGATTATATGCATCATAGGGGGTCAATTTATAAACAAGATTGTAAATGTCTCTATGAGTGGCAGAATATCTTAAAACAAATAAGGGATTTAGTTGCTCAATTCCCCATTGTGTTGCTTCCCCGCCCATCTTTTGTGGCTCATCAAGAATAACAATAGGCCGTGTTTTTTTAATAATTTCAATTGGTTTATCTCCCATTTTGTCGTGAATATTGTGAATAATATTTTTATCCTTGTTAAAAGCATCTCTTGTTATCACCACAATTTGAAGATTTGTATCCTGCCCAAACATTCTAACCATTACAAGATTATCTGACTTATAAGGGAAATAGGTATACGGAAGATTATTATAAAGTTGCTTAAAATGCTCTTTTGTAATATCAAGTGCTTTTAACACACCTTCTTTAATTGCAACTGATGGAACTACAATAATAAATTTAGAGAAACCATATTTTTGATTTAATTCTAAAATAGTCCGTAGATAAACATAAGTTTTCCCTGTGCCTGTTTCCATCTCAATAGTAAAATTATAAGGTTCTGCCAAATCTTCAATCTTAGATAATGTAATCCCGTTTCTTTTTTGAATTTCCTGCAAGTTTTCTAAAATTTTTTCTTTTGGTAGATTTAATGAATTAGGAATGATTTGAAAAGTATAATCAGAAGGTCTTTTGGCCTGACCTTTAAATATATCAACAACAGAATTTATAGCATCAATTTGAAAATCTAACTTTGAGTCAAATTTTAGTTTAAGCATATTAAATCACCTTTAACCTCACAAATGCACTTAAATTTATCTTATCACTATCAGTTAAAATATTATCCAGAAGGATAAAGGTTTTACCTTTATATTTTGGAGTTCTTATCTCTTCAATTGTATCTTTATCAATTTTGTCTTTAAGATAAATGTAAAAATCAAGATTCTGTTCTTCATCTTTAACATAATAAAATTCACAATTTTTAATTTTTACTTGTTCAATTTTAGAATTTAAATTGAGGCCTTCTTTCAGCGTAACTTCATAGATAACATCTATCTCTTTCCAGTCAGAAACTAATGGTTGGTTAACCCACATCCCAAGCCATTCAAGATACTTTTTCTTTAACTCTTCCTTATCTTCTGACGGGTCAAATTCAAATTCATCTTTTAAGTTAAAATTGGACTTATCAAGTTTAAAGACCTTAAATCCAAAATCTTGATTAGGACTTTCCTTCTTATATTTTTCTGATACTCTTCTTAACCTCTCAATACAAATATCAGCAACTGTTGGAAACTCCTTTTTAATCCCTTCATCTAAAACCTCTTCATCAATTTGGACAAGAATAAACTTACGATTGCCTCCGTCTTCTTTGTTTAAATCCCAAACAGCATGACCAGTTGTGCCAGAGCCAGCAAAGAAGTCAAGGATGATGGAATCTTGAGTCGTAGATATTTCTACAAGCCAAGATATAAGTTCAACTGGTTTTGGATTATTATAAAGTAATCTACCATCAAATATTTCTTTTAAGTCCCTATTACCCTGTGTTTGTGAGATATTTTTTATTATTGAAGAAGGAGTTACTGGCTGGGGCTCTCCAGTAAATCTTTTCAATCTTGGTATAATAGTTCCATCTCCCCAATATATTCGCTTGTCAGCATCCAATTGTTCAAATTCTTCTTTTGTTATATGCCATTGCCGTGTTATTTCTATCCCTTTCGGAGTTTTAACAGTATAATAATTCTTACCTTTAGGGTTTGATTTTTCTTCTGATTTACATAATTCGCAACTCACCCAATTTCCTCTTGGGTCATTGTCAGGATTTTGGTATTCGTTTTTAAATGATTTAAGTTTTAGTGGTTTATCAAACACAGTTTCATTTTTATTTCTATATCCTATCAAAACATATTCATGGTCAACCCTAAATCTTGTTGTCATTTTCATCTTCCCTTGTCCCGCTGTTCCTGTTTCAGGGATTTTATACCAAATCATCATTTCCACATTCTCTTCCCCAAAAATTTCATCCATAATCATTCTCAAATGATGAACTTCATTATCATCAATTGAAACAAAAATAACTCCATCATCTCTTAATAAGTTCCTTGCTAAGAATAATCTTGGATAAATAAAATTAAGCCAATCAGAATGGTACCTTCCACTTGCCTCTGTATTTGTAGTAAGTTTTTTACCTTCGCTATCAATCTGTCCTGTTTTTTCAAGATAATCCTTTAACGGTTGTTTAAAGTTGTCTCTATAAATAAAATCTTTACCTGTATTATAAGGTGGGTCAATATAAATCATCTTTACTTTGCCAAAGTAAGGTTTAAGTAAAAATTTTAACGTCTCTAAATTTTCACCAGCAATTACAATATTTTCTGTTTTATCAAAATCAACTGACTTCTCTTTAATAGGTTTTAATGTCCCATAGGCAGGTGCTTGAATAAGCTTAAACAATTGACTTTTCCCAGACCAGTTAAAATAAAACCTATC
>JAPDLJ010000031.1 GCA_025920705.1 Candidatus Jingweiarchaeum tengchongense
AATAAACAGCAATCCTCTTGTACGCCTGCTCACTTCTTCTTTTGTATTTTGTTGTTGTTTCTGGAACAATTAACACAAGTCTATTCTCCTTTGGGAATGGGCTTGCGTATTCCACTTGTAATGTCCTCTCTTTTTCCAAACCAAGGATGTCCCTGTACATTTCAGTTGGGGTGAGTGTGCCCGACATTAAAATTGAGCTATGGGCATCAGAAAAAACTTCGAAACTGGAAATACTCGGGTCCAAGCACTTGTGCATCAATGTGAGTTTTTTAAATTCTCCACTCACTCTTTTGATGATTCTAACATATCCTTCATGTTCACTCAACCAAGATTCCATGAACATTGCTAATGAGCCAATGTAACTCTTCTTCGCCTTTTCCCTTACCTCGTCACCGATTTTTTCAAAATTTGCCTGAAGATCATTAAAATTCTCTTGCGTCTTGTCTTCAACTGCGTCGATAAATTCCTCTCTCTTTACGTAAGCTTCGTCTTTGTTTTGAAGGAGTTTTTCTTCGAGTTCCTTCAAGACATCGATCATCCACTCAATGTTTCTCGATTCTTCCAAATACTTGAATTTCCTTGCTTCCCTCACAGCCCTTGACAAACTTGCATCTGTGATGCGATAAGTGAGTATCTCTCTGATCCTATCTGCTAAGCTATGTGCTTCATCAACGATCAAAATCGATGATGAAATTGTCTTCTTATTTTTACTGAAAAACGCCATCCTTATGTTTGGATTGAAAACGTGGTAATAATCGCAGATGATGACCTTTGCGCACTTGCCAAGCTCACACGCGATCTCATACGGACAAAGTTCCTTCCTCGCGCAGAGATCACAAAGTTCCTCGTTGTGCAATAAACTATCTTTTATTTTTTCTATTAATCTCCTTGCCTCCTTTGTTAGCACTCCTCCCTTCCTAACATTGTTGTAAAATGGACATTTTTCGTCTTTCTTCAGATCCCTGCAAAATTCAGTAAAATCTCTTGTGCTTATTTTATCCACACCGGGAATCAAGCACATCCACTTTTTTCCAATGAAATCAACAACTATGAAATCCAAGTCATACCTCTCCTTTATCTTCTTCAATGTTTCTACTGCTATATAGTGTTGCATATGTTTTGGAGTGAGGAAAAATACCGTCTTTTCTTGCTCAATTGCGTATCTTAATGCCGGTGATAATGCTGCAACACTTTTACCAATTCCTGTAGGAGCATGAACAATCAAATTTTTTCCATTTTCTATTACTTCATTCACCTTCAGCATCATTTCCTCTTGTGTCTTTCTAATTTTTGGAAATGGAAATAAAAATTTCTCGAGCTCCATGTTTTTGAAGAGAAATACGATACTTTTAAATATGATTGCGGAATTTCCTTTTTTCCGTTATTAAGCAATGTTTATCTGTATCTGCTTAGATATGTCGAGACCAAGTGGTATGTCCAAATAAGCCTTCACGTACCAACGTGTGATCGATTCGCTTCCAGCAAGTATTTGTATTGTTTTTATGATTTCTCCTGCTGCCCCTTCTGGTAATGTCTGCATCAGATTTGATGGAATTTTTATCTCGAATGTGTATTCACCTGTCAAGTATTCCTTCTCCCGATCCAACGGTATCTCAAACCTGTAAATTTCTCTCTTTCTTTCCTTACTCTTTATGCTGGCACTTGTCACTTGCATCTCTTTAAGCATTTTTTCTCCAATCAATGCAACTTTCAGCTGCTTTGCCTTCGTTGGTTTTTTTAATTTTAGAATCACTTTTCCCTTGATCGTTTCACCTGGTGAGTAATTGTATTTCTCAACCACAACATCGATAGGACTTTCACCGATGCCGAATATCATGAGTTAAAGTAAAATTTCATTGTATTTATTTTTTCTTATTTTGATAAAATACAAAAAAATATATTGGGTGTTCTCTTTATAGATTATATGAAGATGAATGAAAGGGTTAGAGATGAGATAATTTTCATTTTAAAAAATGTGCTTAAAAACTTGGAAAGAAAAAAATTCTACGAGATATTGAGACTAAGTGATTACACGATACACTCTGCCAGCGTTTTTCAAGATAGATTCTCAAACATGATTGCCGTTGCTGTTTATTCGTTGGGTTACATACTCCAAAATGAGAAGATGAGAAGGAAAAGCGGTGAGGAATTTGATAAGTTCGTAAACAATATTGAGCAAATGCTTTCGATCGCAATTGAGCAACTAGAAAAGAATGATATTGTTGGTTTTGATGTGAAAATGAAGCAAATTCTCAGGGAAATTGCAAGGATGGACTTCAGATTTGGTGAACACATTGAGTTTGTGATAAAGAAAGCAAAGCTTGAGAAGGCAAGTAAAATTGCTGAACATGGGATTAGTGCTGGGAGAGTCGCAGATTTGCTGGGTATAAGTGAATGGGAACTTGTAGATTACATTGGAGAGAGAAAGTTCCATGACAATGTTTTAACAATTACGAAGAGCATTGAGGAAAGGATGAAATCTGGAAAGAAGCTTTTTAGTGAATGAAATGGAGAAAATAATTGTCTTGGATTCAAGCACGATAATTAGCCTATCGGTGAATTGCTTACTTCATTCGCTTTCTCAATTGAAGGAGAGAACTGGTGTAAATTTTTTGATACCTCCTTGGGTTGAAGATGAGACAGTAAAAACAGCTGTGAATTCGATCAGATTCAGACTCGAAGGCATAAGAATCATAAATGAAATAGGAAGAAACACGATACAGGTGATGGGGAATAGAATTGTCAGGAATGATGCGATCAACATATTAAACCTGGCAAATAACATGTTCTATGCATGGAATTCACCACTAAGAATTATACAAAAAGGTGAGGCCGAGGTCTTGGCTTTGTGCAAATTCGTTGGTGGTAGTTACATTGGTTGTGATGAGAAAACGATGCGCTTGATCATCGAGAATCCTGAGAACATGCGAAGGATACTTGAAAGCAAACTGCACACAGAAGTGATTGTAAATAGGAAAAATTTAGCGAGATTTAGAGAAATTGCAAATGGGATAAATGTGTTGAGATCAGCTGACATCGTCGCAATCGCATTTGATATGGGTGTATTTGATGATTATCTGAGCAGTTGTAAGGATTACCTTGAAACGAGCAGGAGCGATTTTGTTAAGGGATTTCTTTGGGCGCTTAGATACTCTGGTTGCTCAATCTCGGAATCCGAGATAAATGATTATATCAAATATCTCGTTGGTAGATAAAATTAAATTAAAAAGAATTGTTTTTGTACTTGTACTTCAGTTCTCTTAAAAATTTCCTTTCTGCCTCAGCTACAAGCTCTCTTGTTTGCACAACGACATCTGGATTCACGGATATTGAATCAATGCCTGCGCGGATTAAAAATTCGCAAAATTCTGGATAAACACTTGGTGCCTGTCCGCAGATGCTCACAGTTCTGTTGTTCGCATGTGCTTTCTCGATCAAAATTGAAATCGCCCTCTTAACAGCTTCGTTCCTTTCATCAAAGTACTCCATCTTTCCCAGTATGGCCGAGTCCCTGTCAGCACCCATGATCAACTGTGTTAAATCATTGCTTCCGATTGAGAACGCATCGCAAAGCTTCGAAAACTCATCTGCCATGAATATGATGCTCGGGACTTCTGCCATTAACCAAACTTGAAAGTCCTCTTTTCTCTCCAATCCTTCGCTCTTCATAATTTCCAAGCATTTCTCAACTTCCCAGAGCGTTCTCACGAATGGTAACATCACCCAAACATTCTTCAAGTTCATCTCATCTCTAACTTTCTTTATTGCCTTGCATTCTAACCTGAATGCTTTTTCGAATTCTGGTGATATGTACCTGCTGACACCACGCCATCCAATCATTGGGTTATCCTCTTGCGGCTCGTACTTCTCGCCGCCTTTCAAACTCCTGTATTCGTTGGTCTTGAAATCTGAGAAACGCACAACAACTGGCCTTGGATTGATTGCACTTGCAACCTTTGCTATTCCCTCTGCAAGTCTGTCAATGTACTTCTGCTCCTGACCAATTTCCAACAAGTAATTTGGATGCTCGCCAATGTAGCTCGCAATGATGAATTCAATCCTCATCAATCCAATTCCTTCAAATGGCAAGTCTTTGTAATCATCGATCTTCTCAGGAACACCCAAATTCATGTATATTTTTGTCGCTGTCTTGATTTCATGCGTGATAATGGGAATGGGCTTCTCCTCCTTCTTTATTTCGATCATCCCACGATATACCTTTCCTTCCTTACCATCTACTGTGATTCCCTCACCTTCCTTAAGTACTTGAGTTGCATTTCCTGTTCCAACAACGCAAGGTATCCCCATTTCTCTTGATACAATTGCAGCATGGCAAGTCATGCCACCCTCATCAGTTACGATTGCGCTTGCCCTTCGCATTGCAGGAACGTAATCGGGATTCGTCATCCTTGTCACTAGTACATCCCCCTCTTTAACCTTATCAAGTTCCTCAGGACCACTCAATATCTTCACGATTCCACTTGCAATTCCGGGACTGGCACCAAGTCCAGTCAATATTAACTCTTTCTCAATTTTTTCCATGCTAACCTTCTCCTCAACTTTTTTCAACGTTGTCACAGGACGAGACTGCACGATGTAAATTCTACCTTCTTCTATCGCCCATTCAATGTCTTGCGGAAATTGATAGTGCTCATCTATCTTCTTTATCACCCGAGCAAGTGCCACGATTTCCTCATCGCTCAATTTCTGTACGTTTTTTTTCTTTTCATTCACCTCGATCTTGACCGTCTTGCCGGTAACGGGATCTCTCGTTCTCATAATTTCCTGTGTCTTCACTTCTTTACTGATTATTTGGAGCGTATTTTTGTCAACAATGTACAAGTCAGGATTTATCTCTCCTGAAACAATCGATTCACCTAAACCAAATCCAGCTTCTATCACGATCTTATCCAATTCACTCGTTGCAGGATTGCAGGAGAAAGCAACTCCGGATTTTTCACTATTCACCATTTTTTGAACTACAACAGCGATCAAGACCTTCATGTGATCGAATTTATTTTGCACACGGTAGAATATTGCCCGCGGAGTGAAAAGCGATGCCCAACATTCTTGAACAGCATTTACAACCTCATCTGCACCACGCACATTTAATAGTGTTATCTGTTGTCCGGCAAAACTTGCTGATGGTAAATCTTCTGCTGTTGCAGAGCTTCTCACTGCAACAAATGGAAACTCCTTACCAATTTTCAGTATGTTAAGTGCTTTTGCACTCAAAATTCGATATCTTTCTGGTCCACCAAAACCCAAGCTTTCATATGCGAACTTTATTTCTTCCCTAATTTTTTCCGGCATCAAGGCAGTTTTTATGATTGTTTGAATGTCATCGCTTGCTTTTTGGAGCGCCTTTGAGTCATTCACATCTAATTTTGATAGAATTTCATATATCTCATCCTTTATCCCGCTTTCTTGCAGGAAGTCATAATATGCTTGCGCAGAAACGACAAAACCAGGAGGAATAGGAAAACCAGCATTAAGCATCTCACCAAGGTTGGCACCTTTCCCGCCTGCCTCTTTCACGTTTTCCTTCCTCAACTCATTGAACCAGTAGATATACTTACTATCCAAGACCATCACCTCTCATAATACAGATCAGTTGATTTTTTTAATGTTAATTGAGCACTTACAGGGAAGTTTTTTTGCCGCTCTTTCCAATGCTTGCTTGCCGATCTTTATCGAGTTCTCATTTACCCTCAATATCATTATTTCCTGCCCTTCTTTCACTTGGGCAGCAACACCAATGTTCCTTCCAAATGCCTTACTCATACCTGATGTGAATCTATCAGCACCTGCACCAGTAGCCAATGAATGCTCCCTTATGATCTGATGCGGATAGACTTTTATTTGAAAGAAGAAATTCTGTGGTAGAAACTTCTCTAAATATTTGTTCGCAACGACTCTTGCTGCTTCTAATGCCTCGCTCCTTATCTGAAGTGCTTGTTTTGAGTTTAATGTGAGCTCATGCGTGTATGGCAGATTCTTATTCCCCATTTCATAGATTGATATTTTTGATTGGGGCACGCTACCTACGTAGCTCTTCTCCTTATATTTCGATCTTCTCGTGAATGGTCTTTTGATTTCTCTATAACACTTCGCTGCTCTCAATCTTGCCATTTTTATCCACTCTTACTAAAAATTGGTTAGATTTAAATCTTATGCAAGTCTTATATAAAATTAATGGAACATCTCAACATCCTGGAACGTGCAAGATCAGAGATGAAAATTGCTGATCACATGATGTATGTTACTGTACCATTACTAAGTGAGAAAATGCTGATGAGCTCGGTCATTGAGCACATGTATAAGGCAATGGTGAACAGCATGCTCGCGTTGCTTGAATATGAGCGATATTACAAGAAAATATTCTCATTGCCGAGCGATGATAAACTAGTCGTTGATTTATTCTTTGAAAGGCATGGTGACGAGCTGGAGAAAGCGCAGATCGCAAAAGATTTGAAGGAATTTTTTGGTTTGTACCAAACAATGAAAAAAAGCCAGATTGAATTAAAAAAAGATAATGAGCTCGTGATCATTTCCGATACATTTGAAAGCATACGCATCGACGAAGCAAAATTGAAATCCTATTGCGAAGCAATGAAGAAGTTATTGAAGATTGTGGAAGGTGAAATCGTTGCAAGGTGAATTTTTAGAAAGGGCTGAGATTGAGTTAGAGAAAGCACAGAAAATAATAAAGAAGATAGAGTTTTCACCTGGTGACGTCGTACAAAATTGTGTTTTGGCATTGATGGACTCAATAAATTTCATTTGCTCAGCAATTTTGGGAAGATTGAGCACTGTTGATGAGGATTACCTTATACTCATAGACAGGCATGAAAAGGAGATTGGCGAACTCATCAGACTTTACTTCTATTTGAAAAACGTGGCAAACAAGAAGTACAATAAAGTGGAAAGATCAGTGATAAGGGTCGATGGATGGAAAAGTT
>JAPDLJ010000032.1 GCA_025920705.1 Candidatus Jingweiarchaeum tengchongense
GAAGCAAAATTGAAATCCTATTGCGAAGCAATGAAGAAGTTATTGAAGATTGTGGAAGGTGAAATCGTTGCAAGGTGAATTTTTAGAAAGGGCTGAGATTGAGCTAGAGAAAGCACAGAAAATAATAAAGAAGATAGAGTTTTCACCTGGTGACGTCGTACAAAATTGTGTTTTGGCATTGATGGACTCAATAAATTTCATTTGCTCAGCAATTTTGGGAAGATTGAGCACTGTTGATGAGGATTACCTTATACTCATAGACAGGCATGAAAAGGAGATTAGCGAACTCATCAGACTTTACTTCTATTTGAAAAACGTGGCAAACAAGAAGTACAATAAAGTGGAAAGATCAGTGATAAGGGTCGATGGATGGAAAAGTTCATTTTATTTGAAAAAAAGTGACCTTGAAGAATATTTGGAAAAAGTCAGGGAACATATCAACAAGATAAAGTTCAAGTAATTGAAAGGTCCATCACCCTAAATAAAATTTTTTAAGGATGGCATCTATCTTCTTTTCCCTCTCTATCACAAATTTCGAAACGATGAAACCTATGATTGCACCTGCGATTACATCGCTCAAATAATGCACACCTAAGTAAACCCTGGAAAGTGATACTGCAATGGCTATCAAGTAGAAAATGTACTTGTATTTTGGATAAAAATTTGAGAAGAAGACAGCGAAAACAAATGCGATGCTTGCATGGCCTGATGGGAAGGAATAGCTACTTGCTAGGAATATGGGGTTACTTTGGATGAAAAAAGGTCTTGGTCTTTGAACAATGAACTTTACCACGTTCACGATGATGAAATTGAATAGGAGTGCGATGAGCATTGTTGAAATTTTTTTCTTTGTTTGATGAAGAATTATGAGGACCAACGGAAAAAATGCGAATGAAAAAAACACAGAAAAAAATATAGAAAACAGATCGAACACGACGTTTCTACAACCGCTTGCAATCAATAAGCTAATTGCGGCGTCTATGTTCATTTGGCAACGATCATTGTTGAAGTTCTTTCAATGTTCTTGTCTCTTCTTATCCTCAATATGAAGTTCTGCAAGTCTTCCATTGTCGGTAGCTCAACCTTCGTGATGATATCATATTCTCCGTAAACAATTCCAACATCTTTTACGATCTTCTCCTTCATTAGTCTTCCTGCAACTTCGTCTTCTGTTCCTGGCTTCACTATTATCAAAATGTATGCGGTAACCATTTTCACATCAACCTCTTCTTAAATATTAATGAACTACTTTTATTTATAGATATCTAAATCAAGATTATAAAGAAAAGTTTAAAAATTAATAAAAATATGATTAAAGGACGAGTGATGTAGATGGGATTTTACAAGTATCTAAGCGAAGCTTGGAAGAAGCATGGAGTTAGTAAGGAAGAATTGATGAAATGGAGAGAGCAAGAGAGTGTTGTTAGGATTGACAAGCCAACGAGATTGGATAGGGCAAGAGCGCTCGGATACAAGGACAAGAAAGGAATCGTCGTTGTCCGAGTGAAGGTGAGGAAGGGAGGTAGAAAGAGGGAAACTCCGGCGAAGGGAAGGAAGCCCGGTAAAAGTGGACTTGTGAAGTACGTAGTAAAAAAATCACTCCGCTTAATTGCAGAGCAAAGAGCGCAGGATAAGTATCCAAACCTTGAAGTACTGAACAGCTACTTTGTTGGTGAGGATGGGCAAAGAAAGTGGTTTGAAGTGATTCTTGTTGATCCGAATAGTCCTTCCATAAAAAATGATAAAGATTTGGGATGGATATGTGAGAAACAGCATAGGAAAAGGGTGTATCGTGGATTGACAGCTGCTGGAAAGAAAGGAAGGGGGTTATTCAAAAAAGGAAAAGGCGCTGAGCGCGTAAGACCAAGCATAAGGGCGCACTTAAGAAAAGGTAAGTAGTTCTATTCATTAAAATACTAAGTATTGGATGTTGGACGAAGAATGGATAATTTCTTTAAACTAGCACACCTTCAAGGACTTAAATTTATTTAAATCCAGAGCGCCAAATTCATAAAATGCTAAAAATGTGGGAGAAGAAAGAATATTTATTTTTCTTTGTATTGGTGCCCTTAGCGCTCATTCTAATCTATCTCATTCCACAAAGCGTGAAAGAATCGCATTTCATTTTGCACTGTGAAAAGCAGCAGGCACTTAATCTTTTTTTATCAAACTATACGCATTCTGACCTTCAACATTTGTTGAATAACCTGTTATTATACCTATCCCTCATGCTGCTCATTTTCAAATTTGAGACAAAGAAGGGAAATTTTTATGTTTCAGTACTTTCAATTTTTCTCGTTCTACCCTGGATAACATCAATCTCAACTTGCTTAATTAAAAATATACCTCCATCCCAAGGTTCGTCGGGTATCTTTGCTGGATTTGCTGGTTATTTCTTATACGTTTTTTACAATTACTTAAAAGAAAAATGCAAATTGAAATTGAGCACACATTTCGTGACCATGATCTTCGTTTTAAATGCGGCAATAGCAATGTGGATGAATGGAGTATACCAACCTGCAATTCTGATCTCCTCCTCACTTATCTTTTTAATCTACTATAACAAGGTTAGTCTTCTAGCGCTCTTTTCCTTCTTGAGCACAAAATTCAAAGAGCTGAAGAAAGAGAATTTGAAGGAACGATTGAAAATTGTGTTTTGGATTTCGCTAATGATGCCTTTTCTTTTTCTACTTCCATTTCTGATCCCTAAGAATGTCATAGCTGGTGGATCGCTTACAAACACACTTGCGCATTACATCGGTTACATATTCGGCCTGTTCCTACCGATTTTGCTTGATCTCTTGAAAAATTTGTAACCAGAACTTCTTTTGACTAGTAACAAAAAATTTAAAAAAAGAAAATTAATCAAAACCAAAAGCAAAAATGAGGATTTTAATCGAGCTTCAAGCATTGAAGGATGCAATATACGATAATAAATACCATCATAAATTACAGGGTGCCATTTACAACCTATTAAAAAATACAATCTTCAGCAATCTTCACAGCAAAAAAGGTTACAAGTTCTTCTGCTTTTCCAACATCTTCCCATTCGATGACATAAAAACTGGTGATATACGACGATTTTTAATTTCCTCACCAAACAAAGAACTCATAAATGCAATAAAATATCAAATTGAGAGTGATATGGAAAGAACAATAAATGTAGGTGAAATGGAATTCAAGGTGAATGATTATAAGATTTTAAAACCGAAGTTAGGTAGGAGCTGTTCTCTAATCACGGGTACACCGATTGTGATGAGGATACCAAGGAAAAACTACAAGGAATATGGAATGAGATCAAAATATGATTATACCTACTGGCGTCCGAACCATCCTTTCGAAGCTTTTATCAATCAGATAACAGAAAACCTGTTCAAAAAATACAATGAGTTTCATGGCACAGAAGCAAAGGAATTTCCAATATTCCAACAATTCCTCCTTAAGAAAAGCGTTTGTAATCACGTGGTAATCGAGGGAAAAGAAATAAAAATATTTGGTTCATTATGGCAATTTATATTTGATTACCTTGACAATGACCAAAGAGAAATTTTACAATTCGGTCTCGAGACCGGATTGGGTGAGTTAAATAGTTTGGGATTCGGATTCATGAACGTGGTGAAATGAATGGATGATGAGGAATTCAGAATTGTAGTTTCTGCATTATTGCATGACTTAGGAAAATTTTATATGAGAACACATTCAGTGGAGGAGTGTCTTGGTAAAAAAACAGGTGAAAAATTAACTCATGAAGAACTTTTAAATAGAGTAAAGGGGAAAGTGGGGTTAAACATTGGTGAAGGCCTTAGTATTAACATAAAAGATGAGTATGTAAAACTTGGGGATTGGATCTCAGCTCAGGAAAGAGAAGAATATGAAAGAGAGATAAGTAGAGAAGAAATAAAGGATGTAAGGGAAAAACCTCTTATATCTATTTTTAGTTTGGTAACCTTAAACAAAAATGAAACTATGGAGATGGGACTGAAACATAAAAATTTATCACTAGAACTACCAAGAGAAGATAATTTTGTATTTGATGGATTTAAGGAAGAACTATATGATGGATTTAAAACAGAATTTGAGAAAATTTCTAAGTGTACTGAAAAAGAAAAAAGAAGAGAATACATAAAAAAGATCCTCAGTTTAATGAAAAAATACCTGATTACAATCCCATCCGCCTCATACTACGCAAAACCCACAATAGATTTATATCACCATTCTAAATCATCCGCCGCCATTGCACTTTGTTTGTACAGATACTTTAAGAATGATAATAAATCGAAAGAAGAACTTATAGAAGTGATAAAAAAATATTTTGAGAGGAAGAAGTCGGTAAATGAAGAAGAATTAGATAAGCTTTATGAAGAAATGAAAAGGGATCCTACGTATACAAAAAAATGCTTTTTACTTGTGAAAGGGGATATGTCTGGAATACAGGATTTCATCTCTACCATTTCAACTGATAAAGCAATGAAAACTTTGAAAGGTAGATCATTTTACTTGTCTACGTTAAATAAACTCATCGCATTAAAACTTTTAGAAAAATTGGATTTACCTGAGACGAATTTAATATATTCAAGTGGTGGAACATTTGAGTTAATTTGTGATAATTCTAAAAGTAATAAAGAAAAAATTAATGAGTTTATACAAGAAGTTAATAGGAAATTATTTGACTTATTCAGAATAAAAATTTTCATTGCTATTGGGTATAAGGAGATGTCGCCCCTAGATTTTGATTCTAAAATATTTAAGGATTTTATTTCTGGAAATGAGGAAGAATGGATTATGGTCTCAGATAAACTCAGAAAATTTGATTTTATTCTTGAAAAAAAAGGTTTTGAAATCGAAAAAGCTGGAATAGATGAATGTAGTATATGTAAGGCAGAGATAGAAGAAAAGAAAGAAAATTGTGATCTATGTGAAAAGTTCATTGATTTAAGAGATTATATAAAAAAATGTCAAATTAATAAAAGAATTAAATCACTAAAAGGTTATAAAGATATTTTCTTATTTGATGACATTGATGAACTTATATATGCCGAACACTCCTATTTAAATAAGATTGAAGGAATATTTGATATTTTTCCAACTGGTTTGGTTTTAGAAGAAAATAATAATGTTAAGGAACTAGATGAAATTGTAAAGATTTCTGGTTCAGAAGAAAAGAAGAAAATTGCAGCTTTAAAATTCGATTTAGATAATCTCGGAGAAATATTCAAGAATGGATTAGGTGAAAGTTTAACTCTTTCAACTTATTCAAGACTTAGTTTCTATATCTCGTTATTTTTCGAAGGTATAATTAATACTATATGGGAAAATAAGTACAAGGACAAGGTAATATTAATTTACTCTGGCGGTGATGATGGATTCGTAGTTGGTGAGTGTTTTGCTGTGCTGGATTTTGCCAAAGATCTTTACAATTATTTTAAAATATTCGTGGGAAAACATCAGGATTTCAACATATCTGCTGCATATGGGGTTTACGATGTTAAATACCCAATAAAAAAAATCTTTGAAAATTTGGAAGATCAACTGAAAAAAGCTAAGGAAGAAGATAAGGAAAAAAATAAGATATGTCTGAATGGGGAAGTTTTAAGATGGAATTACTTTGATAACTTTACTGAATCAATATTCGAGGGAAAATATGAAGAGCCAGGGATCGAAGATTTAGAAAAAAATGACTTTGAATTCATGGTCAAACTTACAAATTATTTCTTAAAACTTATTAAGGAGGAAAAAATGTCTTCTGTGATGCTTCATAGAATAATAGAAATGTCATCAAATACGATTGAAAAATTAAATACAAATATAGAGAACAAGAAAAAAGAAAAAATTGTACCTAATGTTTATGGAATGAGATATCTTTTGGTGAGGAATATAAAAGAAGACAAAAAAGTTTGTGAAAAATTGTATAAATTGTGGGAGAAATCTATTTTGCGTATGCCTCTTACAAAAAATGGTATCAGTGAAGCAATCTACAAAATGAGATGTTTTAAAGTTGCTAGTCAACTAGCCGAACTATATAATCGTTATGAAGAAGGGGTGGTTAAAAATGAATCAAAATAGAAGAACAAATGAAGAATTAGACATTGAAGAATTAAAGAAAGTAGTATTTGAAGAAGATGATCCTGAAAAATTCTTGGAAAAATTGAAGGGGATTAAGTTTGAAAAGAAAACACAGCTTAGAAAATTTTTTAGTGAAGTTAAAAAAGCCGAAGAAGAAGCAGATACTGAAAAACTTAAAAAACACATAGCTAGATTAATCATCATGCTAAAATACGCAAAAAACAAAGGGAATATAGATAATAATTTCTATACCTGCATGAATGGGCTTTTAGAAAATTACTTAATGAAAAATCCAAGTAAGGAAAATTATGAAAAGTTCATAGAATTCTTGGAAGGTGTCATTGCTTTTAATGCTGAAAAAGGTGAGTAAAATGAAGTTTAAAAAATCAATCAAAATCGAAGGAAAGCTAAAAGTATTGACAGGATTACATATCGGTGGAATTAAAGAAGCATTTAAGATTGGTGGATTGGACAATCCTTTTATAAAAATAAAGAAAGTTGGTGAAGCAGAAGAACCATACATACCAGGAAGCAGTCTGAAAGGGAAGATAAGGTGCCTCTTAGAATTGGAAGAAGGAAAAGAAGAACTATGTAGCTGTGGCAACTGTATGATTTGTAAGTTATTTGGTCCACACAAATCAGAAAAAAAAGAACCGTCCAGGGTTATTTTCAGGGATGCATACTTAGAAGAAAACTGTAGAGGTAAAGAAATCTTAGAAATAAAACCAGAAAATATAATTCATAGGTGCAAGGGTACCGCCGAACATCCAAGATTCATAGAAAGAGTTGTACCTGGAACAGTATTTAAAGTAGAGATTTTACTC
>JAPDLJ010000033.1 GCA_025920705.1 Candidatus Jingweiarchaeum tengchongense
TAAAAACCGAATTTTAAAAAGGATGCGCAACCTAAAGGTTGCGACTACCATATAAAAAATGAAAATATTTCCGGCAAAATCAATATTGATTACTGGACACACAGGATTTAAAGGTGCCTGGCTCTCTCTGCTGCTAAAAGAGTCTGGTATGAAGGTTGTTGGAGTTTCCCTGCCTCCAGATACGAAGCCAAATCTTTTTGAAGAGCTTTACCTTGGCAAAATTATAGAGGGACATTATGAGATAGACCTAAGCAGTAGGGATAGCTTAGTGAAGCTTACCGAGGTCTTCAGTCTCCATGAACCGGAGGTGGTTTTTCATCTTGCAGCTCAGTCTCTTGTAAGAAGAGGCTATAGAGAGCCTCAGAGGACATGGGCAGCAAATGTAATGGGAACGGTGAATCTCCTTGAGGCAGTAAGACTTACAAAGACAGCAAAGGTGGTCATTGTTGTTACTACCGATAAGGTCTACAGGAACAAAAACTGGCCCTATCCGTACAGGGAGACAGACGAACTTGGTGGTAAAGACCCTTATAGCGCAAGTAAAGCAGCTGCAGAGCTTGTTGCCTTAAGTTACAGGGAGTCCTTCTTCAAGGATGCTGGCATAGCCTTAGCTACTGTGAGGGCAGGAAATGTTATTGGTGGTGGGGACTGGGCTGAGGAGAGACTTATTCCTGATGCAGTCAGGGCATGGAGTAGGGGAGATGCGCTTTTCGTTAGAAACCCCCAGCACATAAGACCATGGCAGCATGTTCTTGAACCTCTTTGGGGATATATACTTCTTGCCCAGAGATTGTTTGAAAACCCTGAGCTTGCAGATGCCTACAACTTTGGACCTGAACCAGATGAGGTTTTCTCAGTAAGGGATGTCATTGAAAGAGCAAGAAAGCTTTGGGGTGCTGAAGCGAAAGTTGTATGGGGTAAGGGAGATGAAGGTCCCCATGAGGAGAGGATTCTTACCCTTGAGATAGCTAAGGTAAGAGATGTTCTTGGTTATTTTCCTAAGTGGAGGTTTGATACTGCACTTGAGAGAACGATAAAGTGGTATAGGGACTTTTACAAGGGGTCTGATGCACGGAGGCTTTGCCTTGAGGATATGAGGATGTGGGAGGAGTCTTGATGAAATTTAGGGTCACGGACCTTCCAATCAAGGGACTAAAAGTTATAGAGTGGACTCCCTCTGAGGATAGCCGAGGTAGATTTGAGAAAATTTTCTGTGCCCTAAGCTTTAAGGAATTGGGCTTTCCTGGGCAGGTCATGCAGATAAATAGGTCTATGACAAAGAAAAGGGGCACTGTGAGGGGGATGCATTTTCAGTATCCACCATGGGCTGAGGCAAAGGTAGTTTTTTGTCTTAGGGGTTCAATATGGGATGTGGCAGTGGATTTAAGGGAGGGTTCTGAGAGTTTTCTAAGATGGTTTGCTGTTGAACTGAGGGAGGACACGCCAAGGGCACTTTTTATTCCTGAAGGCTTTGCACATGGCTTTCAAACCCTTACTGATGATGTTGAGATGCTTTACATCCATAGCGCTCCCTATGTGCCTGAAAGTGAGGGAGGAATTAACCCTTTTGACCCAAAATTGGCGATCTCCTGGCCCCTTGAGGTGACCGTGGTATCTGAAAGGGACCAAAAATTTCCACATATTGATGATAAATTCACAGGAGTGAAAATTATCCAATAGTTTTTCTCCTTAGCCAAGCACTGGGCCAATAGGTAACAGCAGATACTGGCTCAGTTAGTAAGCTTTCATTAAAAAGTACCTCAGGCACAGCGAGCTCAAATTCAGGATGATGCCTTAAAAATTCCTCAGCGGCCTCCTTTGGATTGTTCCAACTCCAGTCTGGCTGGGTTCTTGGAGCGTTTCCGAGCCAGTGCATGATACCATCCATAGCAATGATATAAGAACCTGGGGTGACAAGGGGTGAATATGCTTCCAGTTCTGCAAGCACATGCTCCTTAGTGTGTTTTGAGTCAAGCATCACCATTACGATATCATCTTTTTTAACGAGGTTTTGGACCTTTGAGACCACTGATTTATCTATTGAGTTTCCTTCAATTAAAGTGATGTATGGGAAGAGGAAGTGTGACTCAATTGCTTTTCTATTGTGAGGACGAATTTCTATATCTACTCCAATAACTCTACCATCAATTCCCATAGCTTTAAGCAGGGTGGCATAAAATACAAGAGAACCTCCGTGTGCAACTCCTGTTTCAATTATTAAAGTAGGTTTTACCGTAAAGATAACCTCCTGAATCCTGACCAAGTCATCAGGTAGTTGAATAATTGGTCTTCCGAGCCAGGTGAATGTGTAAACATGTTTAACATCCCAGCCAGCCCTTAACCAGGCTCTTGAAACAAGCCTGAATGCCTCTTCTGAGGCTAAGGGATAGATTTGTTCATTTTTTTCTGAAATTATTTCGTAAACTAGTCCTTTTTCAAGATCAATTTTTAGTACCATTTTTTTCTCTCCGATTGAAATGTCTTTAGCACCTGCTCACTTTTTTCTGTAAACTAAGAATCTTATTGGGCCAAATTCACCGCAAAATGGCAAAAGCGAAGCATATTTATGATGCGGATCGAAGTAATCAGGTTCAACTCCAATATCTGCGCACAGTCTTGAATATATAATCCTAGTAACAACATAATACAAGCTGCTTATATTTACGTCAAACTCAAGTAAAAATAAATCATGCATAAATTCTGAAAGTTTTTTTTGGCTGAGATAATTATTGTGTTTTCGTACGGGGATCTCGGGAAGATTAAATTTTTTCCTTAGATTATTGAATGCATCATGCCCTTCAATGAAATTTTCGATCATAAGATAATAACCACCTGGTTCCAACGATTCATGGATGTTATTAATTGATTTTTTTTGAAGCTCCCAATCAGGTAAATTTATTAGGCAGCGGACAGTATAGACTACATCAAATTTACCAGGTATAGGATTTAAAATATTATGTAGTTGAAGTTTAACGTTTTCTAAATTTTTTAGTTGAATTAAGTTCGATGCTATTTTCAGCATTTCATCAGAGTAATCATATCCATAGAATTTGATATCCGGATGCATAGTTGCTATTGTCACCAGAAGGCGACCATCACCACAACCTAAGTCAGCTACTGAATCTGGTTTAAGTTTGGCAATATACTCGGAAATGACCCTTGTTTCGATATCCCTGAAATAAACATCATTAGTAGTTGATTGTGCACTCGTATCTTTTTTTGCTCTTTCATTCCAGTACTTCCTTATTTCATCCACAGTTACATCACTCATTTTACCCTCCTAAGAATCGAATATATCACGTCAATGACTGATAAGATTTCATCATCACCCATATCGTAGTAACTTGGTAAACATATTGCTCTTCTTGGTATATCCCAAGCATTTATGTTATATTTGGCAGGTTTGAACATCTTTAGACTTGAAAGAGGCCAAAAGAAAACCCTTGCATCAATATTTTTTTTTGAGAACTCTGAGACTAACATTTCTCTAGTTATGTTTAGTTCTTTAGGAAATACCACTGTGGGCATCCAAGCACTGTTAAAAGTACCTTCAGGTTCAGGATTCATTTTTACTCCGGGCAAAGCTTCAAGATGTTTTTTATAGAGTGATAAGATTTCTCTTTTTTTTGATATGATAACCTCAATTCTTTCCAATTGTGCACAGCCCAATGCAGCTTGTATATTTGACATTTTATATTTGAACCCTACTGTTTCCGGCCAAAATTGTTTAGTTTGCCCTCTTCTTCTACCATGATTACTTAATGTCAAAACAGCTTCATAGAGATCTGGATCATTAGTCACAAACATGCCACCTTCACCCGTAGTAATTGTTTTACTTCCATGGAACGAAAAAACTCCAAAAGTGCCCATTGAACCTGCTTTTTTTCCGTGATAAACCGATCCAAGAGCTTCAGCTGCATCTTCAACAATAAATAATCCATATCTTTGGCTTATTTCGATAAGCTTTTCCATCTCACAGAGGTTACCGTATAAGTGAGTAACTATAATTGCTTTTGTTTTTTTTGTGATTGATCTCTCTACTTTTTCTGGATCTATACACCAAGAGTCCTCAAGTATATCAACAAATATGGGCGTGGCGCCCAAGTGAATTACAGGAGCTACCGTAGCAATCCAATTTGTATCCGCCAAGATAACTTCATCTCCAGGTCCAATTCCCAATGCTTTTAATCCCATATGTAGTGCGCCAGTACAGCTTGAAGTTGCAATAGCATACTTTACGCCTAGATAGCTTTTGAATCTTTCCTCAAAAAGTGTAATGTAATAATCTCGAAGATCACCCCAGCCGTTTTTAACGGCTTCACAAACGTAGCTAATCTCAAGCTCTGTTATGGAAGGCTTTGCGAGTGGTATTTTCCTTATCATGAGCAATTAACCTTATTGAAAATCGCGTGTTAGATGAAAGTTCTTAATGGATTTAGTTAAAAACACTATCATATCAGGTCTAAAATTGGTAATGCCGTAACAAATGAAAAATTTTCATTATACTTTACTCTGAGCTCATGAATTATTTCCTCCTTGAGATTCCAAGGAATAATAAGAACGTAATCAGGTAAATTAATTTTCAACATTTCAGGAGCAACAACTGGTAAACGACTACCCGGTAAATACTTGCCTTGTTTGTAAGGATTTTTATCGCAAACATACTTGATTAAATCTCCTTTTACTCCGCAGAAGTTAATCAGAGTATTTCCTTTCGCAGCAGCTCCATAGGCTGCAACTTTTTTACCCTTTTGCTGGGCATCAAGTAAAAACATCAGAAAATCTCTCTTTATTTTCTCTGCCCTCTCCTGAAGAGCACTATAAAATTCAAGTTTACGTACTCCTTCCTTTTTCTCCTCCTCTAAGAGATTTAAAACCCTATCACTTATTTCAAAGGCTCCTGAATCCTCTTTCTCAACATAAACTCTCAAACTTCCTCCGTGTGTTGGAAGATGCTCAACATCAAATACTTTTAATCCATTGACTCTGAAGATTTCAGAAACTGTTGTAAATGAAAAATAAGAGAAATGTTCATGATAGACTGTGTCAAAGAGTGCCTGTTTTATAAGGGGAACAACATATTGAAATTCAAAAGTTGCTACACCTTCAGGTTTTAGCAAGATATAAAATCCTTGTAGAAAGTCGTGAATGTCTGGAACATGGGCAAGCACGTTATTTGCTACCATAAGGTCAGCCTGTCCTTTTGCTTGTTCAAGCCTTTTTGCAAGATCAATACCAAAGAATTCTTCAACTGTCTCTATCCCTTTTTTCCTTGCTGCTTCAGCAACTAAGTGAGTTGGTTCTACACCATAGCAGGGAATATTTTTATTTTTGAAATACTGAAGAAGATATCCGTCATTGCTTCCAATCTCTATGACAAGACTTTTTTCACTCAGCCCAAATTTCTCTGTGACCATCTCAACATAATTCTTAGCGTGTTTTAACCAGGTGTCGGAAAATGAGCTGAAATAGACATAGTTGGGATTAAAAAGGGTTTCCCTTCCTACAAAATCTTCAGTCTGAACAAGAAAACATTTTTCACACACCAAGAGCCTCAGGGGATACCATAGTTCTGGTTTATTAAGATCCTCCCTGCTTAGAAAGGCATTAGCCGGTGGACTTGTCCCAAGATCAAGTATACAATGATTGAGCTCTGAACCACAGTTTCTACATTTCATTTATTAATTATATCACACAGTAAAATGCTTGTATAGAAGACTAACAAAACAACTTGACTGAGCGTTCATTGTTTCTACTCTCTACGCCAGTCCTCTGCACGTGTTATGTATAATCTGGGAATCCATCATCAATCTTCGGCCTCAGATGTGAACCTGAGCATAATGTCGTTTTACCCAGTTGTCGTCTTGCACTTGTGTCGTCTTGCACACTTGAATCGTTGTTGCACACCTGTCAAGTCGTTGTTGCACACCTGTCAAGTGAGTCGTTGTTGCACACCTGTCAAGTGTGTAACTGCCAAGTGTGTAACTGCTTGATTTTCCTACCCTTTTGGAGAGGTCGTTTCAGACACTTGTCAAGTGTGTAGCTCCTTGATTTTACTTCGGTAGATCTCATAGGGTCCGGATCAGCAGAATCAATTACCGAACTCGTGATACAGACCGCCACCAACCTCACTACAGGCAATATCACTAACTTTGCCGGCACCAACGCCAAGATTACCGTGAGGGGCGAGGCCTCCAGTGTCAATTTGGCTACGATCGAGAACACCGTCAACACCATTGACGCCAACGGCCTCGCCCGCGGCTTGACCGCGACGCTGAATAACAACAACGTTTTGCACACTTGTCAGGTGTGCAAGCCCTTGTTGAAAGCGTAAGCCGATCGAAAGCTTGGCAACCGCACCACGCCGCTGCCGCCAAGGGGCGCGGCTCTTATATTATGACGTTCCTGATTTTATTGAGGAGAGCATGATTGCTCTGCACACTTGTCAGGTGTGCAACTCCTCGGTTTTACTGGGTTTCGGGGCGTTGATCAATTAGCTGAGAGTCGTTTTGCACACTTGTCAAGTGTGCAACGCTTCGATTTTCCTGCGCTTTTGTACTGGCTTTGCACACTTGACAAGTGTGCAACTTCTCGATTTTACTCGGCTTTGGGGCAAGTTATTGCACACTTGTCAAGTGTGCAGCTCTTTGCACTTGTCAAGTGTGCAACCCTTTGGTGTGCAACCCTTTCATTTTGCTACACTTTTCAAGGCAGGTTTGCCACTTCGAAGTGTGCGTATCTTTATTTGAGTAAATGAAGTAGAGATATGAAGGCTATTCCAGCAGTGATGAGCCACTGGGTAAAGTTTAATCTTTTTTCAAGAGATTCAAAACGAGCATTCATAGCTTCAAATCGCGTATTCATCTCCTTCTGAAGTGCCT
>JAPDLJ010000034.1 GCA_025920705.1 Candidatus Jingweiarchaeum tengchongense
ATTGCATCGTAATTTTGAATGGCACTTTCGGGAACCGTTGCATATTTTCCAAAATCAGGAACTTTTTTTACACGTTGAGGAATCTCGTCATCTTTCCTTGAAATACCTTCCCTTATATCAAACATACGTTGAAGATTGTAAACTCTCTCTCCAATTTTCAAAAGTTCCTTCCCATCTACATCCCATCCCGTAAGAGCAGAAAGAGTTTTTGATATACCATCTGGCGTGAGACCTGCATAAATGTAAAATTTGCACAGTCCTATCACATCGGGAATCACGCCAAAATCATGAAGCACTTTCGAGGCCTTTCCCTTTCCCATTTCCTCAAACCTATCAACTTGTTTTGGATCTTCAAGGCCATAAGGAATTAAACCAAAATCAACTTTGTAAGCATCGTAGGCCATGCCTTCTATTGGATGAATATGACTCATTCCTATATTTCCGACGTCGTAAGTTAGTGCCAACGCTTTTCCAGACCTTGGATCGTGCGCCGCTCCTTCTAATCCCTTCAAATTGACGGCAAATTTTTCAGATCCATTGCCGATAACTTTTGAAGCCTTTTTTACTCCGTCTGCAAGAATATCACCTATGCCTTTTCGATGGGCTATTTTATTTATCATCTCTATCGTGGAATCCATGTTTTCCCAGTCCATATTTAAACCATCAAAATCAGATTTAGAAAGGATTCCTTTTTCATAACATTCCATTGCAAATGCAATTGCCGCTCCGGTAGAAATCGTGTCAAGTCCATATTCATTGCAAAGATAAGTTACATGAACAGCCGCATCTATATCATCGTTCATTATGAAAGCCGTAAATGCCGATATAGATTCATATTCAGCACCTTCATGTGCTGGCGTTTTCCATTTTCCGGATTCAACTTTAGCGATTCTCCCACAAAAGAGAATACAACCTTTATAACAGCCATGAGATCCTACAAGATTGTGCTTTTTGAACTGTTCGTATAATTCTTCACCTTTACCCCAAGAATTCGAGTGCCAGTTCTTTGTTGGCCAGTCACTTGCATTATCACATTTACCAAGATCTCCTGTTGTTCCATTCAACTTAAGTCCAAGATTGTCGGGATTACTCAGTAATTTCTGAGAAGATTCGCGACATGAGGAATAAAATTCCTGAGTGTACGCTATAGGTATTTTCCCATTGCCCCTTACCGCTATTGACAACAAATTCTTTGAGCCAAGCAATGCGCCTGCTCCCGTACGTCCGGCCTCACGCGACCTTCTCCGAACATAACACTTGAATAAAATACTTTGTTTTCTCCTGCAGGTCCTATAGCGGCTATCTCAAAATCTTTTCCAAGTTTTTGCTTAAGATAAGACGTTTTCTGACTTGTTGTAAACCCAACGATCTCAAATGCATCATGTATTTCGATTTTATCATTTTCTATCACAAGATAAACAGGGTTAGGAGAACGTCCTTCTATTATCAAAATATCATAACCAGCCTTTCTTAACATTGACCCCCAATCACTTCCACTTCTCGCTTCTCCCCATATACCTGTCAGCGGTGATTTAAAGCACAAGTTCACACTTCCCGATCCTGGAGCCGCTGTAGCTGTCAATGGCCCTGTTGAAAAGATAATTTTATTTTCAGAAGATAAAGGATCTATACCCCTTTGAAGTTCAGTGTAAAGTATTTTAGCAGAAAGACCGGTACCACCTAGATACATTCTTGCATCATCACGATCTGCGTTTTCAATTTTGAAAATTTTGTCTTTCAAATTCACTCTTAGTATCTTTCCAGCATATCCAAAAAGTTCTTCCATAAGATCATCTCCAATGTTTTTTAGATAAATCTTTCTCAAGATATTCTCGTCCCTCGTAAGCGGCATAAAAGAATTCTTCCATATTTTCAAGTGTTGCTTTTCTTGGATTAAATGCAGACATTGCATACATTCTTTCTGAACGTTCGAAGATATATTTAGCGATCACCGAAATATCTTCTTCTTTCATACCATAAGATTTAAGATTTGTGGGCATGTCGAGCGCTTCAAGAAGATCAAATGTTGACCAAATAGCAGATTCCGCCGCTTTTTGATCGTTCATCTTGCATGTATCAACACCCATAGCCCCAGATATAATAGAAAGTTTTTTCTCGGCATAAGAACTTCCAAGGTTAAACCAATAAACATAAGGCAATAAAACTCCACCTGTGGCACCATGTGGAATGTTGTATTTCGGAGAAATGCCTTCCAATGCAGCATGACCTAATGTCGCCGGTCCACCAATCCAAGGAAAACTTATAACTATTCCGCCCAACATTGCTGCCATAGACATGTTCCATCTTGCCTCTAAATTTTCTCCTTGATGATATGCCATTTTTATATTCTTAGCCACCAACTTTATCCCTTCAATGGCGAGTCCGTCTGAAAAAGGATTTGCCTGCTTTGATATTACTCCTTCCGCACAATGACTTAATGCATCTATACCAGTATTTGCAGTCACTCTTTGCGGAAGATTGATCATAAGCGAAGAATCTAAAATTGCAGCATCCGCAAGTATCATCTTACCGGTAATCCATGTTTTGGCGATTCCAACGTAATTTTCTGGTATTATTACGACGGCCGTGTTTGAAACCTCACTTCCCATTCCAGCAGTTGTCGGAATGAGCAATTTTGGCTTTGAATGAGTTAAAGGTTTGGTGCTTGGTGCGAAATAATCTTCTGCTCTATCTTCGAATCCACCAAAACAAGCTGCGATTTTTGCCCTATCTAAACTGCTCCCTCCTCCTATACCGATGACAAGCCCATAATCTTTTTCGGATGCTTCTTTTATTACCGAATTCACCTGCTCTTTTGTCGGTTCAGCCACATCTGAAGCATATATTTTAAAATTTAAATCATTTTTTTCAAGAGAATTCGATAGTTGATCTATGAATCCCGTTCTCAACAAAAATTTATCTGTCACGATAAGTACTTCTTTATTCTTTGAAATTTGTTTGGCTACTTCTCCAGCCTTATCGATGGTGTTAAATCCAAAAAGTATTCGTGGTGGTAAACCGTATTCATCATTTCTATTTAATCGGTAATTTAGGAAAACATCTTTCATAACTTCCATCTCCTTTTAATTTATTCTTTCAAACCAGTAGTAACGATCCCTTGTACAAAAAGATTTTGAACCGCAAAAAAGAGTATTAGAACTGGAGCAAGCACTATAATAGTTCCTGCGGTTATTATCCCCCAATTTCTTGTTGCACCTGTAATCATGAGCATCTGAAGACCTATTTGCGCTGTCTGCATACTGTTAGAATTTATAACAACAAGTGGCCAAAGATAAAAATTCCAAGCGTAGACGAAATTTATCACTATAACACTGCCTATCATTGTCTTTGAAAGTGGAATAAGTATTCTTGTAAGATATCTCATTGAACTTGCCCCATCTATTCTTGCCGCATCTTCAAGTTCTTTAGGAATTGTTAAAAAATATTGGCGCATCAAAAATACACTTGTTGCACTTGCGGTAAAGGGCACTGTAAGCGCCCAATAGGTGTTTAACCAGTGAAAATTGACCATCAATTTATAAAGTGGGACTATCATTATCATATCTGCCGGCATAAAGATCGTGACGAAGAGTAAAGCAAAAAGAAAAGCAGAACCTTTGAATTTGAAATTCGCAAAAGCATACCCAGCAAGTATACCAAATACAGTTTTACCTACAACTATGATTACACTCATTATTAAAGAGTTGATCAATAACCTTCCAAGTTTTATCGAGTTAAAGGCATTAACATAGTTTCCCAAATAAAATGTATTCGGAAAAATTCTTGGAGGATAAGTAAAAACCTCGGGAGGTGTTTCAAAACTCATCGTTATGGATAAAAGTATCGGCAAAAGCATTACTATAGTTATAATTATTAGAGTTACTTCTTTTACAACTACTTGAACAGTCCTTCTTTGTTTTTTCGTCATTGATAATGCACCGCCTTTTGGCCAAACTTGAAATACAGGTATGTGAAAAATGCCATGATAAGTATTAAAATCACAGATTCAGATGAAGCTGCTCCATTGTTGAAGTAAAAAAATCTTTCCCGATAAACTTCATACATCATTGTCGTGGTAGTATTCGAAGGACCTCCTTCTGTCATAACGTTTATAGCGGCAAAAGAATAAAAAACGGAAGATGATATATTCATAATTATAAGGAAAAATATTATAGGTGATAAAAGCGGTATCGTTATCCTAAAAAATTTATTTACGGCATTTGCACCATCTATTGTAGCCGCTTCGTAATAACTTTGTGGGATCGATTGTAGACCAGCAAGAAAAAATATAACATTGAAACCTATGTTTTGCCAGATTGTCGCTATCATTACCGCAATCAAAGCCAATGGATATGTTGTTAACCATTGGGGTTGAATTTTAAGAACGATCAAAAAAAGATAACTTACATATCCTGAAACAGGACTTAAAAGAAAAGCCCACAAAACTCCTGCAACGGCAGGAGATACAGCGTAAGGAGAAAACAGCAAAGTTCTGAATATACCAATTCCGGGAATTTTATCGTTCAAAAGTACCGCTAAAAGTAATGAAATAACAAGTCCTATACCAACCGTAACAATCACAAATATCAAAGTCGTGTAAACAGACTGTATGAATCCGCCTGATTGAAAAAGTTGTAAAAAATTTTCAAACCCTACAAAGCGGCTGCTCGTTCCAAAGGGTGAAACCTTGTAAAGGCTCATAAAAAAGCTTTGATAAGCAGGATAATATATAAAAACACTGATTATTAAGAACGTTGGTGCAAGTAATAAATACGGAATCCATTTTCTTGACAAGATCATCACCTCTTATGAAAAAGGGGGTATCAAAAAAGTACCCCCTTTTAAGATTTATTCAGTAAAGCGAGTTATAATTTGCAAGATCTTTGTTGGCTTGATTTTGTGCCTGTTGTAAAGCCTGCTCAGGAGTCATTAATTTCGAGAAGACGTTAGAGAAAGCATTATTTACAGCAGTTCTTATATCTGGCATGGCCCCCGATAACGCGCCACTCGTTGCTGCATCTGGAGTAGACATAAGCAGTTGAAGAACGGCAACCAAGAATTCAGGATGCTGAGCGTAAAATCCTTGATAAAGCAGCTTTATTATTGAATTCCTGTTTATTGGGAAGTATCCTGTTGCGGCACTCCATTGAGCCTGAGCATCAGTACTTTCAAGGAATTTTAAAAGGTCCCAAGCGGCTTGCTCTCGTTGAGTGTTGTGAGTGTTTATCAACCACAGACTTGCTCCACCAATTATAACGCCTCCATAAGGAACTCCTGATGGATGAGGGAGAAACATGACTCCAACGTTAAATTTATTTCCGGCACCTTGGAGCAACATTGTGATATTTGCTGTCGAATCTATTAACATCGCAGCCCTTTGTGATAGGAATAAACTTCTTGCATTATCCCATCCAGCGCCTGCAACTATGGCAGAACCATTTTGAACCATTGTGTTGAAGAAATTAAGTACTCTTAAACCTGCAGGACTATCAAAAACGGCTTTATCTGCCCTTCCCGTACGACCGTTGTTGTTATTCAAATAAAGGGCATCCTGTATAGCAAGAAATTGTTCAAAAAACCATTCAATCGGTTGCCCTGTACCAAAGGTGAAACCATATTGAATGGTATTTCCACTGCTGTCTTTGACCGTTAATTTTTGAGCATCGGCAATGAATTGATCGAAAGTTGTTGGAGGATCGTTTGGATTAAGTCCAGCTTTTTCAAATAGATTTTTATTGTAATATATAACTGGATTAGAAGAATTAAAAGGCATACTGTAAAGTTTACCTTTGTAAGAGTAATAATTTCTTGCTGCCGGGATTATCGTGTTGATGTCGAAAGAAGGATCTTTATCTATCATATCTTGTATAGGTATTATAACTCCACTGTCCATCATAACCTGTGTGCCCACATCATAAATCTGGACAATATCTGGTGGGTTTCCACCTTGGACTGCCGATATGGTTTTTGTGAGGGTTTCATGATAATCTCCGGTGTAAAGTACATCAACTTTTACGTTTGGATTCAAAGCCGTAAATTGATTACACAGATCCTGAAGCGGTTTCGTAAAGGCTGCACCCACTCCTTGCCAAAAATACAGAGTTATAGGTGCCGCAAAAATCACTGAAGCGAGGATCACAAACACCGTTACCATTAACAGCTTACGTAACATCTTAACCATCTCCCTTTATTTAAAGATAGTGCTTTAGGTAAGCAGAATTGGAAAAAGATACTATTTAGGAAATATACTTTAATTTACCAATGAAGACAAAAAATGATATTTATATCTTTTTCAACTTTCAGATGATTTTACCGACACTTTTTAAAGAGCACGTGGAATCTATCATTGATTTACTGAAACAACAGTTTCATTTTAATATTTTAACGTTAACTGAGTAATATCTGAATATTAACATATTTTCTTGGAACAATTTATTAAGAATATGATATAAAAATGCTTTTTAAAGGTCTGCTTTTAAGGATCATCGTTCAGTAACTTTCTAAATAGTTCCAATTAGTTCAATTTGAATTTAATCTACTTAAAAAGAACTACACACAAAATGTGCGTGGCTCTCTCTTATTCTCCGCCTTACTTACTCTATAAATATATCATAGATACATTTAAATGTCAACATGTAGATATGAATGTACAACGTGTTGTTCACAAATTAAGAAAAATATGAATTGTCAATAAAAATATATGTATTGATAACTTAAAATTTCAAATCGTTTATTATAATTGACGCAATTATTATATTATCTCTCGGAGGTGTTTCAATTGGAAAAA
>JAPDLJ010000035.1 GCA_025920705.1 Candidatus Jingweiarchaeum tengchongense
TCGATTGAAAGATGCGAAGGGTACAAAAGGGCCCTAAAAGAAACAGGGATTGAGATCGACGAGAGACTTATAAAGACAGGTGGAATAGAAATAGACGGTGGATACAAATCGGTGATGGAATTAATTCATGACGGTATGCAATTCGACGGGATTTTCGCTTACAACGACTTAATGGCATTTGGAGTTATCAAAGCACTCAAAGAGAACAACATGAAAATTCCCCAACAGGTGAAAGTCATAGGCTACGATGATATACCATTTTCTGCCTTGATAACACCATCTTTGACGACGATGAGAATACAAAAACAGGAAATGGGAAAAGAGTCTTTGAAATTTTTGCTAATTCAAGAAGAAAAGAAAGAAGTTGTTCTTAAATCAGAAATTGTAATAAGAGAAAGTATTTAATTTTTATAAGGGAGGAATGAAGTATGAAAAAACTTTTTCTATTTTTAATAGTTACTTTATTAGTAAGTGGAATTTTTGTATTTGCTAGTGAAATCAATCTTAGTTTTTGGAATGGTTTTACTGGCCCAGACGGGTCCTATTTTCAAAAAATTGTTGATCAATTTAATACACAATTTGCCGGTAAAATACATGTTACAATGACAACTATGGCATGGGGAGACTATTGGACAAAAGTTCCTGTTTCATTAGCAAGTGGCCAAGGACCAGACATTGGAATTTCAACGGAAGATCACATATTATCTATAGCAAATCAAGGAATGATACGTCCATTAACTCCTTATATGGACGTTCTTGGAGTTAGTAAAGACAAATTCTATTCGGCGGTTTGGAATAATGGTTATTTTGGGAATCAGTTATGGGGTCTGCCAATAGATCAAAATCCATTGTGTGTCTTATACTGGAACAAGACTCTTTTTAAAGAGGCAGGCCTTAATCCTGATCATCCCCCAGTTAATAGACAGCAATTTATAGAATATGCACAAAAATTAACAAAAGTTGTTAACGGTGTTCAACAGTATGGAACTATGATATCAACTGGATGGCCAACATATTTTATTTGGTATTCGATATTCCGTCAAAATGGTGGAAGTTTGTTTAATAAAGATCATACTAAAGCAATTTACAATGATAATGCTGGACTTGATGCCTTACAATTTTTATATGATCTTGTGTATAAATATCATGTTTCCCCAACAAATGTGCAAGTTGATTCTGATGTTAGAGCTTTTCAAAATGGTACTGTAGGTATGGAATTCAATGGATTATGGGAATTAACCGCTTATGAACAAACGCCTGGATTAGATTTTGGTGCTGTTTTGTGCCCACAACTTGGTTCACAAAATCCAGCAGTTGATTCAGGAGCAGACTATTTAGTAATATTTAACAAAAAGGGAATGAGTAATGATGTTATTCAGTCAGCTCTAACTTTCTTTAAATACGTTGAAGAACACATATCTATATGGATGCAATCACCTAAGTTACCTGCTGAACCTTCAGTACTTTCAGACAAATTTTTCCAATCTATTCCGATGCTTGCAACTATAGCAAAAGATTCAGATAATATTGTATATCCTCATTTCTTTAATCTTTGGGATCAAGCTACAGGTCCAATATGGGACGCTATAAATTATGTACTTACAAATAGAAAGACAATAGTTCAAGCTTTAAATGAATCCGTAAATACAAGTAATCAAATCCTTGCTTCGCAGCAGATGTATTGAACAATAAAAATGAAATGTCAGTTGAGTGTTAACTCAACTGACATTTATATATAGAAAGGTTGATTGATTGTGAAAAAACATTCGATATTGGGATATTTGTTTTTGCTACCATTTTTAATTTTCTTTGGTATTTTTGTTATATTCCCACTTATTAATGGAGTGTACATGAGTATGACGAAGTGGGGATTATATGGTGGGAATCTTGGTTTCATAGGATTCAGAAATTATCAACTATTATTTGATACTAATTTTTTTATGTCAAGACAATTTTGGGAATCAATGTGGGCTACAATTCAATTTATAATATTTAGCGTTCCGTTGTTTATTTTCAGTGGACTTGGTTTAGCTATATTGATTAATAATCAATTTTTGAAAACTAAAACATTATCAAGAATGATCTTTTTTATCCCAGTTGCCCTTTCAGCACCTGTTGTGGCTGTAATTTGGATGTGGCTATTAGAATATAATTCAGGATTGATTAATTTTTTATTGATATTTTTTCATATTGGAAGAATACCTTGGTTAACTCAACAACCATGGGCATGGATATCTATTGTGATTACAACCCTATGGTGGACTATTGGCTGGAATATGATAATTTTTTTAGGAGGGCTTCAGAATATACCGACAGATTTATATGATGCAGCAAAAATTGATGGTTCAAATTCTTGGAATACATTTATTCATATTACTCTTCCGGGGTTGAGAAATATCTTCTTTTTTGTTACTATTTTTCAATTAATAGCGTCTTTTAATCTTTTTGCTCAACCACAATTAATGACAGGTGGGGGACCGGGACGTTCTACTTTACCGGTCATGTTATATATATATCAAACAGCTTTTAATTTTTCAATGCCATATATGGGCATATCTTCGGCTATGTCAATAATAAGTGGCTGTATAATTTTAACAATTGTTATGATCTTGTTTTCAACTTTAGGTAAAGAAACTTATTAGGAGGTGATTTTTTTATGAGTAAAAAGATTGTAAATTTTATAACAATAAATTTTGCAGCTTTAATACTTATTTTTCTTTTTGTATTTCCAATATATTGGATGATTATAGATTCTTTAATGCCAAATGATTTGATAATAAAATGGCCTCCTATCTTTTTCCCAAGTGAATTAACTTTAAGCAATTACTTACAAATAATAGATGGCACCCCAATACTTAGATGGTTTTTAAATAGTATCTTTGTATCTACTTCTGTAGCTATTTTGTCAGTTTTAGTAGATACTTTTGCAGCATATTCATTGGCAAGAATGAATTTTAAAGGTAGAGACATAATTTTTAGAATAATATTGGGGGCACTTTCTATACCAGGTATAATTTTATTTCTACCAAATTATGTAACAGTAAATTCTTTTGGATGGACAAATACTTACTTAGCAATAATAATGCCTGCTCTTGCAGGAACATTTGGAGTTTTTCTACTTCGACAGTTTTTTATTGGGATTCCAAGAGAACTTGAAGAAGCAGCAAAAATAGATGGCGCTGGCTTTTTTTCTATAATATTCAAAATAATAATACCAGAAGCTTGGCCTGCTATAATAACTTTATTTGTTATGAATTTTATGGGAACATGGAATGATTATTTCTGGCCATTAATCGTTTTAAATTCTAAAAATATGTATACTTTGCCAGTTGGTATGGCAGCAATTCAAAGTCAGTATGTTCAATGGTACGGTAACATGATGGCTGGAGCTTTCATGATTGCTTTACCATCAATTGTAGTATTTATAATCGTTCAAAAATATTATATCAAAGGAATTGTTTTTACAGGTGTAAAGGGGTGATAAAGTTGTTAAAAAAAATGATTTTGTTTATTACTTTAATTCTTTTAACATCTTTGATAGCTTTTTCGAATTTTTCCAATGTTGTTAAACCATTTGTAGAAATTGCTCCTTCAAAATCGTATTTTGAAATAGATGGAAAGCCTCTCATATGTATAGGATTCAATGATGGTATAACATGGCCATCACTTAGTGGACTATGGAATAATTCTGATCTGAGAGAAGTCAAAGATTATTTTTCTACAATTCATTCTTATGGAATAAATACTTTAAGAATATTCTTTGAATATGCTCAAGATCCATCTGGTTCTACTTTGTTTGAAGATCCTTTAGGGCACATAAATGAATCATTGGTAAATGTTTGGGATAATATTTTTAAATATGCTAAAGAATATGATATTTATCTCATAATTGAACCATTTGATCCTTATTGGATGAGCCGAAATTGGCAAGATAATCCATTTAATATTAAAAATGGCGGTTGTATATCATCACTTGATGAATTTCTCACAAATGAGCAATGCATAAAGAATACTGAATCCAGATTTAAATTTATAATTGACCATTGGGGAAATAGTTCACATATACTTGCGTGGGAAATCAATAATGAAATAGATTTATGGTATGGAGAAAATCCTGTTGCTATATCTAATTGGATGCAAACTATATCTAACTTTATAATTAATTATGAAGATAGTAAATTTGGCCATCATCATTTAATAACGGTTTCAACAGCTGCACCAATTCTTTTTCCACCTTTTGCCGATATATTTTATGACAATAAGAATCTCGATTTTCTTACAACACACCTTTACATGCCTGCTGTAAAAAACCCAACAAATGCTGTAGAACCAGCAATCGAAGTTTCCCAAGCAATTGCTTATAATCTATCAAAATTGAATTATTCGAAACCATATTTAGATTCAGAGGATGGTCCAATAGATAATTGGCCTTTGCCGCTAAATTTTGATTCAGAGTACTATCATAACATGTCCTGGGCAGAATTATGTTCAGGGGCAGCGGGAATAGGATTAAGATGGCCATATAGAATTCCGCATGATATGTTGTATCCACAGTTGCTTACTACTGATAAGGCCATTTCTAAGTTTGTTAATTCACCTGGTATAAATTGGTTAAATTTTAAAGCTTATTATGACGCTTTTGATATAAAAGTAGAAAATAATATAAATAATTACATAATTCCTTTTTCATGTGGTGATAATAATGCAAGAATTATCTGGCTACTAAAAGATTCTCGAAAGGATTTGAATAATATCGATTTCTCAAGCATTAGTTTGAAAGTTTCCAATCTAAATAATGGCATATATACTATCGAATTTTGGGATACAAATAGCGGAAATATCTTAAATTCATCACAATTAGAGATAAGTAATGGAACTCTAAATTTGAAATTTAATTTTTCAAGTTTAAAAGATATTGCTATTAAAATCTATAAAACAAATTGAAATTGTTAAGGAGAATTTTACATGAGGAAAAAATATATAAATCCGATTGGAAATATTGATAATATAGGAGATCCGTTTGTTCTAAAACACGATAAAAAATACTATTTGTATGCTACTTCTATGCCAAAAAGTGGATTCAAGGTTTGGAAATCTTTAAATTTAATTGATTGGAGGCTAAGAGGGGTGGCATTTGACTCAAATTTGGAACCAAATAAATGGGGAACAGGTGATTTCTGGGCTCCAGAAGTAATTTATTTTGAAGAAAAATTTTATATGGTTTATTCTGCAAGAGATGTGGATGGACATTTGAAGATCGCTTTAGCTGTTTCTGAAGATCCATTAGGCCCTTTTAAAAATATTAAAGCCCCATTATTTGAAAGCAATGGCTTTTCATGGATCGATGGACATATTTTTATTGATAACGATCAAACACCATATCTTTTTTTTGTAAAAGATTGTTCTGAGAATGTAATAAATGGTAAACATGTAAGCCAAATTTATGTTCAGAAAATGAGTAAAGATTTGTTGAATTTATCTGGTTCGCCAATAATGATTTTAGAACCAAACCAACAATGGGAAGGAATAAACAAAGAATGGCAATGGAATGAAGGGCCATTTGTTATAAAGCACAATAAACTTTATTATTTAATGTATTCAGCAAATTTTTATGCTTCATCAGACTACTCCATAGGATATGCTATTGCCAAAGATCCTATAGGACCTTGGGAGAAAAATTATAACAATCCCATTATCACTAAAGATCTACGTCAAGGTATATCCGGACCTGGTCATAATAGCATCACAACTTCTTTAGATAATACTGAAAGTTTTATAGTTTATCATACACATAAATATCCAGATTCGCCGAACGGAAATAGGGTACTTAATATTGACAGAATATATTTTGAAAATAAAAATTTAAAAATAATTGGGCCAACAAGAACTTTCCAACCATTTCCAAGTGGAAATTACTGATGAGGAGGGTTACAATTGTTGTCTTTAAACGGTAAATGGAAATTTCACACATCAGACGAAAAGGCAAAAACATTTAAGGAAATCAATTTTGAAGATCGGATCGATATTCCTTCATGTGTTGAGGAGTTTTTTGAGAATCACAAGAAATACATGCTTTTCAAGAAAAACCTCGTTATGGATTTTGATCCTCAAAAGAGGTACCTTCTTAACTTCGATGCCGTTGATTATCATGCAGATGTTTTTATCAACGGTGAGTTTCTTGGATCCCATGATGGCGGTTACACTCCTTTTTCATTCGAGATTACCAACAAACTGAAAAGAGAAAATGAGATTGTCGTTCAAGTATATGATTTAGACGAAGCACGAGCAACCGAGGTATTGCACGGAAAGCAGAACGGCATTCCAAATTGGTATGGTAATGTAAGTGGGATCTGGAGAGATGT
>JAPDLJ010000036.1 GCA_025920705.1 Candidatus Jingweiarchaeum tengchongense
GAAAGTCATAGGCTATGATGATATACCATTTTCTGCCTTGATAACACCATCTTTGACGACGATGAGAATACAAAAGCAGGAAATGGGAAAAGAGTCTTTCAAAATTTTGTTTGATCATGAAACAAAAACCTTGGATACAGAAATAATTAAAAGGGAAAGTACCATAATAGGAGTGATCTACTAATGGTAAAATACCTTGTTGAAAAGACAGTTTTTCTTATTTTAACTTTGTTGATAGGTCTTACAATGATTTTTATCATAAGTCGAAGTACGCCGATACACCCTATAGATACTTTGATGCAGCAATTAAGTGCTTACGGTGCCCAATTAACGCAGCAGCAATATAATTCTATAAAGGATACTTACTTAAAATTATATGGATTAAATCAACCAGTTATAAGTCAGTACTTTTCTTTTTTAGCAGGAATTTTTTCGGGAGATTTTGGCCCTTCTTTTAGTGCTTTTCCAACACCTGTCATGAGCTTAATAGAAAGGGCTTTACCTTGGACAGTGGGACTTCTGTTGACTGCCTTGATTATTTCATGGATTCTTGGGAATCTAGCTGGTTTACTTGCTGGCTTTTTTGATAAGAGTAATATTTCGAAATTCTTTCAAGGATTGTTTGTAGTGCTATCGCCTGTTCCTTATCCAATAATAGCTCTGCTATTGATTCTATTTTTTGTTTTTATGATTCCTTCTTTTCCGATCATGGGTGGAACGGCACTTAATATTAAAGTCAATTTCTCATTATCTTCTGTTCTTAGTATACTTGAACATGCTTTTTTGCCAGCTCTTTCCATTGTTATTTCCTCTTTGGCTGGATGGTTTTTGACTATGAGATCATTGGTTATGAGTATCAAATCAGAAGATTTCATAGAATTTGCCAAGCTTAGAGGACTAAAGAAGAGAAAAATAATTTTCAGTTATGTGATGCGCAATGTTATGTCACCACAAATAACAGCCCTTGCTCTAAATATAGGGTTTATTTTCAATGGCGCTCTTGTTACAGAATATCTTTTTTCCTATCCAGGACTTGGTACTTTAATGTATAGAGCAATATTAACTGGAGACATGAATACACTAGTAGGGGTCGCAAGCCTTTCTGTAATTGGAATAACTTTGGCAACTTTTATTGTGGAGTTAATGATTCCAATAATTGATCCAACAATTAGACAAGAGAGGTGAAACATGCGAAATTCTTTCCTTGATAATATTTCTGATTTATTGCTAAATTATCCATCTTTCACATTTGGTATCATAGTGCTCATTATTTTGTTACTATTAGGTTTTGGCATTTCAAATTTTGCTCCTTCAAGTGATCTTTTATGGGGTATGGGTAATGCTCCATATTCAATCCCACCAACGTTTAATTATCCTTTTGGAACAACGACAAACGGTCAAAGCATTTTTTGGCTTCTTACAATTGCTATAAAGAATTCCATGATATTAGGGTTTCTAACAGGCGCTATTTCTGTAGCAATAGCAACTATTATGGGTTTTTTGGCGGGTCGTTTCTCAAACGGTATTTTAGGTGATCTGCTAAATATGATCATTGACAGTTTTTGTGTTATACCTGGATTACCTGTGTTATTGGTACTTGCTTTTGCACTTAAAGGTTATATAACAGTTGTAACAATAAGTCTTATTCTTTCGATTTTTGGGTGGGCATGGCCCTCCAAACAAATGAGAACGATGGTGATGAACTTAAATCAAAAACAATTTATAATGACCAGCAAATTTTCTGGATTAAGCACATGGGAAATGTTTTTACATGATTACTTGCCTTATATCCTTCCATGGCTTTTAATTCAATTTCTCGGACTCGTTAATTGGGCAATAGGCATGGAAGTAACCATCGCAATATTTGGAATTACAAATTTGTCTATACCAACAATTGGAACTTCTATTTATTGGGCTTACACCTATCAAACACTTCTTTTAGGTCAATGGTGGTGGATGACATTTACCTTGATCTTGACTATCTTTCTTATGTTATCAATTTACAATGTTTCTATATCTATCAGTAGTTATCTTAATCCACGTACAAGATTAATAAGAATCCAAAAATCAGTAATTTTGGGGGAATCTAAATGAATGTCGAAAACATAATAAAAATAGAGCATTTAAGAGCCATTTACAAGATTTCAAAAACTTCTGGCATAAATGCTTTAGATGATATAAATATAGAAATGAAAAAAGGTCAAATAATTGGCATAGCTGGAGAATCTGGTTCAGGCAAAACTTCTCTTTTAAAAGTTTTAACTCATTCATTTCCTCCTTCTATGGAAATCAAAGGAAATGTTTCTATAAACCTGCAGGATAAAAGCATTAATCTGTTAAAATTAAGTGATAGTCAAATTCAAAGTCTTTGTTGGAAAGTATGGAGTTATGTACCTCAGGCTGCCATGAATTCATTAAATCCTATGGCTAAAATAAAAGATATATTCTGGGAAACACTTGAATCTCATGACAAAACCATAAATTCATATGAGCTCGAGAAACAAATAGAAAATGCTTTTGAAAAAGTTGGATTATCGAAAAAATTTTTAAATTTCTACTCCAACCGACTTAGTGGTGGTATGAGGCAGAGAGTAATAATACTTTTAGCAACAATTTCGAGACCTAATATAATCTATTTAGATGAACCCACGACTGGTCTAGATTTAGTAACACAAAGAGATGTTATCCAACTTCTTCAGTCTATTCATAATGAATTAAATAACACATTTATACTAGTAACCCATGATATAAGCATCCATGCTCAAATAGCAGATCTTGTACATGTAATGTATAAGGGACAAATAATAGAGAGTGCACTGACGAATGAAATTTTTCATAATCCTTTGCATCCTTATACAAAGAATTTGATAAATTCTGTACCTATTATTGGGGAACATCGAGGTAAGATAGAACCAGGTATAAAAATACTTTCAACGGAAATGTCTGCACAAGGATGCAAGTTTAAAGACAGATGCCAGTTCGCTATGCCCCAGTGCGATAAATACGTTTACACGTATAGATTAAATGATCATGAAGTTAAATGTAATTTGTATGAGTCACACTAAGGAAGTGAAAGAGATGGAAAATTTACTCGAAATTATCAATGTATCAAAACAATTCAGATCAGGTCTTTATTTGGGAACTAATTTTAAGGCTGTAGACAATGTTTCTTTTAACTTGGAAAATGGAGAGATTTTGTTGTTGGTAGGTGAAAGTGGTTGCGGTAAAACAACTTTGTCCAATCTTATTTTAGGAATATTGAAACCTTCTTCTGGTTTCATAAAGTACAAGGGAAAAATTACATCCAAATTTAGAAGAAACGAAAAAAGGAGTTTTATTCGTGAAGTTCAACCTATATTTCAGGATCCCTATTCAACTTTTAATCCTTTTGTGAGGATAGATTATTACTTCGAAGAAGTTTGCTCAAACTTTGGTATTACAAGGAGTAAATCTGAGATAGAGCAAAAAATAAACGAAGTTTTAAATCAAGTAAAAATTGATACTGAAATAAAGGGAAAATTTGTCCATCAATTTTCTGGGGGACAAATTCAAAGGTTGTCAATTGCTAGAGCTTTATTAGCAAATCCTTCTTTGTTAATAGCCGACGAAGCTGTAACCATGATCGATGCTTCTTTAAGAGTTGGCATATTAAATATATTATCTGATCTAAATAAATTGTTAAATCTAGCTATTTTATTTATAACTCATGATTTATCAGTAGGTTATTACATGGTAGAGCTATCGGAAAGGACAAAAACAGTTGTTATGTATAGAGGGACAATAGTCGAAGAAGCGACAGGCGAGAACCTGTTTTTGAATCCTTTACATCCTTATACAAGGCAATTGATAGAATCTGTTCCCTCGGTAGATCCAAATAAAAAATGGCATTCAGCGATGAAACATGCTGTGTTGGAATTAGAAGAGTTTAATCTTAAAGGTTGTAAATACTCTAAAAGATGCCCATTTGCAATGAAGATTTGTGAAGAGAAAGAACCGAATCTGTTTTCTGTTGAACATTCGAGAGTAAGATGTTGGTTGTACTCAGATACAGTAGATAAATCAATAGCTTTAAATAAACTTAAAAAAAATCAATGAAAAAATCTCTAAGTATAAAATCACTTTCACTTGAAATTTTTGGGATCTTTCAAAATTTATTTTACCTTTGCCTATCTTTGAGGAATTTTTAGGAAAGGAGGCGAATTACAAATTTTTTATATGATGAATTTGCAAATTTTGAAAGATCCAATAATTTGGATGGGAGGTAAAAATATGAAAAGAAAGTTTTTAGTTATCTTGACCTTTGTAGTTGGTTTAACTTTTAGCTATGCGTTAGCAGCTTTGCCTATGAATGTCCCAAGAAATCAAACATTAATTGTCGATATGCTAAATGGTACTGTTGCTAATCCACAAGCGGCGAATGTATGGTCTCCTACAATGGGGCAAATAACAGGTGATGGTGAACAAGGTCTTGCATTGGATGCTTTGTGGTATATAGACCACGGTACTGGAAAATTAATAGATGCTCTTGCTTCTGAACCACCAGAATTTTCCAATGATTACAAAACAATGACAATACATTTGAGGCAAGGTATATACTGGAGCGATGGAGTTGAATTTACGGCTACGGATGTTGTTTTTACGTTGAATTATACTAAAGAAAATCCTACTCTCACTTTCAGTAGTCAAGTAGCAGCTGCTGTAAAGAGTGCCTATGCTCCAGATAAATTCACAGTTGTTGTGAATTTTTATCAACCAAATCCACAATTTTATATGGTTTTGACCTGTGATATATGGTGGGGACTCTACATAATGCCAGCGCACATTTTTCAGAATGTAAAAGATCCCGCTTCTTATAACTTCTTCCCACCAGTATCTTTAGGCCCTTATGTTCTTAAAGGTTACGATCCTCAAGGAAATTGGTTTTTGTGGGAACGCAGAGCAGATTGGCAAAGAACAAGTTTAGCCATGTTAACCAATAATGCCCCTATTCCTCAATATGTGCTTTTTATAAACTATCCTGGTGAAACTGGTAAAATACTTGCCATGAGTAGGCATGATCTTGATTGGATATTTCATGTGACAGCCCAAGGATGGCAGGTATTACAAAGCAAAGATCCGTATGCTAGCATTTGGTTCAAAGATTTTCCATGGGCTTACTCGCATGATCCAACAGCTCGCGGGTTCTACTTTAATTGTGCACAATATCCTTACAATCTCACGGATGTAAGATGGGCATTGGTCTTAAGTTTCAATGCATATAATTGGATGACCACATGGGAAAAAGGAATGCAAACTTTCTTTCCCACTGTAGGAGGAAGTGGAATGCAACCGTTCGAAGATTATCAAATAGGAATGTTGCCAGAACTTGAACAATTTGCATTGCCAGATGGATTTAAACCGTTTGATGCTAATTTGCCGTATAAAGTAGCAGATTGGGCAAAATCTCAAGGATATACAGTTTCTGGTAGTCCTGTACAAATTTGGGGTCCAGGGTGGTGGAAATATGCCCCAGATGAAGCAGCAAAATTGTTAGAGGCAAATGGTTTCAAGAAAATTAACGGAAAATGGTATTTACCAAATGGAAAACTTTGGACAGTAAATCTTATAACACCTACTGAAGAAACAGATGCATTAGTACTTGCACAAGCCGCGGCTGCTGATTGGCGCGCATTTGGAATAGATGTTAATTTAACAACAACAACTGATCAAATAGCGGGAAATAATGAGGCTATGGGTTACTATGATGTAGCTTCCGCTTGGAACACGAGTATGATGGGTGGAATAACAGATGCACTATGGTATACACATTACGCATGGAATTCTTCAAATTACGAACCGATAGGCACATATGCGGTAAATGATGTAGTAAGATTTAAAAATGAAGAAATGGATAATATCTTAAACCAATTGCAAACTTTAACTCCTGATTCCACAGAAGCTATTAATTTGTCTAAACAATTTTTAATGTTAGAAATAAAATACATGCCAGTTGCTACTATTGGTGATTGCGTTGATATAACCCCACATGACGACTATTATTGGACTGGATTTCCAAGTGATACTGATCCATATTGGTCTCCGTTGTTCTGGTGTGGCGGATTCAAATTCATACTTCCACACTTAAAGCCAACTGGAAGATAACTCACTCGAGAAGCCTCCATTTTTTACGATGGAGGCTTTCAATCGTAAAAAAGGAGTGAAAATCATGAATGATCAAGAGAGAGTACCTAAAATAAACAATCCTAAGGTATTTGGTGTAAGACCTGACTCTGAATTTATTCTTCCAATAACTGCCTCTGGTGAGAAA
>JAPDLJ010000037.1 GCA_025920705.1 Candidatus Jingweiarchaeum tengchongense
GATTCCTCGAATAATATTTATCATAACGAATAAACCAAAAAAAGAAAATAAAAAAGAAATTCGACAAATAAAGGAGGTAAAAGATGAGCAAAATACAGAGAAAAGAATTGATTAAATATTTAGATGAGAAATACGAATATGCAAAAAAGACAATAATAAGAGATGTTGACTTTAAAACTAGAATTGCTTTTGCTTCATTTTTCTCTATCGTTATCAAAATGGTGAAAAAAGGAGATGTAGATGACTTCAAAAATTTTCTAAAAATCCTTGACATCGGGGAAAAAATACTTACCACTCACATTTTACCTGATGATATCAAAAAAGAAGTTGACAAAAAGATAAAAGAATTACCTAAAGAGATTCAATCGCAAATTACAGATGATTACATTTCTAAACTAATAGAGAAATTTGATAATCCTATGATAAGACAACTTATAACCGATTTAAGACAAAAGATAGGTGATATCATATTTGATGAATCTCTTGAAAATACCAATAAATAGGACTACTACAATCCTTATAATTGGAAAAAAGAACAGTGGAAAAACCACATTAGCAAAATACTTAGTAAAAAGTCTCAATTACGATTTTCTTATAATTGACATAATCGGGAATTGGAAGGAGTTTAAACAACAGTACGATTACCTTCTTGTTGACCCCTCTATACCTGATCCGAGAATCTGGAAATATGCAATGAGATACGGAAAATTTGTTATTATTGATGAAGCAGATAGGCATAAATTTGATTGGGAATTGGAACATTTTTACAATATAAGCAGAAATTTTGGTTGTGGTTGGCTTGCGATCGCACGACGAATGAAGGATTTACCTCCCATTGTAAGGACAAATTCTGACTTTACTTTTATCGGAAAAACTTATCATGAAACCGATTTTAAGCCTATTCTTGAGGATTATTATATTTCTGAAAATGAGATAAGAAATCTTAAAGATTTTGAATTTTTAGTATTTAAAGACAACGAGTTTATAGGAAAAACGCAATTGATACTCTCTTAATTTATATATTGAGGTTCATAATATGGACTCAGGAAAAATAAAAAGATCGGCCATAGAGGCCATAATGATAGCAATAGGCGGGGCCATAGCTTTTATGCTTAAGGGAAAAATACCGATCTCAGGATACATCGAAGCAATAATAGGGCTAATAATTGTATTTGCGGGTGCTTACATCGACCATGAATACGCGGGCCCTCTTGTGGAAGGATTCGGCATAGTGCTAACAGTTGATGGCTTGTCAGCAAGCCTTCCTAGCCTGTGAGGTGTAAAAAATGACACAGCTTGTGCATATGAATTTACCGACTCATCAGTATAAATACCCTCAGGTTAGCCTTGATAGTTCGTACGGGCAAGTCATACCTATAAAGCTTAATACTGTTAACCTTGTGAAAGAATATCTCTTTACTATTGTAGAGGGAAGCCTAACAGGAGGTTCATCTCCAGCATGGACTGTATCGGGAAGTAATCCCCTCATCACACATGTGACAATCAAGGCCGACAATCAGACAATATATGATGCCGATTACTCAACTGTTGCGGAAGAACTCAAACTTTTCAATGGATTCAGTTCTAATGGCCTTAGCTTGTGGATCAAAATGGGGCTACAAGATATTCTCAATCAAGGCAAGCTATTTGAACAAACTGTATTTCCTTCTTACCTGTATAATCAGGTATATATGTATCTAACAATTGCTCCCCTCGCTAATGTCACCAGTGGATCACCAACTGGATCAAGTGGAACAACTTTGTATCTAACGGAAATAGACATAGATAGATCAGACGTGACTTTTCCAATTCTTAAAACAGTAAAATTACAATTTAGCGCATCACAGCCTATAACTGGTGAAAACCACAATACATCACTGCTTAGCCTAGACGGTTTATACGCATATCTACAGGTATTTGGCCAAGCAGATACAGATATATCTTACCTGAAATTGGTAATCAATACCAGTCATATAGAATTTGACTCTTACTTTAGCGCTCTTAAAGCAGAAAATGCGAGTGTATTCAAAGCCATACCTGACAATGGATATGCCTATCTGCTATTTAGCGAAGACGGTTCAATTGACAAAATGCTCGCCCTCGACAATCCTGTCGCTCTTAAGTCAGTTGACCTTGTTGTAGATACGACTACTTCCCCTCTTACTACTACATTCTTTAAAACGGAAGTTGTAGGCTATTATTAAGGAGGCCTTTAAATGAAGACCTCCACTATCGTAATCGCAATAATCGGCATTGCAATCATCGGATACCTGATTTACAAATATGTATATTTACCTAAAAAAATACTAACAAACACAATTACGACAAACTCAACTACTCCTTCAACAATTTCCTCTTCATCCACATCATCTTCATCATCAACAAAATCTACAACTACTCCTTATCATTTAACATCAGTCACTCAAAATTACTCTACTCCTCCCTCGAGTGGAGTATATATTCCTCCTAAAACTGAACAAATTACGATTGCCCAACGGATACATCCTGTAACAGGAATTGAAAAAACAATACAACCAATAACTACACATCCAATTAATACTTATTCATCTGTTCACCAGACTAATCCATTAACAATTTCAACAGGAATTGGAAAATATATTAGACCTATGGGAGGAATAGCAAATCCTAATGGAGAGTCAAAAACAGTAAATAGAAATTCTTATTCATACATTCAGGAAATAGAAAAGATTAATAAACCATTTATAAAAACAATTAGCGCAGTTACCATACCTACTCAACCGCAAAAAACAACAACATTTTCCTCTTCCTCATTCATAATTCACAGGCCTGGACTTCCTACATTCTCTGAATTGAAAAAACAAAATCCTTATCTAAGGTGAGATAATGAGGATTACCAATCCTGTTCCTCTTACATTTAATTCGACAAGTACTTTCAAACTAGTTGAAAACCCTCTTACTCTCGTTAATATAAAAATTGTAATCTCTAACCCTAAAGTAGCACAGACTATTACATTTTATAATCAATCAGGAACAGTTGAAGGAGTTCCTTTTAATATCAATAACTCAGTGGAATTTAAATTAGAAAATGTTAATTATTCAAAAATAACTTTTTCCGATCCTAATAATTATACAATATTCGCAACAATGCAAACTATTATCTATGATACGCAAGAAGAATATAATCAAGCAAAATCAAGCGCAGATTTTTCTCTAATTCCTATAAACAATTCTATAATAGTATCCCCTCTTGACTCTAACGGATACGTTCAGGTTGATTTAGAGACTCCTCTTCCCTCTGGTTCTAATACAATAGGAAGCGTTAATCTAAATGCGGGAAGTAATGCGATCGGAACTGTTGGAGTGACTTCATACGGAAATCCGACAAGAGTGACAAAAACTTTTTCATACTTATCTGCTTCATTGACAACTGCTAATACTCCGCAACAGATTACTACAACATCAACGCTGATAAGAAAAGCATTTATCACAAATACATCTGCTTCCGATACCATATACGTTGGTGCAAGTACTCCCTCTATTCCGATAGCTCCTAACTATACTTTTGTTTTAGAAATGGACGGGGATATAGATCAAACCGATTTATCAACAATATATTTTGTTGGTGCAACGGCGGGAGATAGTATTAAGGTGACATATCTATGAGTGGAATATTTGGAATAAGTTCTACTTATACTCCTTTACTTCTTAGTCATCAAACGGGATTATCTGTAACAGCAAGTACAGCAAACACATTTTATGCCATAGGTTCAGTAATTTCAGTTCCAAGAAATGGAATAGTTGTTATATCAATGTCTGGACATGTTTCTGCTGGAGTGGGTTCTATTCAATTAAAATTAACAAGAGGATCAGCTACATATACTTTTGGTCAAGCATACAATCCTTCTTCCGATCTTAGTTCTCTCTTTGGACAAACAGGACAATATAATGGTTCAAATGCAATTTTTACTACTTCATCATCTCCACTTTTTGTAACTGGAAATTTCAGTAATACTGGTAGTTCTTCTAACGGTTCACAATATACATCTGGTGCGTCACCTTCTTTTATTCTTCCAGTTTACTCAGGTGATTCATTGCAATTTTATGCAACTAACGATACCGCAAATGATATAACGTATGTTGATGATATGTTGGTGATGTTGATATGATTACCTATACGTTTTCAACAACAAAAAATCCTACTTTATCACAAATAATAAATGCTTTATCTTCGTATGTTATGTCATATTCTACTCCTTTGTCTTCTAATATAACAATAAACGGAAGTATAGGTTTATCAATGAAGGATAATGTTGTAGTCAGCATTCAGATAATGTTTTTTGAAAATGCAAGTGAATATACTTGGAAAGATAGCGTTTCAGGATATACAATATCAGCTCAGCCACTGGCTTCGATTCCAAGTCAGTCTGAAATTCAATCTTTGATAGGTGATTACTTATGAATTATCCTAAAAATTCATTATTATATCAATATCTTACCTATGGAGAATCAACAAAACTAAAAATACCAGTACCCATGTTTAACCTTTACGGACTAATAAAGGACACGAACGGAAACATCATGTGTCAAAGGACAGCAATAGGAAAATATACTTCTGTGCCAGATGGACTTTTTAATAATTCACAGGCTTGCGAACTTTATCTAATGCAGAACGGATTGCCAGCTCTTATAGCTCCTTTATCTTCTCAATATCCGTTAGCTACTCAAGAGACAACTTTAAACATAGAAAATGAAATCAAACAGAACAAAACAAAATTCATACCTAAACCATTACCCCCCGGCACATATGGTGTGTCAATGTGTGGTAGTCGTGCTAAAATAGGAAAAGGAAATTGGGTATATATTTATCCATCTAATGGTGTTAAAGTTGGTACAATAGATTTAAATGTAGATGTTTTCTTGGATAAGCTTCAACCACACGGTGCACAATTTAATGATGTGCCGTATTATGAGAGTCCTAATGGCCAATATTATGCAGTAGTAAGCTCTGCTTCGGGTAGTTCTTGTTATATGATAGAAGCGAATGGATTCATTAATGCAAACAATCGAGGTACTGGAACTGTTAAATCCTCTTCATTAACAAATAGTTCAACTATTTCACAAATTTCCTCGACTAAATTAGGAAAAACGGTGTCAACAAATAAACCACCTGTTCACTCTTCCCTTCCTAATACACTTAGCAGTGGCTCATCAATGTCATCTACTCCATCACAAACTAATTCTGATTTTCTAACAACATTAATAAATGATTTCATTACCTTTATAAAAAAATTACTGGAAGGGTAAAATGGTAGGCCTTACTGTTGTAGTTCAGAATGAAAAAGGACAAGGAATTAGTGGAATACCCATAACTTGCTACGTAACTAATACCAATTCTCTTGATCCTTTTGCTCCCTCTAAATACTGGATTACCCTTCCTGACACATCAGCAGATGGAAGTAGTTTTGCTCAAAATGTACAGGCATACGCAACATTTAAATGCTATGCTAATAAAGGACAACAAATTCCTAACTATACAGAAGGAACAGGAACAACCTCGACAACCTTAACATCAGGAGGATATACTACTATAGTTCTGAAACAAGTAATCACTCCTTTAAAAAATCCTCAATCGGGACAGCTAACATGCCCATCAGGATATATCTTGTCGGGAAATCAATGTATTCAAGGAACTGAAACAGAATCTATTACAACCTCATTTATGGATTGGATTAATTCACATATGATAGATTTTGTTATCGGATCAATTAGCTTAGCGGTTATAGCCTTCATTGCGTTCTATTTTCTAAGAAAACGTAAAGGTGATTAAAATGACAAGCATAACAGATGCTCTATTATTAACCTTCATTGGGATCTTAGTCAGTGACTTGCTTTATCAATCTAATATTATTACTAAAATATATAAAAAGATTTACAAAATTGAACTTGATATCAATTTACTAAAGGAAAAGGTGAATATAAAATGAGCAAAAGGTGGATACAAAAAACAAAAATGAAAAAAGGAGCGCTAAGAAAATGGGCTAAAGAGCATCATTTTATAAAAAATGGAAAAATTGACTTAACAAGGGCTTACCAGTATGCTAAAAAACATCACTTAACAAAAGAAATAAGAAGGATCAATCTTGCAAAAACTTTAAGAAGGATAAGGCATAAATAGATATAATATATCAAGGTAAAGGAGGTGATAAAGAAAAAATGTCAGCAGTTATTCCGCCTAATG
>JAPDLJ010000038.1 GCA_025920705.1 Candidatus Jingweiarchaeum tengchongense
CTGCATTCTCTTTTTCTTTAGAACTTTTGAAAATGACCATTCCCTTTGAATCTGCAAACGTATAAATTGGTTTATCTTTAGGATAGTTATCCGGCACAAGAGGTGGTGAAACAATCACATCTTTATAAATATCTGGAAACTGTGTTTTCTCATAAGGTATATTCCAAGGTCCTTCCGTGCACCCAACAACGGCTCCACTTTCAAATGGGGGTGAGGCCAGATTAACAGATGAATATCCATTTTTAAATAACGTATATATGAAATTGGCAACTTCTTTACCATACTCATTATCAAATAAACTTATTTGCGCTTGTGGATTAATATAAGGTTGCCCTCCACTGGCAGCATAATAATACATTATAAAATCAAACCATCTGTCAGACCATACAGGACCTGTATAAAAAAGGAGAGCATATCTTCTGTGAGGTATATCAACTTTTTGAGCTAATTCGTATAGTTCATTATAAGTTCTTGGAGGATGAGAAAAGCCATATTTCTCTAGTATGCTTTTTCTCCACCAAATGAGCATAGGATTTACATATTCTGGGAAGACATAGTAATGACCATTGTAATTCCAATTTTTTATAATTATTTCCATATGCCTCGTTTCAATTAAATTCTGAAAACCTGTAAATGAGTCGAGTGGAACTAAAACACCACTATTTACTAATTCTTCTCCAAAACCGGTGAAAATGTTATCACATATGTCTGGTTGTCTACCTGAAGCAATAGCTGTAAGAATAGATTCTTCTGAGCTACCCGCAGCTGGTATTTCACTCCATTTTATCTGTATATTTGAGTGAGTTTTGTTCCATTCAGATACGATCTGCATCCAAAACATGTCTTGATAAGGATTCGGAGCCGTCCACAAAGTTAGAGTTAATGCTTGAACGGTTGAAATAATGCCAATTAGAAACAAAACTAACAGAAATACCATCTTTATTTTCATTTTATCCTCACCTCTCTATTCAAAAATTCATTTAAATAGAACTTCCCCTTTTTATAAATTCTGTAAACAAAGAGATTCTTACAGGATAAACATCGTGATTTGTTATGATGTCTATAAGACGTTTTACAGCCAAGGAGCCCATTTCGTACATTGGAACTTTGAGAGTCGTAAGTGATGGATTAAATTTTTCACCTATCTCGATGCCATCAAATCCAATAACAGAAACATCTTGAGGTACGCGTATTCTAAAGTTATTCAATGTTTCTATAACTTTCATGGCAATAGGATCGTTAGATGCAAAAATTGCTTCTGGCAAACCATATGTTTTAAGAATTTTATCAATTAATGGCTTCATATCTTCCATGATTTCATCGTTATATTCATAATCCTTTGGAAGAAGTTTGTAATTTTCCATTGTTGAAATAAAACCATCATATCTATTCTTAAAACCGAAATGATTTAAAAATCCATGAATATGGATGATTTTCTTTAGGCCCTTTGAAATAAGATATTTTGTAGCATAGGAAGCTCCATCATATCCATCACTAATAACACAATCAACTTTGAGAGTGGGAATGTACTGATCGACAAGTACAATTGGTATTCCATACTTTTTAATAAATTTAACATGTTCAATAGTTGTATCTCCGCCTATCAAGAGTAAACCATTGACAGTTTTCAATTTCGACTCGTTTAGAATATCTTCGAGTTCGACTACTTCAACATGTATTTTATTCAATTCCGCTGTTTGCTCTATACCTTCTATTACTTTCGAATAAAATTCCCTTACAACGCTATCTGAGTTCAATTGCCTATTAATTCTTTTGCTTACAATAACAAAAACCTTAATTTCTATTTTCTTGATAGCCAAACGTCTTGCTGATGGATCTGTTTTAAAATTTACCTTGTTCAGCACATCATTAACTTTTCTACGCGTTTCCTCGGAAACTTTACTTGAACCATTTAATACCCTTGAAACTGTCGCAACAGAAACATTTGCAGTTTTTGCTATTTCTTTTATATTCATAAATCATCTACCTTTCTTTATGTAAACGCTTCCATATTATCACGTTTTAGAATAAACATGAAAGTTCATTTAAATGATATATTGGTATTTTTTGGTTATTTATAGCATTTATATGTAATTAAACTCTTTATTCTAATTTTTTCTATTAATTTCTTGTTATAACTTTTTTTATTTATAAATTATATAGTATACCTTAGATTCAAGTAGATAATAAATGATTTGATAAGATAAATTCTAAAATATATCAAAAACAACTGATTTTTGAATGAAAACAGATATAAACATAGTTTGCATAAATATAAATATAATTATAAAATTTATGAAACCGATTACAAAAGGAGGAAAATAAGATGAAAAAAAGCAAAGTTTTTCTGTCAATCGTTTGTTTAATCATATTCTCTACAATCGCAATGGCATCTGTTAGGATGATAAGAGTAAATATCACAAATGAAACAGGTATACCAGTACCAGTTACAATGACAATGTATCAATTGAGAAATTTGATTGGTGTAACATTTCCAGCAAACTGGAACAGCATAAGAATATACGAAAATGGCAAGGAAATACCATATCAAATTGATAATGTTGCCATGAGCAATAAAGTATCTGGTCAGGATATACTGGCATTTTCCATAACAGGACCTGCAACTATTGAAGTTAGTGACGATATGTCCATTCAAGCCCCAACTTATCCCGATCAATTTAAAGTAATGCAGACTAATGATGGATACAGCGTATGGACTGTTAACGGAACGTTAGCAGCCAGCATTACAGATCATGGACTTGTTAATGTTACAAAATTTGGTAACGTAAGTGGAGAAATAGTTGATCAGATAGGTATTGCAAGGATCAATGGATTTCCACAAAGCACTTACTGGGCAAATGGTCAAGTAGGTCCAAATGCAGAACAAACATCTAATGGATTTAAGATTATATACACAAAAGTACTCGAATATTCTCCTGTAAGGTTGACAATTCTTACAGAATTGGAAGCTTTACCTTTCATAGGACTCTATCAAGACATAATCACTTCCATTTATCCAGATGGTGATGTGCTCGTAAATACAACGTTTAATTTCAAAACATATCAAGATCTTATGAAATTGCAGGTTATGATAACACATCCTCTTACCAATCTGCAAAACTCGACCGATGTTGTTCATATTTTACCAGTTTTTAGAAGATTGATTTGGGCTGATATGCAAGGAATAAGTCCTCTTGAGTATTGGTTGCAAAGAAATGCGATAATATACGTCAATAATGTTCCATACATAATTTTCCCAGCCACAAATTCAATGAATCCACCTTTCTGGACGGCTACGTATATATTTGCCTCCGAAGAGAACTGGCGTACTAATTTCTCTCCTTCCTTAAAATTAGGAGTCGCTGAGATTCTTCCACATACTGCTCCTCTTTATGATGATTATAGTAAATGGATGAAAGGTAACACGTGGGTATACGAAAGTCAAGAGTTTAGAGATGGTCAATTCGAATGGACACCCGATAATTTTTACGACAATCCTGTAACTCAAAATATACTTAATCCTTCAGATACTCCTCAACAATGGGCAAAACTAGCGATACATTACATTCCAGGTGATAGCGTGAATTTTGTTAGATTATACAATGTTTACAACTCAAGTGATATACAAAATGCTATCACATATCTCAACCAAAGAACGGTAGAGTTCAGATCAATACAATTCTCTGTTATTCCATGAACAAAAAGGGAGAACTATAAGTTCTCCCTTCCATTCGATTGAGAGGTAATTTTTATGAAATTGATTTTGATACTGTTAATATTCATTGTGAATTTAATTGGAGTCACATTTGCTTTTGATTTAAATGAACTTTATGGATTCAAGCAATATCATGAACCAATAATTTTACCATACGGAATAGGATTCATGTCGAAAGCCACATTTAATCCTACTGCGATAGAGAAAGGAGGGATTATTTATTTGCTGTTTAGGACTCAAGACTGGACTGGTACAGGAAGCTGGAATGGAACATCAAGAATAGGAGTAGCTTCAAGTTTGGATGGAATTCATTTTGCCATTTCCTCTACACCAGTCATCACTCCAACAAAATCTTATGAAATACCAGGAGGATGTGAAGATCCAAGAGTAATCTCGCATAATGATATGTATTACATGACTTACACAGGTTACAATGGTGTAACCGCTCAACTTTGCGAAGCAGTTTCAACAGATTTAGTACATTGGGAAAAATTAGGTCCGATTTTCCCTCAAATGGGTTGGTCGAAATCTGGTGCCATTCTTAGTACAAAAATAAATGGGAAATACATCATGTATTTTGGTGATACAAATATTTATATTGCTTATTCAGATGACTTGATCCATTGGAAAGCCTCTCCTTATCCTGTGTTGACACCACGACCTGGAATGTTTGATTCCGTTCTTGTTGAGCCGGGTCCTCCTCCAATAATAACAGACAATGGAATACTCTTAATTTACAATGGAGCTGATTATTCTCATGAATATGCAGTTGGTGCTGTTTTATTTTCAAAAGTAGATCCAACTCAGGTAGTAGAACGTCTCGATGATCCATTTCTCAAACCTGTCCAGAGTTGGGAAAAATATGGGCAGACTCCCAATGTTGTATTCGCTGAGGGCCTCGTGATATTAAAGGATGAATGGTTGCTTTATTACGGAGCAGCTGATACATACATAGGAGTAGCCATACTAAACACAAACAAAAAATGATCTTTATGTACTTTGAAAGGAGGTATTTTTGTGAAAAGAGCATTTTTATTAATGGGTATTTTGACTTTAATCGTTGTTATTGCCGCCTCAGGTGATGTGGTATATCCTCAGCCTTCCGAATGGGGCCCCGCCATTTTTGATTGGGGGCCAAATGTGAAATATGGTGGTACAGTAACAGAAGGTCTTCCGGGTTGGCAGGTATCTCCTAATTTTAATCCTTTTTCACCGCTAGCTGCTGGACAGAATATGGTGTACGAATCTCTCTTTTACGTAAACAGCAGTAATGGCATCATTCAACCTTTGCTTGGAACGACTTACAGTTGGAATGACAGTTATCTTTCCCTGACAGTCAATTTGAGAAATGGTGTAAAATGGTCTGATGGCGTGCCATTTAGTGCAAATGATGTGGTATTCACATTCAATTTGTTAAAACAGTATCCCGCGCTTGATTTGAATGGCATATGGTCACAAACATCTGGCCTTGAAAGCGTCGAAGCAGCTGGAACAAATATTGTCGTTTTTAGATTTTCACATCCTAACGTACCTATGTTTTACTATATAGTGCGTACTATAATTGTTCCGCAGCATATTTGGTCATCGATATCGGATCCAGTTAAATTTACCAATCTTGAAAATCCGGTTGGTACAGGTCCGTTTTTATTCAAAGGCATAAATACATCTGCAGATACTGAAACGTTTGTTAAAAATCCAGATTACTGGATGACAGGCAGGCCTTATATAGATAGGTTCGTTATGAAGGGATATTTGTCGAATACTTCGGCTTTTTTGGCTCTTTTAAAGGGAGATGTCGATTTTTCTGGAGTTTTAATAATGAATCCACAAAAGGAATTTATAGACAAGAATCCTTCTACAAATAAAATTTACTGGTTCCCGTTAAATGCTAAAATACTCTACTTTAATACCCAAAGATATCCGTTCAACAATCCCATATTTAGACAAGCAGTTGACCTTGCAATAAATAAATCTAAAATTGATCAGTTAGTATATTCCAACACTCTTGGAGTTGCGAATCCATCTGGAATAATTCCAACGCAGTTAAAAGAATGGTTTGATCCAACTCTGACGGCAGAGGCATCTGCTTTGAATGCTTACAATCCAGCCGAAGCCCAAAAGT
>JAPDLJ010000039.1 GCA_025920705.1 Candidatus Jingweiarchaeum tengchongense
GGCACTTAGCACAGGCAAAAGCCTTCAGGATTCAAAAGTAGTTTAAAAATAATATAACACTCACTTAAAAGTGGAGGTGAGATTTGGATAAAAATTCCACGAAAAGCAACAAAAATCAAAAATTAATTACCTTGAAAGGAGGTAAGATTTTATGAGAAAACTACTTAGCATTATCCTTGCAGTAACAATGGTATTCTCTTTGGTCGTTGTTGCAAGAGTACCAACTGCAAGTGCAGCATCAGGGCTTACGATTACTCCAACGACATTGCCTAATGCTACAGTAAATGCACCGTATTCACAAACGCTTACAGTATCCGGAGGAGTCGCTCCTTATACATGGTCAATTACCTCGGGGAACCTGCCACCCGGGCTTAATCTTTTACCTGTAGGTTCGGACGTCTATGCGAAAATAATTACGGGAACACCAACAACAGCAGGGACTTATAATTTTACAGTCGCAGTTAGTGATTCTTCCAGTACTCCCTTAACTGGGAGCGTATCCTATACGCTTGTTGTGAGTTCTGGTCCAACTCCACCACAACCACTTACAATCACAACAACCTCACTTCCAAGTGGTTTATTGGGTGTGAGTTACTCTTACACATTGCAGGCATCAGGCGGAACTACACCTTACTCATGGAGCGCTACCGGGTTACCCTCAGGATTGTCATGTAGTAGTTCTGGCCAAATCTCTGGAACTCCAACTCAAAGCGGTACATTTACCGTATCTGTAACAGTCACAGATAGTGCAAGTCCAGCAAATACAGCTACAAAGTCATTAAAGTTAACTATAGGTTCGCGAATTAGTGGCCTTAGAACTCCATCGCTTGATACTGGCTTACCTACTTATACATTCGTAGATGATTCCTATATTACTTTTAATTATTTAAGTCCCTCTTCTTCTACAACATTAATTAGTGTTACCTTGGGAAGTACTTCTGTTCCTTCATCTTATATCTTCTCACTTGGAAATGGTAACTTTTTAGTGACTATTCCTTTGAATTTGGTTCAAAATGAGCGTGTTTATAATATTACTGTTACCGACGGTTCATACACAGATACCCAGAAGGTTTATATAAAGTACAAAGTATCTGTTACTGCAAGTCCATCACCAGCCTATAATCAGACAAGTATAATATCAGGAACAGTATCTAATGCAGCTGGTCCTGTTTCATCGATAAATCTTTATCTTGTGAACGGACAATTGGGGACAGGTACTGCTTATGGACCAATTCCGGTAAATAATGGATTTTTTGTCTTTAGCTATAATTTCCCTAACCGAGGAACATATAATCTATGTCTCTCGAATACTTCAGGATATGCAATCTACAATACATGGAATGTTGGCGGAAACATTATTGCAACCAATGTTCTTGACCCCAACCCACTTTATGCTATGAACTCAAGCGATCAAGAATCATATCTTTATCTAAGCTATGAAGATGGCACCCCTGTTACCGGAGCTGCAATTACACTAACTTCAGGTGTGAATCCCAATTTCACCGCAACCGAGTTAGGTAATGGTTTTTATAAGTTCTCTGGACAGACTTCTTCTACTGCAGGAAACAACTATTATACAATAACAGCACAAGGAATTTCAGTAAATTATACTTTATACTTTAAGCCACTTAGCACAGTTTGGAACCCAATAGTAAAGATTTCAGGACTCGGAAATAATTTCAAACCAGGTGGAACCCTGACCTTTACAATTAATTATAATCCAGCAGCAAATTATCAACTGAACGATTATTTGACCTTGATTACTGGCCCTGGTAAGCAATATTCTTCCACGGGAACATTCTACATTGAATATGGCGGACAGATCAAAGTTGACGTTATGGCGAATCTCTGGTATCCTGCAGGTGCTACTGATTTAACTGCAAAACCTGTCGATGTTGAGCAAGTGTTTACAGTGAATCCAGTAGTAAAAGGAGATCAAGTAACAATCAATCCGACAAAAGTTAATGTTGGAGATACAAAAGATATAGTTGTGACAGTAAAGACACCAACAGGTATTGAACGTAACAATGCAAAGGTAGTTCTTAAATCTTCGGTCCAAGGAATGTTTTCTGGTCCATCAACCGCGGTTTATACTGTAAGTAGCGATGGAACAACAGTTACTCTTGATGCATCTGGAACTCCAAATATAAATATCGTAGGCGGCCAATACGTATTTGCTGGTTTAAAGTTCAATCATAAGGGTTACATATCAGTAGAAGTAACCTATAGTGATTCTAATGGTACTTATACAACTGCAAAATGGATTGGAACTAACTCTTATAACTATGGAATCCGTGTATATCCTAAGACAGTAACTTTAACATCAAGTGTGACACAATTTACTGCAGGCGTTGCTTATCCAGTTGTTAACATCTCTGGAGCTGTTGCTGGACTTACTGGATGGACTTTATATAATCCTTATTTCACGGATGAAATTCCTTCGTTCTCATATGTAGATAACGGTGACGGATCATATGTATTTAATTTCAGCACTGTGCCTTATGCGTTTGGAAAGCTTACACTTTCTTCTTATGATACTACTGGTGATATACAGTATACAGTTTCATTCAAGGTAGTTATGCCTACATTAAAATTCATCTCTGTCCACGGGGATGGTTTGTTAACTGATAGTCTTCCTGAAAAAGTTGTGTTCCAGGTTATAGATCCTGCTACTGGTAATCCAATTATTCCTTCTTCTGTTGCATTCGAGCCCCAACATATTGTATCATCTCCTATGTTTGACAATGAGGATGCATTACTAAATGAAGAGTTTGATCCAGGTTTAGTAACAGCTGAAGTTCTCAGCGCAGGTACTTACTCATACGACTACTCTACAAATACTGTAACTATAAAAGGACTTAAAGCAACAAAGGGCAATCCTTATGTTGATTATAGTGTTAACCCAGCAACTCTCTATCTGTCGTTTACTACAAATGGTGTTACACTTTGGTTCATGAATGTTCTCAAGGTTGTTCCAGCAACTCTTACAATTTCACCCAAAAACTTAACACTCTACTACGGCCAAGATAATATGTTCTCAGTAAAGGCATTGGATGCACATGGAGCTCCGATTGAGGGAGTGTCAGTTTACGGCATGAATCCATTCCAATCCTATTCAACTTATCTATTTGGTGGTATTACTGGAGCTGATGGTGTTGTAGCATTTACCTATAAACCTAATTATATTGGTGAAGTTGATGTTGTTGCACCAGATCTTGGGCTTACAACTAAGAACGGAACACAGATTACTTTACAAATTGTTCAGGCACCTCCAGATACAACACCTCCAACGCTTACAGTGACTGCCCCAACAGATGGATCAACTGTTAATACTGCAACAGTTACAGTGAAAGGTACTGCAACTGATAATGTTGGTGTTGTTGGTGTGTATGTAAACGATGCAGCAGTTACACTCTTACCTGATGGTTCATTTACAACTACTGTTACACTTGCAGAAGGTAAGAATACGATCACGGTTAAGGCATTTGATGCTGCAGGCAACAAGACTGAAAAGACTTTAACTGTTACCTATCAGAAGCCAGCACCAACCGGAACAACAATTGTCCTTAAGATTGGTTCTGACATTATGACAGTTAACGGTAAAGTTGTCCAGCTTGACGCAGCACCAGAAATTAAGAACGGAAGAACATTCTTACCGTTGAGAGCAATTGCAGAGGCATTTGGTGCACAAGTAACCTGGGTACCTGAAACACAAGGTATTACAGTTGTTCTTGGCAACAACCAAATTGGTCTCCAGATTGGGAACAATACTGCAGTTGTTAATGGAAATGTTCTTTCAATTGAGCCACCTTATATTAAGAACGGAAGAACAATGGTTCCTATCCGTGTTATCGCTGAAGGATTTGGCGGTAATGTAACTTGGGATCCTGTTAACTACATCGTAACTATCACAATGCAGTAGGGCTTATAAAAGAGCCTTAAGCCCCCCGAAAGGGGGGCTTTTTTAGTTTGTAGGATTCTTTGAGCCGATTGCAGAATCTATAAGAATTTCTTGTATTTGAATTTGATATTACCTATTGAATATTATTTCTAACTAATGAAAGAATTCCATAGAACAGGGGGAAAGCATTATGGGGTAAAGGAAAGCCATCTTGAAAGCTTTAAGCAGCGAAAGTTATCATTGAGATAAAGTGGGAATGTTGTAGATAAGTTTTAAAAATTCCCTTTATATTTTATAATTGGTTGGAGGAGGTGAACAATGAGAAAGTTTCTGGTATTAATTTTATTGTTTGCCATTACTTTTGGGCTTGTGGTAAATATAAAGGGTGTCACATCTAACATCTATTATAAATTTGTTTCTGATAATGATGGGCTATACGGCTCGGATGTCTCTTGTATTGAAATTGATGCAAACAACCCAAATATAATCTACGTAGGAACAAGATCCGAAGGAATATTTGTTTCAACCGATTCAGGGCATAACTGGAAATGGATAGGGAAAGGGTTTGAAGTAAATCTTCCTGACTATAGAAAAACATACTATGAAATTTTTAGCATTAAGACTATCAAAGGAAAACCTGGACTTATTTATGTTGCAACATATGGAGGTTTGTTTGTAAGCACAGATGGTGGTATGAATTTCATCCTCAATAGGTCCCTTAATCGAAAAACATTCTCTTTGTATATTTCGCCTGATAATCCTAACTACCTTATTGTGGGAACTGATAACGGAATATATATTTCAAATGACGGAGGGAAAACCTTTGAAGAAAAAAATAACAATATAACAAATATTTCCGTTTTCTCTATTTTAAAAGATAGTTCAATGAAAGATGCTTATTATATTGGGACCGACAAAGGAATTTTTAAGACGTTAGACAATTGTGATACTTGGCTTTTGCTTCCAAATGGAATTTCAGGGACAATTTACGGAATTACGCAGCATCCAAACAAACCTTATATAATATACGCTGCTTCCTCTATAGGAATATATATTACTTACGACTATGGTGATCACTGGGGAAACTTAACTGACAAGTTTATACCTGCGTTGAAAAGCTACAGTGTATATGTAGATAGCTTTAACGACAGATTGGTTTTGGCTATTACGGTAAAAGGAGTGATTTTAAGTAACGATGGAGGGAATACTTGGTCTACGATGATACAGGCATTTCCAGAAACACAAATTAATTGTGGGATACCAGTTGATTTACAATTTACAAAGATATATCTTGGTACAAGAATAGGATTTGCAGTATACGAAAATAAAGCCCTAAGCTTCTATAATAATGGCTTAGGGCTTTTGGACATTTCTGCAGTAGGATACGACCAAAATTACGGATATTTGTACGCTGAGTCAAGGCTAGGCCTATATACAAAATTATCCCAAGGAAACTTATGGAATTACCTATCGGGTGCACTTTATGGAGCAAATGCTCATTCTTTTGCGGTCGACCCAACAGTTCCAAACTCAATGTTTGCTGCAACTTACTATGGAATAATGTGGTCCACAAATAATGGGAAGGATTGGTCTTTAACTAATCTTACATCTTCTGAATTTTTCTCAGTAACCTTTTCAAAGGCAAATCCAAAGTATGTGTTTGCAGGAGGCTACGGTGGTCTTTATATGAGCAAAGACTCGGGATATAATTTTAGCCGGATTCTATACAATTTTGAAGTACCTATTTATTCGGTGGTTGCACCTTCTTCCCAAAGTATTTTTGTATTAACAAAGAGCTATATATACAAATCCGATGATTTAGGTAAAACATTTACAATCATTAACGACAAGGTAAAAAATCTCAATCCAACTGTTCTTGCAGGCGATTTTAATGATCCGAGTGTGTTCT
>JAPDLJ010000004.1 GCA_025920705.1 Candidatus Jingweiarchaeum tengchongense
GGATATCTGGTACCATTCGGATAACAATTCGGTATTTGCTCGTTTTCATAGCTACATGAATAGGGCTGAGCACAGCAGCTTGTGAAGCTGGGTATTCTAAAGCTCTCGAAGTTTGTATTATTAGAAATCAATGTTATTGGATACTCTCCTTCATCATCACCACAGCAGTAAGGATATCTGACATTTGGCATGTTCCAGTATGTTGGAATTCCTTTTATTTGACCATACAGTGAACATGCCCATTCATAGTCATCCGGGTGTATCCAAAAACTGCCTTCCCCACTATAATTAAAGACAATACTATAATTTTTACTAAAATTATTATAACATAGGGCATCATTGATGATACTCAAATTCTGATAGCATTTGTCATTATAAGCACATTTGCTGGTGGAATTACAACAGGCAACCATATCACCAGGGATAAAAGAATTGAAGTTTGTTGAATTAAATAGTTCACTAATTGTAATTATCTCATTATCATCATCTCCACAACATCTACTCCCAATTGCATATGGAACTTCTGTAATTTCTCCACCTGAAGCCCAATTGTTGCGGGAACAATATACATAAATAAACGTATTCCGCCAATTCTCTTTGTAATATTTATTTATACATGTGGCCGCACAAGCCGAGCTGTTATCATCAGCGTGTATCCAGTAGCTATTACTGCCATATGTCATACACACAGCATCTCCAACCATATTCATATAATAAATATTAGAAAAGTAGCAACTGTTGTTCCATACACAACCAGTTGTTAAATTACAGCATCCGTACCTATCTGTGTACGGATTAAAATTTTGGAATGGAGTTGAATTAATTACTGAACTATTTATCTTATACTCGTCAGTGTCATCCCCACAGCAATAAGAATTACAACCGTATGAACTGTATCTTCCATCCTGAGCTGGTGGAGAACCTAGACATGGAGAACCACCAATTGCCCAGCTTGACGCTCCAGCATAAGAAGTGCAGTAAGACGAAGTTGAATCAACATCATATGCATAACAATTATAACAATAATAACTCGAATTGTAAGGCACAAGAGTAGGTGTTCCACGATTGTTATAACACCCGCAGCTACCAGCTTGGAGGCACTTGTAAAAACCATCTGTTTTTCCTACACAGAGCACACTACAGCTTGTATTTAACACTTCCACTTTCCCAAGCGTAATACTAACATTTGGATTAATTTCTCGGATGTATATCCAATCAATCCAAGTGGTTATATTACCTGTAAAATACCCCTCCCCTTCCTTTAACCTAATACTGTATAATTTATACCTACCAGGAAAATAGACTGTTGAGGAAGAGAGACCCATAAAGTTCATGTAAACATGCGTAGAATTCGTTCTAATTATTACTTTATTCCAATCTCTTGAGTCTGGAGGATAGCTCGTAGTAGAACAATAAGTGGATACTCCATAATAGAAATATCCATCATTACTATAGCCCCCACCTGAAAAACAAATACCAGGACCAATATCTATCGAATTTTGGCTAGAATAACTGTACAGATATATGTACATACTGTGCGTCAAATTTATATAACCAGTACTTACAGAGTGCGAATAACGCATTCTTGCAACTACTTCTAAGTTATCCATATTTTTATCAATGTATTTATATCTCTCCGCGGAAGCATAGCCATACGTTGAACAATATATCCCATTAATAAGTTGTCCATCTATCGAGCTTAAATTGTAAGTACAATTTGTTCCATTGTATCCGTAAGCTGTCATTCCACCACTCCCAGTCCCATCCTCAGCGAATAGAAATACGTTACTCATGTTATCTTCTTTTAAGTATGAAGAGTTTCCAAAAAACATGTAAATTGTTTTAACAGAATTCGCTGGTATTCTATCTATTTTTATATATATCGTTGAATTTGTACCCGAGGTATTACTACAGTTTTCGATCCAATAAGGATATTTATAAGGCCAATCGTTTGGATTGAAACTTGAGCAATCCGTGAACCTTATGTCACCACAATCATTTCGAAGTTTTCCCTGAGAAATGTAGGTTGGTGTATCGAAGCTAATACTAATCGTGTAATTCGTGAGTTCAGAAGATCCGCTATTGTTGATATTTATTTCAGTTCGATAATTAAAAGTTGCAAAGGATGGGCCAATTGAGAGAAATAACCAAACTACGATGAGTGCCAATAAAATGAATTTTTTGTGGTGCGAATACATCTTTACTTATTGAAAGGTTTCATTTATATTTAAATGTTATTTTGATACGAAGATAAAATCTCAATTTTGGTTATGACACGGTAAACCTCACAAAAATTAATGAATAGAAAGCTTTTTAATAGTGTAAATAATTAATAGAGAAAATTAGAGGTGGAAACATGCCAGTAATAGGCGCAAATTTTAAGGAAATGGTTTTTAGAAGACTTGAAACAAAAAAAGAGGTAAGAATAAAACAAGTGAGTCATAATGTGAAAATAAATGATTTAGAACTTAGGGATGTGAATTTTGGTAAATTTAAAAAGATATTAATATTTAATTATAAGTACACAGTGGACTATCTACTGGAAAAAGAAAGCGAGAAAATAGGGGAAATAATAATAGACGGAGAAATCCTCTACCTGGATGAAGAGAAAAAATTGCAGGAAATGGAAAAGGAGTGGAAAAAGGATAAAAAGATAGATCCAGAAATAATGAGACAAGTATTACAGGCAGCTATAGATAATGCACAAGTAGAAGCAATTTACAATGCTAAAAAAGTGCTCTTACCAAGTCCAATCCCATTAGGAGTTGTGAAAAAGGGAGAGGAACAAGGTTATATCGGTTAAAATAGCAACATTTGTCTATTTCCTATATTTTAGTATATTGTAACAATGTTTGATAGTTAAAAATAGCCTTAAAATAGCTTTTTTTAGTCTTTTATGAGCCTTGTTTTTTATTATTTAAAAACCACACCTTTCTTCTTAGATCGGTTTTTTAATGCCGTTCCGGAACTTCACTTTATAAATTATTTACAATATAGAAATGTGTTGAAACTGTTGCCAAATCTGTCGAATGTGTTGTCGAATATGTTTCAACAGAAAAGTTTATATTTAACAACTGTTTAAACTGTTGTTGAAAGTGTCGAAACTGTTGTCGAATGTGTTGGAATTTATTAAGAGAATATTGGGTTTTCATACTATGAAAAATGAAGAAAAAGAATCAAAGAAAGAACAAGAAATTATCAAAGAAGAGTCTATTGTAACGGTAGAAAAACCAACTGACAAAACCGAACTTAAAAAAATTGAGAAACCGATTATAAGTAGTTCAGAGGAGAAACCCATACAACCCATAACTTCCTTTGAGTCTAAAATCATAGAATATGAAAAAGAGAAGCAACTTCCACCCATTTCTCAACCCCAAGAAAAACAAACCACAGACATCCTAACAAGTTGGCAAGCGCAGATTAAAGAATTAGCAGATCATCCATTGTCCCAGGTTAAGATAATCAACACAGAAATGTTTTATAATTTAACAGAGATTTTAAAAGATATGAACACAAAATTAAGTAAATTAGATGAGATTTTAAACATATTAAAAGAAAAACAAAAAGAAAAATATTCAATAATTGAAAAAAAAGAAAAATTATCTAGTATTAAGGATAAAGAATTTTTAAATTTCTTTTTAGAAGGAGAAAAACATACAGCTTATGATTTGGCACAAAAATTAGGAATGAGTCGAAGTACCATATCATTTAGATTGAATCGCTTATTTGAACAAGGTTTATTGGAAAAAGAATTAATAGGTAAGAAAATATTCTTCAAATTAAAAAAAGATGAAAAATGAGAAAGAGCGAAATGATAGTATTGGCTATAATTGCGTTATCTATATTCATAAGTGCGTACCTTTACCCAAATATACCAGAAAATATGGCTTCCCATTGGAATATAAAAGGTGAAGTTGATGCTTATGCACCCAAATTACAAATTCTGTTCTTATTCCCATTGATTTCAATCATTCTTCTCATTATATTTATTATTATACCAAGAATTGATCCATTAAAAAAGAATATCAGTAAATTCAGGAGATATTACGACTGGTTTTTATTAATATTAATTCTTTTTTTATTCTATGTCCATACGTTAGTTATTCTTTGGAATGTGGGCTTCAGGTTTAATATTATTCAATTCTTAACACCTGCTTTTGCTTTTCTTTTCTACTATCTCGGAATTTTAACAGAGAATACGAAAAGAAACTGGTTCATAGGAATAAGAACCCCGTGGACGATGAGTAGTGATAGAATTTGGAATAAAACACACAAAACTAGCGGCAAATTATTCAAATTAATTGGAATAATTTCATTTCTTGGTATACTTTTCTATGAATATGCCTTGATCTTCATCTTCATACCAATTTTTTTGGTAGCTATTTATGCTACAGTTTATTCATATTTAGAATTCAAAAAGACAGAGGAATAGTGCTAAAAACTTTTTAGCAATGCTAATAAATTTTATCAAGGTTTTTTGATGGTAAAAATGGAAAAAAATTTTCCGAAACGGAGAAAAATAAGATTTTAAAATGAATTTATTAAAAGGTACCTTACAAAAGGTATCCACGGCAAATATTCCTTATTATTTGGTAGTTTTTTATATGAAAATTGCTTTTTCTACCTTTCAAAAGTTACTGGAAATCATTTTTTGAACTCTGTAGAACCTTATCAATAAGTAACTAGTAACTTATGTATAAAGGACTATAATAAAATTTATAAGTAAAAATTACTTATAAAAAGTATACGAGAATATGGATGAGATACTATTTTTAATGTTTGGAAACCATCCAAAGAGTAGAAAATTATATGAAGAAGCCAGAAAAGTCATCGAAATTCTGAAGGAAAGAAAGGAGATTTCTAGAGAAGAGTTAGCAAAATTACTTGGATTAGATTTAAATAATCCGGCTCAGAAAAAACACTTCTATAACATAGTTTCACCCATGTTTAACAAAGTACTAGGTTCTGACAGGAAAGGTAGAGTAGTATATTACCACTTAAGTTATGATATCTTCAGGGTTTATTTAGATAATCTTAGAAGGAAGGGAAGATACTACCTTACTGGAGAGGAAGAAAAAATCTAATTTGATAGAGCCTGAATCAATTTTTGTTTAATTAATTTAATTTTTCTTAAATCATAAATACCTAAAAATTCATATTCTTTTTTAGCTGAATAGATGATCTCTTTTAGTCTTGTTTTATACTCAGAGAAATTTTGCATTCTTTACTTAGACTTTTTTGTGTAAATTTATTTTTTGATTCCTCTAAAAAACTATATAGTATTTCCCTGTAAATTCGCTCTATTTTCATTTTCGAAAGAAAACATTTTTTTTATAAATATTTCTATATTTATCGAAACTTTTATAAATAAATTTATGTAACAATGAAAATATCAAAAGTTAGCATTTTTACTGTTCCTTCACAAATGAAAGTATAAGTAAGGCAGCTATACTCAATACAGAAGAGAAGTAAAGAGGAGCGAAGATATGGACTTTTTCCCAGAGAAAACCAGCAATTAGTGATGCAGGTAATGCGCAGAAACCCGTACTCATTTGAAATATACCTAGTGCACTGGCTCTATATTCCTTTGGTGAAAGCTCAGACACAAATGCTCTTTGAACGGGTTCAATTGATGCTTTATGTAGGCCGTAAAGTACGAATAAGAATGAGACTCCAAGGAAAGAATTAATAAAAGTAAAACCAATACACATGATTGCAAATAAAAGATAAGATAATGTTAAGACAATTTTTCTGTTGAATTTATCTGCAAATTTTCCAAACGGTAATGACATGATTGAAGCAACCACATTAAATATGAGATAAAAAATCGGTATCGTTAAGATATTAAAACCAAGTTCCTTCGCATAGATCAATAAGAAAGAATAACTAAAAGAACCAAGCGCAAATATGCAACTTAGAATTAGAAACAATTTATACTCTTTATTTAAACTTTTAATATAGAACTTTGTCTTCGTTCCTCTCCTAATTCTTTTTTCCTTCACATATAGAAAAACCAATAATGCGCTGATAATTGACGGTATCGCAGCAATCAAAAACAAGTTTCTGTATCCAAGGATACCGAATAATAAAATACAGGCAACGATGCCACTTACAGCACCGAGATTGTCCATCATTCTCAGGAATCCAAAATTTCTTCCTCTATCACTTCTAGTAGATGCATCCGCAATCATTGCATCTCTTGGTGCTCCTCTTATCTTACCAACTCTATCCAAAATTTTGAATGGTAAAATATGTACCCATGTTTTTGAAATTGCATATCCGATTCTTGCGATAGATCCACATAAATAACCAGTCCAAACAAAAATCTTCCTTTTTTTTATTCTATCAGATATATAACCTGAAAGACCTTGGGATAAATTAACTAGTGCGTCCCCCAATCCATCAATTAGGCCCAATATCTGCATGTTTGCATTGAGTACAGAAGTCAAAAAAAGTGGCCATATTGGATATATCATGTCCGAGCCAAGATCATTCAGAAACGATGCTAATGAGAGCGTCAAAACAAGTTTTTTTTCTTTTTTACTCATTTATAAAATTAGATTAATTATAAATTTATACTTTGTTTTTTGTAGAAAAATTATTTTTTCTTAATAATTAATGGATTACCATATCTTTCCAGATGCACAATTTCTTTGAGTTCTTTTTTTGGTCTTATTAAATGAATAATCTTTCCACTAATGTCTGTCTTTTTCTTTTCATACCCCATTGCAATGATTGCTACAATCCTTAATTTTTCAGGAATTCCAAATTCTCTTTTTATTTTTTCTTCATCAAATCCACCAATCCAGCAAGTACCTAATCCTTCAGCAGTAGCAGCAATTACCATTGTTTGTAGTGCAATGCAAACGTCATGTATATAAAATTTTGATTTTGGATCTCCACAACCAATTACTACAACAGGCGATTGAGATAAGAATTTACCGAATGGACAAAATTTTGCAAGTAGTTCTCTCCTCTCCTTTTCTTGTACTATAATGAAATTCCAAGGTTGCATGTTCATCGCAGAAGGTGAGTGCCTAGCAGCATCTAGGATTTTTATTAATTTTTTCATTGGAATTGGCTTTTCCTCATAAGAACGAACACTTCTCCTCTTTTTGATCGCTTCGAAGACATCCATTCTAAAATTAATACAATAAGATTTATTAAAAATTTTCCAAATTAATTTATTATCAAGGAATCATTATTTTATTATGAAAGGTAAGAAATTAGTTATCCTTGGAGAACATCATCTTTGTGATGAATGTGTGAATGCAGAAATTTCTAAAATCAAAGAGATTGAAGATAAAATAGATCTTGTGGGCTTGGAAATAGTAGACGTTAAAAAGAAAAATACAAAACTATGCTCAAAATTTAATCAAATTCCACTTGAGAAATTTATTGAAGATGTCGTTGAAAATAACTTTCCACTCTGTAGTAAAAGTGAAATGTATGAGACTTTAAAAAAACATGAGCCACTATTAAAATACTTGCAAACAAGTAATAAAAAAATATACCCACTCGGTAATCCATTTGCAAGGAACCATGCAGCATCGCTCGTCAAGTCAATAGATTCATGTTTAGACACTTGCCAACGAGGGACAATAGCGATCATTGGGTTTGGTGACATAATTGAATATTATACTCAATTTGTTAAGAAATACAGATGCACGATTAATAACGTTCATCAAATCCATCAAATATCACACGAGAAACTTTATTATTAGTCGTTTTTAACATTCATTTATGATTATAGATGTGAATGTAATTCCTAATTCAAAACGACCCAAGATAATAAAAACTGCAGAAAATAAATTCAAAGTTAGGGTCGATGCACCTCCCATTAAAAACAAAGCAAATAAGCGTCTTATTGAAATAATTTCGGCGTATTTCAATGTTAAAAAATCGCAAATAAAAATAATCTATGGATTAAATTCAAGGAGTAAGAGAATTGAGATTGAGCAATTTAGATAAAAACATATTTTTATCTTGATACTTTTTTATAATTAGTTATGGAAGAGTGGCATGAGGTTTGGAGCGCTAGAGAACCACCATTAGTCAAAATTTTATTAAAATATGTTATTCCTATTGGTGCAGTTCTATTTTTCATTTACCTTAACTATCACATCTATGTTAATGTTCTACCAAGGGCTAGTGTGTATGGCGGTTTCCCAGGAATAACAATCAGATATATTGCGGTTCTATTGGTTTTGATATCTATTGCTTTCATTTGTAGGAATGGATTAAGACAGCAGATTAAAATATACAAGGAAGGTATATGGTTAAATTCGACAGAGTTTGATTTCTATTTTTTCAAATTAAAAACAAAGTGGACTAGACCAGAAAAATGGATAAAGTGGGAAGATGTCAAAGGATTGATCATTCGTTCAAGAGTCAAGTTTGAGAGAGTTGATATTTTATACATTGATGTGATTACTAAAAATGGTACCTATCCAGTGGTGTTACGAATAGAGGATGCAATTAATATGAAGGATGCAATTATAAAAGAAGGATATGGAGAAAAACTCAAAAATAAAATTTAGAATTTTAAGACTTCTTTTCCTCTATTTTATATGCGCCTTCCTTTTCCCATGTGTTCCTTGCAATCTTTGCTACATCATCAAAGTTCTGTACGATCGTTAAGTAATGTTGTTTCTCAGTTTCCTTTGCCAAATTAAGTGCTTCATTGAAATACATCCTTGCTTTTTCAATATCACCTTCAAAAAGTGCTATGTTTGCAGCAAACGTTAAATCTCTTGGATTTTTTGTTTCTACTAGTTCATCGATCTTCTTTCCAAGTCTACTGGGGTTGAGCAGGAGCATGTGGGATAGTGCATCGTATAAATCGCTACGATTGGCTTCATTGCAAGCCACTTCTAGTGGAGTTGTAACTTTGATCGGTTGCTCTACTGGCTTTTTCTCTTCCTCCTTCTTTTTTCCAAATTTGAAAAGTTTCATTTCATTACCTCCTATCTTTTAATTTCTTTTCTTCTTCTAAAAATTTGAAAAATTCATCTTCAGAATAGAAAATATAGTCGGATGGATAGGATGTGAAGGGACTGTAATGGGGTGATGGAAAAATCGTATACACCTTCTGGTTATTTTCAAATCCAGTTATCTGTTCTGTAATTACACCACTTGAGTGAACTATTTTTGGGAAATAAACAACAACTTCCCTACATTGTCTGACAAGTTTTTTATCCCTATTCACGGTGTCATTATCAACTACTAATTTCCATTCAAGTGGTGCATCACCGATAAATATTGGTAAAATCACATTTTTATATTCCATTAATTTCTTGGCGAATTTATCCACTTTTTGCATATTCTCAGCATCTAAGTGTGTTATTGGCGCACTTAGATATGTGAGTTCTTTTTCTGGTTCAAATATCAATTCATAAAGCGTTGAGCCAGGTTGTCCTTGTGGAATTAAATAAAATGGTTTCCCAGCGAATTGTGCGGCAGTTTTCGTTTCCAGTTCTTCAACACATTGCCAATGTATTACATTTCCAAGATTTAGCTTTCCTTTCCATTGTGGATTTTGCTCAAGCTTTTTATGTATTTTAATTGGGTTGTCAATTATTGTGATATACAAATCCGGATTGAACCTTCTCAAATAAGAAACATCGAATGCTTGTCTAAAATCATTTTTCCATAAAAAATTTGCATGTGAATCAATGATAGTTATATCTTCATCACCAACTTGGCTTATTATTCTTTCAAAGGCGGCTGAGCGCAGGAACTTTAGTGCCAAATCATCAAGGTCAAGTATCTTCTCTTTACTTAAAGGTATGTCCAGACTTCTACCAATATCGAACATTGTATGCGCAACATCAAGATGCTTTACTGTTTTTCCCCTCTCTTTGCAATAATCTTCAAATTTCTTTATGTAATTTCTCCTGTTACTACCATGTATTCCAGTACAAAATATTTTCATAATCATTTGAAAATGTTACTACTTTATTAAAGTTACGCTTTTTCGTTTTTGCTTCAAACACTACCGACGTATAGTTACCAAAAAATTATATTTGAGTATTTCATCGTTTCAATTTGGTGAGCATATGGAAGAAGAAATTGAAGAGGTAAAAAAAGAAGAAGTTGGCAGAGTAACACACTTTTATCCCAAAATTAGTGTGGCAGTAGTAGAGCTAAGTGGAACTTTAAGAGTCGGAGACAGAATACTAATAAAAGGAAATATTACAAATTTTGAACAAGATGTTGAATCAATGCAAATAGAACACGCGAATATTGAAGAAGCAAATGCAGGCCAATCAATAGGACTTAAAGTGGCCCAAAGAGCTAGGGAAGGAGACATTGTTTACAAATTATTGTGATTCTATTTTTTATATTACTTTTATTAAATTACAACTCGTGTCCAATTCAACAAAGTGATGCGCACTTCCATTTCTATAAGCCTGACACTGGTTTTCCGGTAAGTCATCTATTGGTTGTCTTGGAGAATGTGCAATATCACAAACCCAATCTTCAATGTTCCAATTTGGTTCATTATCTGAAAGACATGGCCCATTCTTATATGCTTCTTCTATTGATGTGCCCACTGGTTTATTTCTACAAATTTGCATACATAATGTAATCGCTTGCTGTTTCTTGTCCTGTGACTGTTGAATACAACCAATGATAAAAACCATAAAAAATATCAAAATCAAAACTTTTTTCATATTTCAAATCTGATTATATCAATATAAAATACTTTCTATCCTTACTAAATCACCATCTTTCAAATTAAATTTTTTTCTTAAACATATAGGCGCAATTATCTCAATTACATCTTCACCATAACATGTTTTATCAATTTTAAGTGCATGTCCTCTAATTTTTTTATTTACCTTCACTGCATAGCAAGACGCACCCCCATATTCAACGCCATTCTCAACGAAACCATCTATCCTCACACCTTTATTTAAGAATAATCTTTTCTTAATCTCAATGTATTTTTTATCTAATTTCAAGTTTAGAGTTCCGGGAAATGGTTTATAACCCAATTTTTTCTTGAATTGTTTAACAAACGATTCAATGCTCAAGAAATGTGCTCCCCTACCCATTCCGGTAAATACACTACCGACCAATTCAATTTTTTCCATCTTCATCTTTATTTAAACTTTTCTGCTAAGAAAATTTATATTAATTAAACTTTTACTTCCTTTCTACAATTTATTAACTATTTTGGAGAGATGACAATTGACGAAAGCTCAAGCTGCAATTGTCGGCGCTGGAAGAACAAGATTTGGTGAACTTTGGAATCAGAGCGCTGAAAGACTTGTGGTAGAAGCAGGTCTGGATGCAATTAAATCTGTTGATAAGGGAATTGGTAGGAAAGACATCAATGCATTTTATATTGGTAGCCTACTTCTTGAAAAAACAACAAATATATCAACACTCGACGCTTATTTATCAAGAGAATTAAGTGTACATGCCCCAATTGCAATTCTAAAATCAGGATCCTCAGCATTATATAATGGTGTGAATGCGATAAAATCAGGCTTAGATGTAGTTTGTGTGGGTGGAATTGAAAAGATGACTGATGCATTTGTTAGTATACCGGAATTCCTAACTTCTACCATTGATCAATACGAAGCAGACGCTGGCTTCACTTATCCAGGTTTATTTGCAGCAATGACAAATAAGTATATGTTGGATTTTAATGCAAAGCGAGAAGCATTTGCGAAAGTGCCATGTAAAAACCACTATCATGGGATGAACAATGAATTTGCGCAATTTAGAAATAAAATGCTTCCAGAAAGGGTTCTCTCCTCACCATTGGTCGCAGACCCGATAAGAACATTTGAATGTGCGCCAATATCAGATGGTGCGGCAGCAGTTATCATTACAAAACCAGAAATTGCTAAAAAATTTACAGACACGCCAATTTACATCGTTAGTAGTTCACAAGCAACGGACCATATTTCATTGTACAGTAGACATAGTATGACAAAGTTTGAAAGTACTGAATTAGCAATGGAAAGAGCGTTAAAGGAATCATCAATTGGGCTAGATAAAATTCAAATTGCTGAGGTTCATGACAGCACACCGATTGAGGAAGTGCTATTTTTAGAGGATGCCGGATTCGTGAAGAAAGGTCTTGGATGGAAGATTGTTGATGAAAGTATAAAATCTTTTGAAGGATCAAAACATATTCCTTATGTTTTGGAGGATGGTAGAGAGTTAGTAATCAACTGTGGCGGCGGACTAAAGGCTGATGGACACCCAATTGGTGCTACAGGTGTCAGACAAGTTTATGAAGCTTTTAAACAATTAAGAAACGAAGCCGGTAAGAGGCAAGTATCATTGGATAAACAAATTGAATCAGCAGTCCTTCATGATACTGAGAGTTCAGGTGCAGTTTCAACGATACATATTTTGAGGAGATTTGAATGAGCGAAATAACTGGTCCAATTGTGAGAAGAAAAGTTGAAACGTCTTATCGATTAATAGGTAGTCAATGCGAGGAATGTGGTAGAAAATACTTTCCAGCGAAGGAATTCTGTGGATTTGAGGGAAGGAAAAGCAGAATGAAAGAAATTTCTTTCTTTGATGATGTTGGTGAGATTGTGAGTGGTAGTTTGATTAGAGAATCACCAAAAAGATTTTCAAAGCTTTCTCCATATGTCTCAGTTATCACTTCTTTCGATGGTATAAGAATACCTGGTAGATTGACTGATGTTGATCCCTCAGAGATACAAAGAGAATTTGATATTTCAAGATATGCTGGAAAAAGAGTTTTCCCTGTTTTTAGAAGAATCTATGAACAACCCGGAGGGATAATTACATACAGTAGTTTGAATTTTGTTGATCAAGATTACCATAAACACATCAAAATGGAGCCAAGCCTAGAACAAGCTGTTTCTGATCAAACCGGCATTGTTGGTTATGGTGTTTATATACCGAGATTCAGATTAAAAGTTGCTGAAATTGCTAAAAAATTTGGTAAAGAACCAAGTATTTATGAAAAAGGCCTTGGTTTGATTGAGAAGGCAGTTGCAAACTTGGATGAAGATTCTGTTACAATGGCTGTGGAGGCTGGAAGGAGAGCATTGATCCATTCTCGCCTTCCAAGGGAAGCGATACAAGAAGTTTATGTTGGTTCAGAATCAAATCCCTACGCGGTTAAACCGATCATGAGCTCAGTCATAGAAGCACTAGCATTAGGTAATGAATATAAAGACGGCTATGCTACTGGTGGCGCAGATACAGAATTTGCATGTAAAGCAGCGACAGCAATGTTCAAACCAGCAATTGCAATTACAAGTGATTCAAGGATTGGAATCGAAAATTGTATGGTGATCGGTAGCGATAACTCTCAGGCACATCCAGGTGATGACTTAGATTATTCTGTTGGGGCTGGTGCAGCCGCATTCATTTTTGGTAAAAAAGGAGTAATCGCTACAATTAAAAAATGTGTTTCTTACACAACAGACACTGCAGACTTTTATCGAAGGGATTTACAACAATTCCCGAGACATGAGGACAGGTTTACTGGAGAACCTGCCTATTTCAAACATGTTATCGGTTGTGGTGAGTTATTGTTACAAAAAACAGGAATGAAGCCAAAGGACTTTGATTATGCTGTTTTTCACCAACCAAATTCGAAATTTCCTGAAAGAGCAGCATCAATTTTAGGATTCACAGAGGAACAAATTAAACCAGGTCAAAAAGTAAGTATGATTGGAAACACATATTCAGCTGCTTGTCTAATTGGCCTTGCAGGAATTTTAGACATAGCTGAGCCAGGAGACAAGATTTTCATGGTTGGTTATGGTTCTGGTGCGGGTAGTGACGGTTATTTCATTGAAGTAGAGAAAGGAATTTTGGATAAGAGGGAAAAAATAATCCCAGTTGATTCTCAAATAAAATCTGATAAAAAAATATATGTAGATTATGATTTCTATAGAAAAAGTAAAGGTTAGAAATTTAATGATATAATACTTTTTCCAATCCGATTTGTGGTTTAGTTTCTGTTTTGTATAATGTGCTTATAGATTTACTGAAACCATATGATCGATAATTGCTTTCCTTTTCAAACTTTTTCATAAAATCTTCTAATACTTCATCTGCAACTTTAATACCAGTTTGTATGTACTCGGGATGCCCCATCAAGTCTGACATTACTTCTACTAATCTATGTAAGTATTTTGTTAAGAATATACTTGCATGCACCGCCTCTTCCTTTGTCCTTATGTTTTTTAAGTTCTTTGCCCCATTTAAATGTGTTTCAAGTCCATTTCTGATGAGTCTTGCATAATCTTGTTCATCTTTAACGAATTTACCCAATGCTGAAACTACATTTCCTAGTCCACCAAAATTGATTACTCGTTGGACTTCTTCCTCCACCAATTCGTCCAATGTCTTATCCATCCTGAATCACCTTTATTACTACTTTAAAGTAGTTACTAATATATAAAGTTTTTGATTTACCTTTTTTAAGAATGGAGGAAGAGAAGCAAAGAAAAATTGTATCACGTGGGATTCCATCTAAAGAGTGCTTCTGGTTTCCAGCAATTGAGAAATGGAAAGAGATTGATAAAAAATGGGAACTTATAGACATTGTACAACACATTTATCCAAAGGAATATCAAAAACAATACAATGAGATTACATTCAAATTTTTAAGTTTTTTATTAGAAAATCCATTTGGAATAGATGGAGGCAAAGTGAGTGAATGGATTAAGCACAATAACATAAGTAAAGCAACTTTTTACAATGTGATCATTCCACATTTAGTTGATATTGGTATTATAAAGAGGAGAAGAATGTACGGCGAAGGAGGAAGAAAAACGATTATTACTACAAGTGAAATCTTTTCAAATTTTTTAAGAAAAATAGCAGATAGTTGGACAGATGTTTTAAATGAAAGGAAAAAAGAAGGAGAAACTAAAAATGAATGAAAAAATAATCATAAAGAAAACAGCCGAATTTGTAAAGAAAAAACTTAGTAGTGAGCCGACGGGACATGATTGGTGGCATACTTATAGGGTTTGGAAGATGGCTTTGAAAATTGCAAAGTATGAGCAAGGTGTGGATTTATTTGTGGTGCAAATTGCAGCACTCCTACATGATATAGAAGATTGGAAGTTTAATGATACTGGATTAAAGCTAACAAAAAGATGGCTCAGAAGGATGAACATTGATGAAAAAAAGATTTCTCAAATTTGTGAGATCATAAAAAATATTTCATTCAAAGGAGCATTTGTTAAATCAAAAGTGAGCACAAAAGAGGGTATGATTGTACAAGATGCAGATAGGTTGGATGCAATTGGCGCGATTGGAATTGCAAGGACATTCGCTTACGGGGGGCACAAAGGTGTTGAGATTTACAACCCCAAGATTAAACCGAAGAAACATAAATCGTTTGTAGCATATAAGAGAAGCAGGAGTCCAACAATAAATCACTTCTATGAAAAGTTACTCTTGTTGAAGAATATGATGAATACAAAAACCGCTAAGAAGGTTGCAATTGAAAGACATAAATTTATGAAAAAATTTTTACATCAATTTTTTAGAGAATGGAATTTAAAGGATGTAGAATGAAAGGCACGTACATTTTAATAATTGAATTAAAGAAACACATTAAATTGAAAATCGGTTCACTCGGCTCGTTCGATTTTCCACAAGGCTTTTATTATTATGTTGGTTCTGCGCTTAACAATCTAGAAGCTAGAATTGCGAGACATATTAAAATTGCAGAGAAAAAAAGTGGGAAGAAAAGATGGCACATTGATTATTTGTTATCAAACAAAGAGGTAAGACTGAAAGGAATAGTTCTCCTTAAAGGCAAAGTTGAGCATAAGATTGCCAACAAATTAGACAGGAAGTTCCTTATAGTAGCAAAAAAATTTGGTTCGAGTGATTGCGGTTGTGTTACACATTTATTTTTTTCTAAAAAGTTTAAACCACTCCAGATCGTATTTTAATTTTTCCCAATTAATTTATTGTTACTATAATAAAATAGTAAAATATTTGAATACATTAAAATATAATTTTAACATAGAAAGTAAGTGAATGTCGCAAATAATTAAGATTTTACAAAAAATTAGGCTGGATGAAGAATTCAAAAATTGAAATTTATAGAAAATGAGCGAAGAATTAATTCAAAAATTATTAGAAGGAGATAAAAGAGCAATTGCAAAAGCGATAAGTTTAGTTGAGAATGAACCAAACAATGCTAAACAATTGATAAAAGAGATTTATCCTTACACAGGAAATTCTTATGTGATTGGGATTACTGGAGCTCCCGGCACTGGAAAAAGTACATTGATTGCAAAATTAATTCCAGAATTTTTGAAAGAAAAGAAAAGGGTTGGTGTTTTGTTAATCGATCCAAGCAGCCCATTCAGTGGTGGCGCAATATTCGGAAATAGAATAAGGATGTCTGACCTGACAAACGATGAGAATGTTTACATTAGAAGTATGGCAACAAGAGGGATGTTGGGTGGAGTATCTAGAGCGACAAGCGATGCAATAAAAATTTTTGATGCATCAGGTAAGGAAATAATAATCATCGAAACGGTTGGTACAGGCCAAGTGGATGTTGATGTATTTAACAAAGTTCATACAAACGTTGTTATAACAGTGCCCGGCTTGGGAGATTATGTCCAAACATTGAAAGCAGGTATTCTTGAAATTGCTGATATATTTGTGGTAAACAAAGCTGATAGAGAAAATGCAGATAGGACAGTAAGTGATCTTGAAGAAATGCTATCAATTGGTCCAAAGAAAGAGTGGAAGGTACCAATTATAAAAACAATAGCAACAGAAGGGAAAGGCATAGACAAACTTTATTATGAGATAAAACGACATCAAAATTATTTGATGACTAGCAATCTTATGCAAGAGAAACAAAAAAAGATTTGCTACTCAGATTTGATCGACATAATTGAACAAGGTATTAGGAACAAAGTTCAAGATAAGGTAAAGAGCAAAAAATTTGATGAAATCCTAGGAAGAATCATTTCAAAGGAAATTGATCCATATTCCGCTTCAGAAGAGATATTAAATAATGGAAAAAGGGAAATCAGATAAAAGAACTTTTAAACCATTCATTTTTATATTCCAATATGAAATTTAAAATACACAAATCATGGCTTTTTCCAATTCAAGATAAACAAACGAGCATTCTAGAATTAATTCCAAGTAATTTTAAAAATGTTAAAAAAGTAAATATGTGTGTGTTATGTAAAGGAGCTAGGATGCTTTGTGGTAAATTAAGCTGCCCAATTCTTTTAAAATTTTATTATCAGAAGAAGACAGAACCAATGATAAATAAATTAAATTTAGAAGGCTCATCACCACCAAGTTTGTTTATTGGTAGGATAGGTTTTCCATATGTGCATATAGGACCACTGATACCCCCAATATATGGGGATACTTCTTTTTTAGATACACCAGAACTTTGGATTGGGAAAAACATAGAAGAAATCGTGGACTTTAGATTTAAACTTGTAAGGGGAGAGTATAGGGTTAATGTTTATGATGTGAATAAGGAGAATAAAATAATAGATGCAATAAAAGAACTAGCATTATCCGAATTCTCAGTAGATTCCGAAGCATTCTTTTCTAAAAAACCAAAAATGAAATTGATTTTAAACGATGAAGTGCAGCCATTTGGTCCATCAGCACCACTGAAAAAGTTAAGTATAAGAAGTATGAAGACAGACCATAAGATTGAGAGTGTCTATTATGATACTGATCTTAGGGCAAGCGAAGCAATAATGAAACTGTATAAAAATGGTGTTCTTGTTTCGAGGATACAAAGAGCTTTTAGTGCAGGAATTTTCGGAATTAAAAAACAACGTAGATTTGTCCCAACAAGGTGGAGCATCACAGCCGTGGACAGCATCATTTCAAAAGAACTTTTAGAAAGTGTGAAAGAGTTCCCAATAATAAATGAGTATCGCGTATACGAATCAAATCAATTGGATAATAGATGGTTTGTACTTATGATACCAGATGTATGGAGTTTCGAGCTTATAGAAGCTTGGTATCCAAACACCGTATGGAATCCTGAAGGAGAAAAAATTGTAATTTTTTCTGATTGTGAAAATTATTATGGAAGGAAAGGATATCCTGATATTGGAGGATGCTATTTTGCATCAAGACTTGCAGTTGCTGAGCATCTCATCAAAGAAAAAAAACAGGCGAGCATAGTGATATTTAGGGAAGCGCACCCAGGGTACATTATGCCCGTTGGTGTTTGGAATGTGAGAGAAAATGTGAGAAATGCATTAAAAGGGAAACCAATGAAATTTACCAATTTAAAAGAGTCACTTAATTACATATCCTCTAAACTTGACATAAAGATGGAAATATGGATAAAAAATAGTAAGGTACTCAAAAACATTTTTTCTCAGCGTAGGATTCTTGAGTTTACAAATTGAAAAGTATATATACAATCCAAATTAATATGATTAATATGGAAACAAGAAAAGTACAAAAATCTGGCAAGGGAATTTTCATTTACTTACCCATTGATTGGTGCAGAGAATTTAAGATTACCAGAGGTAGCACGGTAAATTTGATTAAAGGAACGAGAGGAGAATTGATACTCGTTCCCTTCAAGATAAAAGAAGAGAAAAAAATATTTGTAATTAAAATGCGTGATGTGTCACCGAAGATACTTGATAAAGCGATTGTATCATCATATATCGTTGGTGCAAATGAATTTAATATACAATCTGAAAAAATAATACCAAGCAAACTTGATGTCCAGAAGTATTTGGTTGGGCTCGAACTTTCACAAGCTACAGAAAATTCTGTTACATTTACTTCAACAATGAAACTTGAAGATGTTGAAGAAAAGATAATTATGTCAATTATAAGAAAGATAATTGCACTTACAGAACATTTAGATACAAAGAATTTTGAAGCCAAAAGAAGATTAGAAGATGATGTAGATAGGAGTAGATTATTATTGGATAGGACAATGCACCAAGCATTGACAGATCCAAGTTATAGGAGAGAATTAGAATTGACCACAGTTGGTTGCGTACATATAATACAAATAAATAGACTCCTTGAAAGAATATCAGATTATCTTGCACTCTCACATTCCGACGATAAAAAATTAAACGAAGATTTGAGAAACTTAATGGGGATGCTTTTCTTGTCTCTTTCAGAGAAAAATCAGAAGAGAATCGAATCTTTGTTTATTGCAACTAGTGTTTGTATGAAAAAACTTGAAAGGGCAAAGAAAAAATTGGATGAAAGAGATTACATACGGTTGAAAAGAGTCGTAGAGCATGTTGAAGATATCGCCGAAATACTACTTGATGATTTATTTTATAATAATATGGTGCAATTTGAATTAAAATGAAAATAAGTGAAGTGTACTGCAAAACAGCATTATCAAAATCAGGACTTATTAATGTTGACTACGCACTGAATCCGTATCGAGGTTGTACCCATGATTGCGTTTACTGCTATGCACCTGCAATTCTCAGAGAAAAAAGGCAATGGGGTAAATTTGTGGATGTAAAAATAAATATGCCAACAGTACTAGCCAATGAAATTAAGAAAAAGAGGAGGGGTTTAGTTTATATTAGTTCAGTAACAGATGCCTATCAACCAGCTGAGAAAAGGTATGAAATAACAAGAAAGTGCTTAGAAGTTTTGTTAAAAGTAAATTTTCCAATTTCGATACAAACAAAATCAGTACTTGTACTTAGAGATTTGGACGTAATAAAAAAATTTTCAAATAAAGATATTGGATTTACAATTACAACGATTGATGATGATGATAGAAAAAAATATGAACCAAATAGTGCTCCAGTCGAAGAAAAATTCAATGCAATAAAAGAAATTAAGGAATTTGGCGTAAATACATGGGTATTCATTGGACCATTTCTACCTTACATTACAGACAAAAACGATAACATTGAAAGGTTAATTAATAAACTTGCAGAGTTGCATGTTGATTATGTGATGATTGATAAATTGAACCTTAGACAAGGTGTATGGGATAGGATCAAATTCTTTCTTTCAAATCATTATCCAGAGTTAATAGGAAAATATGAAGAAATTTTTTTTAAAAAAAGTGATTATTACAAAAATGTTAAATTGAAAATAGTGGACTTATGTAAGCGTAATAACTTAAATTTTGAGTTCTGCTACTAAATGATTATTTACCTCTTGCTAATCTTATGTGCGAAGATGCCAGTTCATCGCCACATGCAAGTGTGCCCAATAAATTTATTTCTTGTGCAGTAACCGCTGCGCCTATTATCTCAGCAAATTTCTTTGCATTTTCACCCGGTTTTTTACCAGCACCATAGCAACCCAGCATATCTAGGCACTCCTTAGCAGTTGCGTAACTTGTCCCACCACCAACTGTACCAATTTCCACACAAGGCAAAAATACACCAAACCTCAATGAACCATTTTTTAGAACTTCAGCTTTATCAAATGCACTTGAGCTCTCAACAATTTGTGCTAGATCTTGCCCAGTTGCAGCAAATATCGCTGCAATTGTATTTGCTACATTTGCATTGAAACCAGTTAATGTACCAGCCAAAGCAGAGCCCTGATAATTTTTTGAATAATTAATTCTTTCAATATCTCTTGGCTCAATTTCTTTTATTATCTCGCCATTTTCATTCATCAATTGATAATTCTTTTTTAATACCTCAAGAGGTATTATTACTTCTGTTTGGACACTCTTTCCCCTTCCAAAAATCACATTTATGTGTGTACTTTTCTTATCAGCACACATATTTCCAGAAAGCGCCTTTAATTTCATTTCAGGATACTTTTCAAGGAGCACTTTTACTGCGTTTGCGGCATATTTAGTTGCTGAGTTCATACCCATACTATCTCCTGTTTGGAAAACGTATCTTAATTGTATCTCATTTAATATCTGAAATGTTTGTATGTCAACTAATTTACTTACCTTTCCTTCTCTCTCAGCTGCCTTCTTCATTTCATCGTAAAGTTCCCCCTTCTTATTTACTTCCTCACATAATTTAAATGCATCATCAATACTTGGCGTTTCAATAATTACAGATCTTGTCATCGAATCTTTAGTCACAATACTCCTTACACCACCAGATTCATTTATCACATTACAACCCCGATTGAACCCAGCAATAAGTGCAGCTTCACAATTAGCCAATGGAATATAAAATTCACCAATTGCATGATTACCTTTTATCTTTAATGGACCACCAAAGCCAAGCGGAACAACTGCACCACCAATGATCTGTTCAATCGCTGTGGTTTTTTTATCTATTGAGCAAAAGTCATCATAATGCTTTCTTATATGATTAAATTTCTTTCCAAGTTTTTGCTCCAGAAAGTCTATCCTTAGCACACTTGCATCTTTACAAGCATTTCCCCAGTCTTCTTTTTTACATTTATGAACATCTCTAAAAATGATATCTTCCAGTTCATATGCTTTAATCTCACCCTTTAAAAATTTGTCTTTGATATTCTCGATTGACATTTTATCACCAATAAAGAATACTTTTCTTTATAAGTTAGTCATCTATAAGTGTTTTTAGCAGAAAGGTTTAAAAAGGCTGGTAAACTCAATAGTTTTTTATTTTCAAAATCTAATTTTAGATATATGGCTGATGTCATTTTTGTTGATAAACTAGAGAAATTAGAGAGGGCAATAAGGAGCTTTGATTTAAGTGCTTTTAAAATTGATAAATTACCAATAAAACTCCACATGGGTGAAGCCGGAAATAAATATTATGTAAATCCAAAAATTGTGAAAATTATTGTTGATGAATTTAAGCGTATAGGTGCAAGTCCTTTTTTATTTGATACAATTTCAAAATATGAAGGACCAAGAGCGACAAAGTCAGGTTACAAAGTGGTTGCATTTAAACATGGATTCACAAAGCAAAATGTTGGATGTGATGTAATAATAGGTGATGAAGGCAAAGAGGTAGAAATTAAAGGTTACAAATTTGAGATAGCAAATGAGATATACAATGCACCTTGTTTCGTTGTAGTTTCTCATGCCAAAGGCCATAGTGATGCTGGATTTGGAGGAGCAATAAAGAACCTTGGTATGGGGTGTGTTTCAAGAAAAACGAAAGGATTTATTCACTGTGCTGGGCAACCAAGAATAATGAAGGAGAGGTGTACACTTTGTGGAACATGTGAGGCAGCCTGTATATTTGATGCAATTAAGGTGAATGAGGAATGGAAGATAGATTATTCTAAATGCTTTGGTTGTGGTAGGTGTATTGCAGCATGTCCAAATAAAGCATTAAAGCCAATAACTGAGAATTTGAGAAAAATGCTGGCATATGCAGCAAAAGCTTGCGTCAAAGGAAAAAAAGTACTTTACATAAATGTACTATTAAACATCACAAAATTTTGTGATTGTATGCCAAATCCATTGCCTATTATCTGTAGAGATATAGGTATCTTAGTTTCAGGTGATCCAGTCTCAATAGACAATGCTTCAATTGATCTGATCGAGAAATATAGTGGGAGAAAGTTAAAAGAAATAGAAGGTGTGGATCCAAGAGAACAGGTAATCGGTGGAGAAGAAGTGAAACTTGGAAGAGCAAGCTACGAATTGATAAAAATTTGAGCGAAAGATTTTTAAAATAATACGTACTTTCAAGTTAAATTATGTATTACTTAAATAAGAAACACAAGTGAACTATTTTTCCATAGTCTCAATTTTCTTAAATTCTGGTGGTTTAAATGGGTGGTCACTTAAAGCAACCTATATAAAAAGATTGGAATGCACAATATGCTAGCATATAGGCTGCAAGAGAGTTACATACCTTACGAAACAAAAATAAAAACACTTGAGGAAACAATTAATACATTTAAAAGCGAAGATGAATTTTTTGAAAGAGCATTCTTACTTGAAACACAGTTCCCTCCAGGAATAGCATTTACTAACTTCGATGGTGATCAGCCAGAATTGTTGAATGATTTCAAGAGAAACAGGGATCTTACTTTCTTTGCAGTTTTGGAATATACAAAAAATAATGCCTCATTAGAGATATACAAAGAAGTGTACGATGAGAACACAAACGAAATCAATGTACTTGCTGGTTACGGAATGGCAATTAATACATCCAATATTTCTGTATTCAAAGAACAGGATGTAAAAGGTTATATAAGCTCAGTAATTGTGCATCCAATCTATCGACAGAAAAATATAGCTAGCGAATTACTACAACCAATTCTAAAAAAATTTGATTCGATGAGAACATCCACATTTTTAACAACTTGGTGCAATAGTGATAACAGGATTAACTATTGTTATTATCCTCCAATAAAATTTTGGATGAGAAATGGTTATGAACCAGTGGATATCAAATTCGCTAGTGCAATACTGGATGGAATTAGAGAGATGCATGCAAGGGAAGGAATAAAAGGTAGGAATTATATTTTGATTGAGAAAGAAATTTCTTCACTTGAAAAATTATTGAATAATCACTTAGATCTACCAAAGAACATGCGGATTGCGATTTTGAAAGAATATTATGAACCAATAGGTTACAATGAGAATAGATGGGACGGAATAATAATGTTAAGAAAGCCAAAATAATTTAAATTTTTATTTTAAGAATTTCTTTTTTCTTTACTTAGATAAAATTCGCCACTAGCAACTAATTTTAGTTTGTCTTTATTGTATACATTTATGTAACTGATTAAACTGAAGTCAAATCTCTTGGAAAAAAGAGAGATTGCCAGGCGTAATAGCTTTTTTAACACAGCTTCTTACGAATAGAAGTATTAATATCAAAGAATTTATATCGTGTTACACGGTTGACTCAATTCTTACAAAAAGAAAATATAATCTCTTTGTATATCTCCTTTGCTTTCTGTATATCTGAAATTTTTATAAATTCATCCACAGTGTGTGCATTTTTTGCATTTCCTGGGCCAATTACAATACTGTCAATCTTAGCAGTTCTACTGAAAATTTCGGCTTCGGTGTAGTAACTTACTCCAATTGGATTCGCATCCATTTTTAACTTTTTTAACACAGCAGAAACATTTTTTACAATATCTGATTTTTCGGGAGTGAAAAATGCAGGATGACTTGTTACAACATCTATTTCAGCTTTAAAATTTTTATTTTTATCTCTTAATTTTTTAATAATTTTTTCAAATTCATATTTTACACCCATCAAGTTTTCTCCAGGAATTATTCTCCTATCAATTTCAATTTCACAATAATTCGGAACTACGTTTGACTTGGACCCACCTTTTATTATACCGACATTAAACGTTGGTTTTCCAAGAATGTAATGTGATTTATTTACTTTTTCATAAAATTTTCTAATTTCACGAATGAAATCAACTGCATTGTATATCGCATTAACTCCATTCTCGGGTTTACTTGCATGTGCTGATTTTCCAAAAAATTTAATTAAGAACTGAATAACCCCTTTATGGCAGGAAACTATCTTTAAATTTGTTGGTTCAGTTATAATTGCATATTTAACATTTTTTAGGAATTTTCTTTTATTTTTTGCTAGACATATGGCACCTTCTGAAAGTGTTTCTTCATCACATGTAAATACAAACACAAAACCTTTATCCAACTTTTCTTTTATCGCTTCCATACCAGCAATTATTGCTGCTGCCATTGCCCCCTTTACGTCGCAAGCACCTCTGCCATAGAGTTTTTTACCTTTGATCTCTCCAAGTGGATTAAACTTCCAATTTTTCTTCTCACCGATAGGTACTGTATCCATATGTGCATTTAGCATAAGCACTGCATCCTTTGGTTTAGAAGAATATGCTATTACATTTTCTCTACCATTCACATTTTGAGTGTAAACAGAAAAACCTTCTTTCTCTAGAAAATTAGTAAGAAATTTAACCATTTCTTTTTCATTACCTGGTGGGTTTTCAGTATTTATACTTATTAGTATTTTTGCAAGCGTCGTTGCATCCATTTTTGAATATAGAATCTGATAATTTAAGAAATTTATTCATAATCATGAAGTTTATTATTGATTTCTTCATTAATGAATCATGAATTTAAAAATATGTACGTAGTGAGGGTACTGATCAACGAATCAAAAGTATTTAATACTTGATTTTTATTTTTTAGATTATTGTGATAAAGATGAAAAAAATAATTGTCATAAAGCGAGATGGTAGTAGCGAAGTTTTCAAAAAAGAAAAAATTGTAAAAGCTTGCATCGCTGCAGGTGCAGATAAAAAAACAGCTAAGCAAATTGCAGATAAAGCAAGTAAAAAAGTATATAATAAAATAACTTCGCTCGCAGTAAGAGATCTGGTTTTGAGTCTTCTAAGACAAAAAAATCAAAAATGGGCTGAGAACTGGTTAAAATATGAGAAAGAGAAAGGAAAATCACCATAGCGTCAAATTGATAACTTATGATTACTTCTAAATAATTATGAAGTTTCGAGTTACATATGTACTAATTCTAGCAATGTTCATTGTATATTTTCTTTCATTCACTTTGAAAACAAATGTTGAAAGTTTATATTTTAACCTCAATGAGTTTCTATCTGGAAGATATTACATCATAATTACTGCACTCTTTCTCCACCAAAATTTTTTTCATTTAATTTTGAATATATCACTTTTATATCTTTTTGGGACAACATGCGAAGAAATTTTAGGCATTAAAAAAACAATTTTTACTTTTTTGTTCGTAGGTATAATAACTTTTTTTATAAGTGGATTAGTTTATGAAACAAATGCAAGATTTGTTGGGTGTTCTGGAGCTATTTTTGGAATTATGACATTGGTTTTATTCATAAAACCGATAAAATATACAGTAGATTTTCCTTTCAAACTCATTTTTCAAGAGGGGAGAGAAATAGAAATTGGAATAAAAGAAGAAAAGTTCGACCTTAGCACAATTTGCTTGGATTATTTGATAATTACACTCATTGTTTTCACGATGATTATGCTGTATGGGATAATTCCAATAAAAAATGTTGCACATTTTGGACATGTTGTTGGTGTCATTTTAGGTTCTGCTTTCGGCCTTATCTGGAATCCCAAATTAAAAGAATATGCAATGAGAGCATCTACAATTTTATTTTATCTTCTCTTTATTTTCATAATTTTTTTCTTTGCACTCTATCTCATCACTTATTTTTTAGATATAAAACCAATTTATTCACCAATAAACTCATTCCTATTTTCAACCATTAAATTTATTTCTGACTTTTTACAATCATTCTTTAAGTGACAATAATGAGTTTGAAGGCATTGAACCTAATCAAGAAATTAATCTTTGAGTCAGCGAAAGAAAATAATTTTCATTTAACTGTTGATTTTGAACGTTATTTGCTTGAATTTTTTAGAAGTAGGTTTTCACTAATTGGCTCAGTAAACTTTTGTGATGATCTGGAGAAAAAATTAAAGGAAATAAAAAAAGATCAACCTGAAATTTTGAAGAGAATGGTAAAAGAAGCAATGGAATTATATCAAAGAAGGACACCACTTATCATAGTTAAAAAGAAAAAGAAGAGGGCGAAAGAAGCCGTAGAAATCATTTAATCTTTATCTTGTTTTCTATGTCTTCTAAATAATATTTTACAAGCTCAAGCATTCCATGTCTTAGTTTTTCAGCTGCAAGTTCCAAACTTATTTTCATCTCCGAAACATCTCTCCTATCTTTTAATTCATCAATCTTTTCCTTCAGTTCTAATATTTTTTTTCTATAAATCTGAATCTCATCAATCTTTTTATTTGGAATCGAATGTGGTGAATGGAGTAAGGGTCGAAATTTTATGAAGTATGGGTTCGCATTATTATATTCTGGATTTTGTATCATACCAACCCCCGTCTTTAATTTTGGTATCATTTTAGCAAAGGCACCACCATACTTTTCTTTTATCCTGTTTATATCCCCTTCGTAATTTGTCCTGAACTGAATTTCAGTTTCAACATTAGCTCTTATTACTGCTTTAAAATCAGTTAGAACTTGCGATGTAAGCAATAAACCGATTCCCCACTTTCTAAATTCCCTAACTGCTTTCTCGAGCATTAAGTATGCCTTTTTTCCACCATACTTTGGTAATAAGCGATGCACTTCTTCAAGCACAATCAACAACTTTAATTTTTCACTTTCTTCTAGATCTGCTTCAAAAAATGAATTTAGAAATTTTTTTATAAATTCATCAAAATCTTCATTATTGAGTTCATTCAAACAGAATACTGTAATCCCACCTTGCCAATATCTTTCCATCTCTATCTTTGTATCTGCGTCTATTCTTATGATATCTGTTGCAAAATTCATTGGTTCCTTTAAACCAAATTCTTTATAGAGTCTTAACATGCTTTGTTCATCACACTTTGAGATAAACCCAGTCCATTGTTGTGTTGGATCGAGCACGATTACAGGTATTTTTAATTTAAGTAGTTCTTCAGCAATTATCATCGCAGTTACTGACTTTCCTGAACCGGTTGAACCTGCAAGTAGCATATGTTTCATTAATTCATTTACATCGATGTATGCGTTCTCTTTTGTGTTCAAAATTTTACCTAAGTATATACCTTTTTTAGGAATTTTTGAAAAATCTACCTCAATCTTTTTTGGTTGGGCAATAAATTTTGTTTTCTCTATGAATTTTTTCTCAATTCCAAAGACGAACAATAAACTTGATAGAATTAAAATGAATATCACCAAAATACCAATCCACTCAAAGCTTCTCTTTAATTTTATTTCGTCAGATAGCTTATTTATGTAGTCAATTATGGCCAATATTATTTTATCCGCGGACACATAGTCACCAAGTTCGATATACATGAGCGATTTATTTAAAAGAAATTCAATGTTTAACAAACTTGAATATAAGTTTGATTTCGGAAATAAATGAAGTTGGTCTATTTCTTCTCTTAAATTTTTTATTTTATCTTTAATTGTATCGATTCTCTCCATATAGAATGGGCTCCTCGAGTTAAATTTTAATGGTATAATAGAACCACCTTCATCATAATCAATGTACAATAGATAATCATACATTCCTTCTTCCAAGTTCAGATTCAATATTATTTCCAAATTTTTATCCAGTATTGAAAAATTTTTTGAATAATTCAGACTTTCTATTCTTACATTTAGATGATGGATTGGAAGTCCGCACACATTTTCTAATATTATCTTTATCTCATTTGATTTGTTTGAAGATATTAGGAAATTTGTCTTACTTATTTTCACACAATCTTTCTTGACAAATAAACTTGCACTTGCATTTATTTTTTGTTCATACATATAACTAGCTAATACTATAACCTCGTATACACCAGGATCAATTTGCATCGGAATTAATATTGCTCTATCTAAACTTAGAAAATCTTCCACAAATACTGTTTCATTTGTTTTCTCAAATACCTTTTCACCTTTTTTTATCTGATATTCTAAAAATACATTCGTTGCACCTTTTCCAAAATTTGTGATATTAACAATGAAATTTAGAAGACTCCCCACCCAAACAACATTATTCTTCAAATCAACAGAAATATTTAGGAAAGGTACTGCCCGATTTACAATCATTGTTGTATTTATTTTGTTACTGCTAACTGGATTGTTGGCTGAAACACCATTCGCCGTGACTGAAAAAGGATAATCTCCTATAATCGCATCTAATGGAATTACAAATCTAATTTGAAATGTTTCATTTGTATTCATTGTTATGTTTTTATAGATTGGATTTATCTGATACCATGAATTGTTTAGCCCACTTATTGATAAGTAAACATTACTTATATTACCATTATGCGCACTTACGATTGCATTTGTATCATAGAAAGAAGCTTGCGTCAGTATTATTCTTGTTGGAAAATACAATGTCAATTGAGCTTGCGTAGGTTGGTATGGTTGTTGCGGTAAATCATTAACTACATAGATTAATGTTGGGATCTCATTCCAATGTTGCAATGAATCTTTCGCATAGTATTTCCATGCATAAACTTTTCCAATTGTCCAATTTCCAGCACCTATCTTATAGCTTACACTATATGGCTCACTTGCATCTAATGTGATTGTATAATTCGTCCAGACTCCAGAATAGTTTGAACTGAAAATTACTTCTGTTAAGTTGATTGAATCATTCCACACCACATTACAAAAAACATCTTCATTATAGTATGGATTTCTATTTGGTATTTGTGTGATATTTGAATAAAATGGGGTATTTAAGTCTACCTTGAAATTAATTAAATTTGATGTTCCATTTAATATATCATCTTGACATATCACCCACAGTTTATACATTCCTTCTGATAAATTCGTGATGTTTATTATTCTAAAAGAACCATTGTTGACGATCGAATCATATACAATTTCATCATTCAAACCATACCAACAACTTAAGTTTGTTTTATAATTATCAATTGTTGTATAGTTTAGTATAACCCAATCTTTTCCGATAATCGTATTGTTCATCGGTTCTGTAATTAAAACTTCTGGATTTAAAATATCAATAAGCAATTGATCACTCCAATTTGTTGAATTCCATTCATTCAATGTATTATTTACATAGACCATCGCCCTTATTTTGGTTGTTGAGTCTATTACCTTTGTTGAATTTGACCAACCTGGCGTTGTATTAAATAAAATTATACTATCATTGTAGATTGAGTTAGAATAGTTCCAAGAGACAATGAATGAACTTAGATTACAACTTGCATTACTTTCATTCCAAAAAGCATATACTTTAACTTGATTTTCAGCTACTCTCTCAATGCTAAAGTTATACCAGTAAGGTATAGCAAAGCATGCCGATACAAATGGTAATAAAAGTACAAAGATAATCATGAACCTAAAATTTATTCTCATTGTCTCTTAATAATATGAATTTGAATATTTTATATTTATTCAAAATTACCTCATTCTGATAATTGTAATACTACATATTTTGTCAAATGGTATTAATACTGAAGATTCTGCTGCCAGTATGACATAGTCATCTTTTATTGTTTTTAGTATACCGTTATGGACAGCGCCATCCAACGTCCCAATTTTTACAACCGAATTTTCAAAATTTTTTAAATCTTCAATGAATCCCATTATTTTAAAATCAATTTTTTAATTTATATCATTTATTAAGAAAGAATTCAATCTTTTTATTGCATCCAATTTCTCCCTTTTACCAATATTTGCCATTTTTATCGCATCTTCTAATACTTCTATTGATTTATCGTATTGCTTTTTATTTATTTTATAAGGATATCCATCTTTTCCACCATGCGCAAAAGAATATTTAATGACACAGTCCTTCCAGCTTGCCTTAGCCCCATATATAAGATCAGAAATAAGCGCAAGCGCCCTAATTGTTTTTGGTCCAACTCCTTTGATCGCGATTAGTTCTTCATAATTTTTTGGCTGGATTTCATATACCTTTTTCAAAGTTTTAATTATCTCCTCACCTAAATCTTCTTTAATTATTTTATGTCTCATCGGCATTCTAAGTACTTCAACGTCATTCATGAATTCATTCAATAATTTTTGTCTACCTAACAAATACTTTTTTAAATGCAGTGGATTATCATTTACGAGATCAACACAGGCATTTCTGCACTCTTCACTTTCTTTCGCAGTCATATTTAAAACATTTGTTTTTTTAATGTCACAAACTACAGCTGCGTGTGGTTCTTCAATGAGATTTTTTAACCCTTCAGATATCCAATGATATCTCCTTGCATATTTGGTTTCAGTATCCATTCCTTGTTGGATGACTACCCATCCTCCATCTTCGCTTACGATGAAGCTGTGATGATATAATTGGAAACCATCCTGTAATACAGCATTATCTACCTTAGCAACAATTCTACTTGTATATTTCAAATCTTCAATTTTTTTATCTGAAAAATTAAAAACCCCACCTATTTTTTCAATTTCATTTGCTACTTCCCTTGAAGCTTTTCCCTTACCACCCAAAATAGCAATTCCCATCTCAGTTCCAATACCCTCTTTCAATGCCCCAGTTGTGACTGTAGTACAACCACTTGAATTCCAATCATATCCAGCCACACATGAAAGTGCTTGAAACCAGAAAGGATCAGCAATTCTTTTGAGGAATTCATTTTTTCCGTATTCAATCACAATTATTTCTACGATCTCCCTACAAAGTTTCACCATTCTATCGAACAACCACTTTGGGCACTTACCATCATGAAGAGGAAGTTCTGCAACGCCAGTTATCATAATTTAAGAAGAAAATTTTTTTCTTATAAGCCATTTCAGCAAACTTCCAATTTTCCATTACTAAGGATTTACCCAAAGCATATAAAGTAATATTAATGCCAACATTGCTAATATAATGATAATAACCGCATACTGTGCTTTGCTCATTTTAAATCAGAATTCTTACAAATTAATTAATTTTTCTTAAAATTTGAAATTAAATTTTTCTCTTGCAACATTCTCTAGTTTTATTATCTCACTTTTTTTAAAACCGATATAAACACCATTTTCTTTTCCACCGACCCAAGTTCTTGTTTTTTCGTTTTCTCCCAAGATCAAATTTAAAAATTTATGGAGAACAACAATACTTTCATCATTCAATTTAATTTTTAATCCATTTTTTATCCCATGTATACTTAAAAATTTTCCGTTATTCACAATGTGATTCAATGATTCATGCTCTATATCCAAATGTGTCACTCTCGCTAATGAAAAGCCCTTGACATGAATGTAAACAGAAGCCCCATCCAAGCTTACTTTTTTGTTTTCCTTCTCTATGTAAACTTTAGCTTTTTTTAAACTCAACTTACCAATACCAGGACCAGTCATTTTCTCCACCTGCAGAAGTCAATCACTTTACATAAATTACATTTTCCCTTTCTACATAAATCCTTACCAATTTTCAATAAAGAAGTTTCAAGATCAATTGCATCATACCCAGGTAACCGATTTTTCTTCCATACTTCCTCAATTTCATCAAAACTACCTTCTTTGATAATCCCAAGATTTTTACCACTGATAATTGTAAACTTGCTTAACTCTAAATCTCTTATTTTCCAGACATATCTAAGTTCCCTTAGGAATATATTTATTGTAATATCACCTATCCCCTTCCCAAGCGCCTTTATTTTATTTTTCAAATCTTCTGTGTTTGATGCGCTTTCACGTATTTTGTTTATATCACTATCATAATTTTTAACCAAATTTTTCATTACTTCAAGTAATTTATCCGCTGTTTTGAAATCATATCTTGTGTAACTTCCTTCATCAAGGATTTTCACTAACCCATTCCAGCCCGTTTCTATGATCTTTTCTGGACTTAATACTTTATATTTCTTAAAGCAGAAATAGGTCTTGATTGCAGATTTCTCGTTAATTGGTGCACCAAACAAAATACTTGCAAGAAACCACTTAAAAATTTCATTCTTTTTTTCTAATTCTATACCTAATCTCTTTGAGTAACATGGGCCATACCAAGTTACAACTGATTGAATCAATTTCTTTATTTTTATCATTTGTTTCCCTTATCAGATTCTTTAATCCATATTGCCCAGCACAACTCTATCTGTGAGATTCCAATCTTATTTGCAATCACTTCTATTTTTTTTATTAGATCAATTTCATTATCCGATTTTATCTTGAATAATCTCTCAATCGAACGTTTGATTATTTTATCTGGCATTGAAGTATCAACACCAACTTGCATTCTCAAATATTGAAATGTAATCAAACCCACACCTTTGATCTTTCCAATTTCATCTTCTTCCCAATTCTCATAATTTGCTTTTTTAGCCCAGTATTTTAATGCACCAAAATCGCTCAAATTTTGTTCTTTTTTTATCCTTAATATTCTCTTACATATTTCAAGGCAAGCATTCCAGACCCTTTCATTTTTGATTAATTTTCTTAGTCTTTCATCTTTGGCATTTAATTTGACAAAATCTTCAAGTGTCGAGATTTTTCTTGTTCTAACATAATCCTCATAAAATTTCTCAACTCTAGGAACGACAATTTTAAAATAATTTAAACCAATACTGTCTAAGCAGGCATCAATTATAATTAAAAGTGCGTTTCCATACCACCTTTTTCCAGAAAAACATAAGTTAGCATAGTACTTCGCTTCTTCTATTACATCAGAAAAATAGCTTTCATAGATTTTCTTCCAGTACACACTCTTTGGCATCTTTATCCTCTCTTAGTCTGATAAAGCTTGGTGCTCTGAGCATAAGATCTTTCGTTATTTCCATGAATTTAACCTCACAAACAATTCTTGGTTGCACCCATTTAACAACGTATTTTTTTTCATAGTCTTGCCAATTCTTTAATGTGTCCTTCACCGGACATTCAGCAGCAATTTCGTCAAGTTTATTTTTAATTTCTCTTAACTTTTCATCATCCCAACCAGTTCCGACTCGTCCAATATGAAACAATTTTCCTTTATGATAACAACCGAGTACAAGCGCACCAAAATATCCTTCCCTTTTTCCTTTACCTTCAGTATAACCAATTATTACTGCATCAATTGTTTTTAGATTCTTTATCTTTAGCCAAAATTTTGATCTTTTTCCAATCAAATATGGTGAATCTTTCTTCTTCATCATAAGCCCTTCAAACCCGATTTTCTTTATCTCTTCAAATAATTTCTTACAATTTATTCCATTAAATTCTTCAGATATTCTTATGAAAGGATTATCTTTCAAGACATTTCTTAAAATCTTTTTTCTTTCAATTAAAGGCTTATCAATTAATTCTTCACCATTTAAATAAAGGATATCGAAAACAACAAATGTGGCTGGTATTGTTTTTGAAAGTACATCAATCTTAATTTTGTCGTCTACATGTTCCCTCATTTGTAATGAATAAAAGTCTGGTTTACCTTCTTTGTTGTAAGTTACAATCTCACCATCCAATATCACTTGCCTTGCATTTATTGCATTTGGGAGTGCACTATATATTTCAGGATATTTATGTGTAAAATCAATCATTCTACGATTTAAAAATCTTATATGATTTCTATCAGCATCAAAATAACATATCGTCCTAGTTCCATCCAATTTTATTTCACAAATCCAATCTTCATCATCAAATGCGCTTGAGGAATAAGCGAGCATTGGTTTTATGTCTTTTTCCATTAGATCCATAGTCTAAATTTAAAATTTAAAGAATTAATTTTTTACTTTTCTTCTTCACCTTCTTTCTCAATGCTTTCTTTTAGTGCTGAAATAAGTTCCTCAGCTTTTTCAACTCTTTCTTCTGCACTCACTTTGAACTCCTTACCTTCACTCTTTGCTTTTATTAATTCCTTCAACGCTTCGGTGTATTGGTCTTTAAATTTTGCTGGATTGAATTCTTGTTGTGTGAGCTTGTTAATCAACATCTTAGCAAGTTCTAGTTCTTCCTTACTTACAATAACAAGATTTTCGAGTTCCTTCAATTTTTTTATGTCCTTAATTTCAGATAAGAAGAAGAGGATATGCATTATTAAACCATTTTGGAATGGTCTTAAACAAACAAGATATTCCTTATCTCTCATTACCACTTTTCCCACGGCTGCCTTATTTGTAATTCGAAGTGCTTCCACTAGTAATGAATAAGATTTTACTCCACCCTCGTCAGGTACAACATAATAACTTTTCTCAAAGAATATCGGATCTATTTGTGAAATATCAACAAATTGTTTTATATCGATTGTCTTTGTGCTTGGTAGTTTTATTTTGTTTAAATCTTCCTTTTCAATAACAATCCACTTATCTTTAGAAATCTTAAATCCCTTTTTTACATCCCGCCATGCAATTTCTTTTTCACACTTTGGGCACCAACGTTTGTATTCTAATGGCGTGTTACATTCACTACACAAATTATTAAATTCTATTTCCTTTGGCTTAGTTGCCACATAAATTTTTATTGGAATGTTGACAAGCCCAAATGAAATCGATCCTTTCCAAATTGCGTGCACCATATTTTAAAAGAAAAATTCAAACTTTATTTCTTTAACGATTCTAGAAATTGACTTCATTTAACAGAATCATAAATTTTTTAATCCATAATTCCCATATTTTATTAAGATGATCAAAAAAATGACCTACTTCTTTATGTTTTTGTTAATATTAATTAGCTTTGGTTGCGTCAAACAAGAGGAAGCTAATATCAATAAAACAACTCAAAATCAGACAATTCCACAAATCACAAATGAAACAAATTTAACTCTTCCACCGGTAAATTCAACGGAAATAGGAATAAATGAGACAAAAAAATTGTGTAGTGGTAAGGTGGATGTAATTTCATCTTTTTATACAGGTGAAGCATTAACAGGTGAAATAACAATAGCATTATTGTTGAATCTTGAGTTTAAGTCTTATAACTTTGGTTATTACAATTGTAGTATTAACAATATTTTAAAGAACGATACCTATGAGTTTTTTACTGTAAGCTCCTTTGAGGAAAAATGTTCATATAATACAATTGTGAACAAGAGAACAGGCGATGTGTGTATTGTATTCAGTGATAAAACATATGGGGAAGAATTTTTGATACTTGAAAATAAAATAATTCCAAAGATTGAAATTGTGAATTTGACATGCGATGCGTCGACTGATAAGATCAAATTTTCGCTTAAAAGAAATACAATCACAAAGGAATTGCGCAGCCCAATTGAATTAAGATACTACAATGAGATAGAAGCAATTGTTTATTCAAAGAAAATAGATTTTGTTAATTTTTCATTGCCCATTGAAGTAAAAACACCGATTACATATAGAAGAAATTATACAATTGGAATAATTTATTATTATAAAGATAACTTGGAAAAGGGATTTATTACGATAAAAAATTGTAGCACCTGATGTAAAATGGAAATATTTAAATTTTTACTTGGAATTGTGATCGTCGGACTTGGTTTTATCTCAGTATACAGTGTGGCAAGCTATAATGTCTATTACACCGAAATAAACATTATTTTTGGTGTTATTGGCTTCATCTTGACAATGGTGGGTTCGATTATATTATACAAAGGTTGGATATCAAAACCAGTTGAACTTTTTCCAAGTCCAAGAAACATTTTAAAGCGGAAATAGATGTCAGAAATTAAGGAATGGATTCAAAATAGGAAAGAAGAATTAAGGTACTTCTATTGTGAAATAGGAAACCACAGGATTGAAATTGAAAGTGCGAAATGTAAATTTTGTGGAAAAATATTTTGCGATGAACATGGGAACATTAAGGAAAAGATATGTTTAAACTGTGTCAAGTTATACAACGAATCAGTTCCTTAAACCATCGATTTCGCAAGCACTAATGATTTCTTTATTTGTTCATTCACATTTTCATTTGTAATTTCCATGTGGCCAGGATAGAGTTTTGTTATGTCAAGTTTACATAAAATTTTCAAAGATTCAATTAATTTCTTGTGATCACCACCAGGCAAATCAGTTCTTCCAAATCCACCATCTGGAAAGACAGTATCACCAGAAAAAATTACCTTCTCATTTTTTTCATACAAACAAATACTTCCAGGCGTATGCCCCGGTGTATGAATAACGATTAATTCTATGTCTCCGAGATTAAATCTCTCGTTTCCCACGAGACATTTATCAATCTTTATTTTTGGATTGTTCTTACCAAAAATATTAGAAGCTGTGAATTCTGATTTTTTGATTAATACTGCGTCATCTCGATGCATAATTATCTTTGCCCCAGTTCTTTTTTTAATTTCCATCGAAGCAGCAATGTGATCATAATGCATGTGTGTTAAGATAATATAATGTAATTTTTTTATTTTATTTTCATAAATTTTTTCTATCACTAACTTAGCATCCATACCAGCATCGATGAGTACTGGTTTTTTCGAAAGTATAAGATAAGAATTCGCACTGATATAGGAAGGAGAAATTTTTATTACATTCATTTCTTTTTTACCTTGAACATTGGAGCATGACCCGGAATTATGAAATCTGCGATCTTCAATATTCTTTTTCTGTTTTTCATTAATGTTTTATTGTTCCAAGCAATCGGATCTTTCTTATTTATTCTATCTTTGCTTGGAATTAGATCACCAACAATTGCGATTATACCTTTATTTGATCTTACTATTACTGAGCAATCATCTCTTGTATGTCCAGGTGTTTTCATGATGCTAACATCTTTTGTAATTCGCATTTCCTTACCATCCCATTTTGAAAATTCACCGTTTTTTAAAATTATTCCTGAGGCAATTATCGCTGCATTTTTGAAGAGGAAGTTATTTGATATGTGATCAAGGTGATAATGTGTATTAATTACAATATTTATTGAATTTATCCTAACTCCTTCTATATTCAATGCAGAAATGATCTCTTTATCTTCATTTAAATTTCCCGTGTCAACTAAAATTATATCCTTCCCATTTATTACTAAAACAACATTTGAACTTGCTCTTTCATAATTCTTTCTTTTGATCCAGAAACCTTTCTTTATTATTTTTATAAAAACCATGTTTTTTCTGAGTATATTCTCCATAATATATTTTACTGTTGATAAAATAAAACTTATTAAAGAGAAAAACGTTGGATAATTATGCGACTATTTACAATATTGATAATCCTTAACATCATTTCTTTTCTTATTCTAGCAAATGCACAATTTTTTGGAATCAATGAAAAGTTTATTACTGAAAATATTCTTTTCTCTCAGAAAAATTTTGTTAGCGGTGCCTATTGGACTGTTATCACTTCTCTTTTTGTGCATGCGGATATTATGCATCTACTTTTGAACATGTTGGGCCTTTATGCTTTTGGCAAAACAGCTGAGAAAATTTACGGATCTCTTAAGTTCATTCTCGTTTATTTTGTTGGTGGTATACTATCATTTCTAGTTGGTTCATTCTTTTATCCAAGCGAAGCATTCTTGGTCGGTGCATCTGGTGCAATTTTTTCGCTTTTATCGCTTGTAATGCTTTCAAAGCCAATTAGTTTTTCAATCGTGTTTTTTCCACTTCCACTTGGTTTAATTTCATTTCTTTACATTGTCTCAAATATACTGTCTGTAATTTATAGAGATAAAAGTAATATCGGATTTTTCGCACACATTATCGGTTTCTTAATTGGTTTTATTTTTGGAATTAAATGGTGCCCAGAATGGAAGAAAAATTTCCTTGTTACGCTCATCACCTTTGTCATATTCTTAATCATTGTTGTATTCATCCTTTAATTTTCCTACAATGAATCATTAATTTTTGTATTTAAGTAAAAAGGAATGTTTAAAAATAAATAAGTTTTTAGAAATTCTATGGGTGGTAAGGCAAGAAAGGAAAGACCGAAGATAAAAGTTAAGACAGAATGGCAGAAAATTGAATCAAGTAGAAAATTTCCAAATTGTAATGGAATATATGATGATTGTCCTCCAAAGGATGCGCTTGGGACATATTTGAAAACAAAAAATCCAGAAGACCTACCTGAAGTATGTAGGAAGTGTCCATTTTTCTTCGCAAAGAGATAAAATGGGAACTTTTATTAAGGTGTTAAAAAAATTTGAAAATAGAAATTTAAAAAAAGAAGGGATTACTATTACCATTTCTGGACTTTCTGGAAGCGGTAAGTCTACGGTGGCAAAAGAAATTGCAAAGGCAACAGGTTTAAAGTACTTTAGTGGCGGGGCAATATTCAGAAGAGAAGCAAAGACGAGAGGAATAAAATTGGTTGAACTATGCAAAATAAGAGAGAAGGAACTGGATTTACTTGTTGATAAAAAAATTCTTGAGTTAGCTCAAAGAGGGAATGTGGTTATAGATTCAAGACTTGCTGGACTGGTAGCTGGAGATTTTGCAGATATTAGAATTTTTGTTTTATGCTCTCTTGAAAAAAGAGCAAGAAGAGTAGCGAGGAGGGACAAGAAAAAATATGAAGAAACGTTGAGACTAATAAAAGAAAGAGATGAAGCCGATCTTAAAATGTACAAAAAAATATACAAAGTAAATATGTTGGATTTAAATTATTACAATTTTGTGATCGATAACACTTTAATAAATCTTTCAGATTTAAAGAAATTATCAAGATTTATTGGTAAAGCGTTGTTAAAAGAATTTAAATAAGTCAAGCATCTCTGTGAACATAATTTGCTTGTGCTTTCTTTAACATATCTGTAATGTTTCTATCATACTCATAATTACGTGGTAATGGTGGTATTACATACCACTTTTGCTTTTTTGTTTCTGGAATTTTTAAGTATAACATTGTCATTCTAAAAGTAGCATCTATTACCATTAATAACATAAGTGAGAGTACAAAATTTACTTTTTCCCAAATGAAACCACCAAGGATGAAAGCAGGAATCGAAAATAAGTTCCAAACGAATGTTTCAAGTGCGCTCCATCTACTTCTAAATTCAGGTGATACAAGCTCCATCATTTCCATGCTCCAAGCTATGCTAAAAGCATCAGATATTCCCCAAATAAAGTAAGATAAAATTAAAATTTCAGGTGATTTTGCCGAGATAAATAGTATTATTGCAAGATACATTATCAAATGACTTAAAATGATTGTCTTTTTTCTTCCAACTTCATCTGCTACATTACTAGCCTTGAGTGAGAAAATCATATTTGATAATTTCCTAAGCGTTATCATCATTGCAAGATCAATAGCACTTGCACCAATAGTAACAGCGTAAATCAGCATAAAAGGAGAAGATAGACCAAATATCAATGCACCAACTGATTTGATTATTAACCAATATCTTAGATTTTTATTTTCTTGCAGCTCGAAATAATCTTTTATGATATTTCCCTTCTTACCAAAAAATCTCTCATCTTTTTTCAAATAAATTGTGACGTACACAAAAAGTACAATAATCAAAATTAACTGCACAAGATAAATTGGCTTTATGTCTTCAACTTTCATACTATTACCAATTATTTTAGAAGCAATTATCGGGGCAACTATGACAGGTAAAATTGTAAATATATTAACGAGCGCGTAGACATAACCCCTCTCTTCATTGTTTGTACTGTTAGCCAATATTGCATTCCAAGCAGGAGAAGAGATGGCAGTGCTGATACCACTAAATATAATAGCTATTACAATAATGTTCCAATCATTTGCAATGAAGTAAAAGAATGGAACCAATATACTTAAAAATAATCCGAATAAATAAACTTTTTTTCTATCAAATCTGTCAGCTAAAAACCCACCAGGTAATGAAAAAATAGATATTAAAAATGAATTTAGTGATGACAGAAAACCGATTTGTATTTTAGAGGATGCAAATTGATTTACATAAACTGAATCGTAGGGCTCACTAACACCGCTTATAAAATTTGAAAGAAAGGTTTTCGTAAATATGACTTTAAGTTCATCTGAAAAATTTTTTAATTTATTTTTTATCATGTCGAAAAAATCTTTACACCTCGATGCTATAAAAATATTTCTTAATCACCATGAATTAAATTTATAAAATATATTTAAAAAACTAATGCGAAATTCTTATATTCAAGAATAGATCAAATTAAAGAGTTGTTCTTGTTCAACTTCGATTGTCTTTAAAAAATTTTCAGTTTTTTTGATGTATTCACCAAGATCTTTTAAATTTCCTCTATTATAATTTGTTAAAATATAATTTACCATATTATTTGCCCCATCTATCCTCAATTTAAGCGAGTTTATTCTTGCTATTGAGACTCGATCTTGTCTTTCATTGATCTTACTTTCCAACATATTCAAACTATATCTAATCTTTTGAAATCTCTGTGATATTTCTCTGACTTTCTCATCAATTCCAACACTGACCACTTCACCAGTTGTATATACATGATATGCTAAGAACAGATTTAAGGCAAGTCCCAAAATCAATACAAATGGAAAAATATATGCAATTTGAATCAGGAAGAAACAAATCAAAATATAAGAAAATAAGATGATGATACCTAGTTGTAAGTTACCAAGGTAGATATAACCAATTCCCGGCCAAATGAAATTTGTTATACTTGCAATTATCTTTTTTTCCATTATCCTATCCACCCCAACATTTTTATTATTAATGTTAATATGAAGCCTGGAAGTCCAAGCGCCAACAGAGAAAACATTTCTATTGTCCTCAAGTTTTTATCTTCTTTGGTTAAACTGATTATCGTACCATTACTTGCATCGATGATTGCTTTCGTGTTAATCCGTGCTTCGAATAATAATAAAACTTTCTTTTTTGACACCCCGCTTATTTCATAATATGGATTCATATTTTCCTCAGAAACTTTTACTTCATTAATTTCACTCATTTCACCTGAAATTGATGAAATTGCACCACGTAGATCTACATTCATTTTACTTGCTGCAATATCACTAATTGGTTTGTATTCTACTGACACATTCTTAATTTCTCCAGCGATTTCAATCGTGATCGTTGTGTTTCCTGGCGCATATACTCTCTGCGTTTGATTTTGTTGAGGTCCAGCTTCGCTAACCTTAATTACAGTTAGACTTTTACTCATTGTTTTCTCAGTCGAAACATTATTAACGAGGTACCTAACTCTCGCTGTAATTGTATAAATACCACTTGTGTTCAGATTTCTTATTATGAAATCCGTAGTTGAACTTGAATTCCTAGATATGGTGATTGATCTAGCAGGATCGGTTTGTAGCGGGAACGGAGCTAGAATATCGACCGTAACCGTTTTGTCTGTTGTTCCATTATTTCTTATCACGACTGATGCCCTTATTTCCTCTGAAACATTTGCGCTTGCTGGAACATCAAAATTAACGATTGATATTGTGTCTGTTTCAGGTGTAGTTATTAACTTTACGATAACTAGTAAAGATGCAATATTTGATTCAACTGTAGTCACATTGCTTTTGCCAGCTGCGCCATAAAGTAATGTTAAATTTTTGTTTTCATGACCTGGAGGCACATTGACAGTAACTGTGAATGCAGATTGTGCCCCAGGATCTAAACTCATTGCACTTGGTGATGAACTTATCCAAGAGCAATTCGTAAAACTTACACAGACAAAACTGATGTTTTCCACTTTTCTTGTATAGATATTTTTAATATTTACTATGAAATTAAATTGTCCACTGTTGTTTACGGTGACCTGTATTGTTCCACTACTCACATTTAATCCAACAATGGAACTTGGTGGAGTCCATACACATTGTGTTGATGATTCACACCCATTACTCCAACTTCCATCACAATTATAGTATCCACTGTTACAATAGCAAACACCACCACTACAATATGCATTTGATCCACAATTCACACCAGCACATGGATTACAAGGCGTACTACTACAAATACCATTACAACAATATTTTCCTTGACATTCAGAAGCAGATGAACAACTTACACCATCACACTTTCCACAATCCTGCGGACAATTTGAACAACTTTCACCCAAATCACCCCTACACACACCATCACCACAGTAACCACCATAACGCATTGCTACAGAAATTCTCTTACTTATGTTCGTTCTTTCTATCGCTAAATTAGTATAATCAAAGCTGCCCAGTAAGAAATAATTACCAACTTCTGAAAATGTATGAGTATAACCTAAGTTTTTAGTCTCGCTCGTTGATATATTTAATGGTGTCGAATTGATTAGATAATAAGAATTATTTTTTATATAGAAGAATAGAAATGTACCTTCTATCGACTCATTTATTAAGTTAGTTAATGTAAAGTTTACCAGGTATGTTGAATTTGTTACAAATATATTCGAGGCAGAGACAGAAATGCTTAATGGTGGATTTATTTCTATTTTATCTTCACCAATTATTGAATTTGAATCTGGGGATGCGAAATCAAATTTGTAAATCAATTTATATTTCCCAGGGTTATAAAATAGACTTAATAGTGTGGAGTTGGATATAGCCTGATTATCTTCCAATTCTATACTTTCATTAAATAAGTTCTGTATTACAGTACCATTTTCAAAACATAAATTCAATGTGTAATTGCCACTCACATTTAATCCACCAGTATTGTTAACGATGCCAGTTAAGTTCACTACATCACCGTAAATCAATTCTGATTTATTTATTATATTTAAGATGTGTAGACCCACATATTGTAAAGAAGGTGTTATTGATACATTTGTCTCATTTTCGGATGTCGTTTTTAATTTTAATACCACATCATATGTTTTATTTGGAATAAGATCAATATAAAGTGGAGAATTTAGATCTCTCAGAATTATTTTTTTCAAATTACCCATATCTACAACACTATTGAACAAATAATTTTGGATGACACCATTTAAACTAGATGATTCAGTTTGATAATCAAGTAAAGTGTCATTATTCGCATCAAAAACAAGTTTATCATTAGACCCATAGACAGCCTCCTTACCATCAATTTTTCCATAATACAAATAAGAAGAGTAACCACAAAGCGGACTTGAAAGACTTACATAAGCGTGAGTAGAGTAAACAGATATTTGATAAGCAGTAAAATTTAAACCATGGATTGTGATGTTTGAATTCTGAGAGATCTGTGTCTCATCGCTGAAATCATCATCTGAATCACTATCAAAATAGAGATAACCCTTATCACTTACTAACATGTTTGGTGTATAAGTGGTTGTACTTACAGACAGGGTATAATTTCCTACACCACTCCAAAGATCAACCATTATGTAATAAGTGCCAGCAGTCAATATTGAGCTACAACTCTCTGTTGCTGATCCGCCAGTATATGGTCTACAACTCCAGTGACTTGAATCAGGGCAATTACCGTACCACTCTGTGTATAAGTCGTAATCTACGCCAGAATCCATACTTAGTGTAACAGTAATTAGTTTACTTTCATTTATTGTAAACTTATAATATTTGTATGTTTGTGTCGAATCAATGACATATTCATTCAATGAAATTGAACATGCATTACTGCATGAATTACCACAATTTTGTGGCGCATATACAGTTGAATAATTAGGCGGTGTGTGTTGAAGCATAAATGATCCCAGATAAAACTTGTGATTTGTTGTTGGTATATTTCCAACATAATAACCAGTAGCATCCAAAAATCCATCTGACATGTTTGCTCCAGTAGAATTTTTCAAATCATAGTCTATCGTCACAAAAGTTTGATAGCAAGATGATTTACTCAGATTCCCACTAATTTCATTTTGTTTCACAAAGAACGAATCCACATCAACTTTTACAGCCATCATCGGTATTACTGTTCTATTTGAACTAATGTTAAATAAGATTCTATAAGTTCCATTTTCTGGAGATGAAATCATTCCCCACAATTCATCATCTTTTATCGTCAAATTCAGCTGTTGTGTAAAATTAAGATAGCTAGCGATTGTAATTGGTGTTATTATCGTAAGGTTTGGATCATACCCTTTTATGTATCCTTTAATTACTTTCCCTGTGTTGTTGGTTACATCAATATAAATACTCAAATTTTTGTTTGCATTACTTTCTAAAGAATTAAATGAATTGTTAATGTTTATACCACTACAATTTGAGGCTTCGTAGAATGTGTATAAAATGTTTACTGTATGATTATAACCATACTTACTAAAAACAATCCTCCAATTTCCAGGTACTATATCATATGTTTGAAATGTTGTGCTAGAATAATACCACCCACCCAGATAAGTTACATTGTTAGGATTATAAATTGTTATTACTACCCCTTCAGAGAAATCATCAGGGACGATATTTATACTCATCTTCACAATTCCGCTTGGAACATTTAAGTTATATGTATAAGTATTATATGGCCAGTCAGAATAACTTCTAGAGGTAAGCTGAATAGTGCCACTTCCTGTTGATTTTACTCTTTCACCACAGTAGATAAACCAACTAACATTTGTTAGTGGAACGCCAAAATTATAATAAGTCAAATTCAATGTTTTATTTGTTTCATTTATATCAAATAACACATAAACATCAGTTGGTTCTGATTTTATTGCATAAAGCGTTGAATTTAGTTCATATGTTGGACTTGTATTCGCAATTATCAAAATTTTACTCAAATAAATTACTTTATTTGTAAAATCTGTTGAGAGGCTTAAATTATTATAACCAAATATAATGTTGCTAGTGATATCAATACTATAATTTTGATCTGTTGTATTTGCAGTGATATTTATTAACTCGTTTCCATTCAGCAATACTGATATATCACTTTCACTGTCATTTATGTGTAATGTTAGATTCACAATAACTTTGTTCAATTTAAAAGGGCGAGTAGGGGAGAAGTAGAACAGATATGTTTTATTTGTTGAATTTATTACATCATAAGAAAGGTTTGTATAATTTAGTAATGTTTGAATTGTTGGATCCATTCGATATGTTCTTAAGACGATTGTATAATTTCCAGTAGTTGGATTACCAAGTGAAGTACTTGATGATAAATCAACTATTTCCTTTGAAGGTGAGACAACGTAGAATCTATCATTAGTGCTTAAGTTTGAAGTAAAGTATAACTTTGTTTGAGTTGCCGGAGGTACCTCAATGAAGTAATAAGTAGTGTTTGTAACATTTATTGTCCCATTTAAACTAGCAGTACCATTTGTTAATGAAATTTTTTGCGCTATTTTTACGTCACAAGGCACTAACATGCTTCCATTGTTCCATGAGAAATTTATGAAACCAGTGTATATGCCACCAGGTATATTGGTTGGTACATCCACATTTACATCTATTACTTGATGTGATTCGCTCCTATTTCCAAGTTCTATGTAACTTATATTTTGTGGTCTGAATGTAATCCAACCTGCTATTTCACCACCAGTCCTTACCGTGAGATTTTGTAATTGTTTTCCAATTATGATTGTAAATCTTCCGCTTGTACTTGAACCAGGAATAAGTCCATATAAAAGCATTGGTTCACTCAAACTTGTTTCTCTCTCAGGACTTTCAGTATATGTTGAAATATTCCATAAATTCGGTATGACAGCAATTGTAACATTATTATTCATAAGAAGCCAATATGAATTGTTGATATCAATTCTACCAGTTCCTTGATGGAAAGCATCATATTCAATTCCATAACTATCTTTTAATTTATCAGCTCCAAGCATTAATGCTGCTTTTATTAATTCTGGCCTTGGTCTTTGTCCACCATGTGTGCTTTTGTAAGCTTGGATTAATAGAGCAGCAGCTCCAGCAACTTGTGGTGTTGCCATTGATGTTCCACTTGCCATTGTATAGTAACTATCAATTACTGTTCCCATACTTGTTCCACTAGCTCTTGCAGCAATGATATTAACGCCAGGAGCGACAACTTCTGGTTTAATATTGCCTTCCATTGTTGGTCCACTACTACTAAAACTCGCCATCCTATCTACTTGATCAGAAGCGCCAACAGTCATTGCTTTTAGTGCTTCACCAGGAGATTCAATTTGAATATATTCACCTATACATCCTGCTATTAAAATTATTCCAATCAAAATCAAAACTAAAAATATTTTTTTATCCATTATTACCAGCCGCAACAGCAACAAAAATACCTTGGTCAACTGCATTATTTACTGCTTCAGTTAATGGTGACATTGGACCACTGTAACTACCCCCGAGACTTAGACTAATTACATCAGCACCATTTTGAATCGCCCAATCAATTCCAGCAATTATATCAGAACTATATCCACTACCTTCAGCATCAAGCACTTTTGCAATCAAAAGGAATGCATCAGGTGCAACACCTTTAAATTTTCCATTAGATTGTGTACCTGTTCCAGCTGCTAGGCTTGCGCAGTGTGTACCATGACCATGATCATCGTAAGGGTCTGGTCTACCATTTATGAAGTCTTTCCATCCTCTTATTTTTCCTACAGGAAAAAGAAAATCAGGATGAGTTGGATCAATTCCAGTATCAATAATTGCAATTGTCACATTGAAACCAGTAATTTTCTGATCCCAGACTGGTTGCACATTGATATAATTACTCCTATTGTCAACATAAGAAGAGTATTCACTTTGCATTACTTTTATTGGTTTCGGTAAAGAAACTTTTTCATCGGAATATATCTTCTCAATTTCTTTACTCCATACCAAGTCTTTCAATACTTCTTTATTTGCTTTTATTGCAATCCCTTTAAAAAATTTGTATTCATAAATTATATTTGCACTACTTTTTATTTTAGATTCCAAAGATAAAGATGGTTTTTGTGAAAATTTTATTATAACCCTTATTTCCTCTTTGGATTCATTTGAAATTTTCTCCAATAACTTTTCATCAAATTTGGAATTTATTATTTCATTCTTTCTTTCTTCGATAGAAAATGTTACCGAGATACAAATAAGTAAGAAAATTATAGACATGATAAAAACCAACTTTTTCTTCACAATTATAACTTTAAAATTCACATTTTTAAGTTTTTGTTGTACTCAAGAGTAAAAGCAATAGAATTTAAAAAGGTATTTTTAAATACAAAATATGGATAAGTTTACTGGTACACTATACTACTGTGATTTTGATGAAGAAAATAAAGAAGTAAGAATATGGTTGAAAAATGGTGATAAAACACTCGTTGGAGTAAAAAGATGGGAAGATAGAAAGGAAGATATCCCAGAATGGCAATCTTTCTTGCTTTCAAATAACCTGACTCCACTTTCAGAAGTAGTAGTTTATGGCAATGAAGAAAACGGAAAAATAAGGCTCAATAAGATAGAGTCAATTGGTGATGGAAAAAATAAATTAAAAAAATTTTATTTTAAATCAATAATATATAGTGATGATGGATTCCCATCAGCTGAAAAAGACCCGATCGTAATTATTGTTTGTTTTGCCGATGGATTTAAAACATTTGTTTCAGAAGACATGGATGATAAAAAATTAATAATAGATTTTATTGATTTTATTAAAAAATACAATCCAGATATAATTTTTGGATTTGGACAAGATACAGAAGACTTCCCGTACATATTCAAAAGAGCGAAGAAGCATAAAATCAATTTTAATATTGGTAAATTTAATGAGGCACCAATAGAGACTGGAAAATATTTTCGTGGAATGATAATGAAAGAAACAGTAATTCCAGGAAGAATAAATGCTGATTTCTTCCCTGTCGCGATAAGGGAATTTCCAAATTTACCAACGAAGAGTATCGAAGAAGTTGCTGAAAAACTTGGGATTAAAATACCTTACAAAGAAATTCTAGATTATGAGATTGGTAAGTATTGGAAAAATAAGAGGAAAGAACTCATTGGTTATGCACAAAAAAAGTTGAAATTGATAAAGGAAGTTGTTGATAAACAAATTACATTTCAGATAGAGCTCTCAAAGATCACAAAAATAATGCCGCAACAAGTTTTTAGATATACAGTTGGTGAACTTGTTGATGGTATTGTATTATACGAAGCTAAAAAAAGAAATTATCCTATTGGTAAAAGGAGGGAAGGAGAAACAGAATACTATGTCGGAGGTGAAGTTTGGTTAAAGGCACCAGGAATTTACGAAAATATTGCTTATTTTGATTTCAAATCAATGTATCCCAGCATCATTAGTAAATTTAACATATCACCAGAGACGATTGATTGTGATTGTTGCAAGAATAAAGTTAAGCCAATCATCGTTGAGGAAGGCAGGAGAAGAATTCAACATCATATCTGTCAGAAAAAGAAAGGTCTACTTGCTGAAATTGTGAGAAATTTAATAGAGAAAAGAAATGAAATAAAAAAAGATATGAAGAAATACAAGGAAGAGAGTGGTGAATACAAACAGCTAGATGCCAAACAACATGCAATTAAAGTAATAACAAACGCAACTTATGGTTATATGGGGTGGGCAACCTCACGTTTGTATACAAAAGAAGGCGCAGAGATTACAACTGCACTTGGCCGAAAGTACATTAGAGAACTGAAATCATTCATGGAAAAAAATGGATTTGAACCAATATATTTGGATACAGATGGAATACAAGTGATAAGTAAAAAGAAGGTTGATATAAAAAATTTGGTAGAGGAATTAAACAAAGCTTTCCCAATTTCAATCGAATTTCAATATATTGCAAGAAGGGCAATTTTCTTTGCAAAGAAAAAATACTGTCATTTGGTAAATAATGAAATAGAGGCAAAAGGAATGGAGTTTATAAGAAAGGATTATCCAAAGATAATAAAAGAAGCACAACGGAAAGTAATAGAGATAATCTTAAAAGAAGATGACATTCAAAAGGCAAAACAAATTGCAAGTGAATTCAGGAAGAGGATCGAGAACAAGAGCATCGATAAATCTGAACTCATTTTGATTGAGCAATTAGGTAAGAAATTAGAAATGTATGAAAGGACAAGTAAAATAAAGAGTTGCGCTGAATGGTTAAAAAAAGAAAAAGGGATCGAACTTCACCGAGGAATGAACTTAGAGATTGTGATCATTAAGGGAAAGGAACCAATAAATTACAGGGCAAGACCAGTCCAATTCTTTGATCTTGATGATATAGACATCGATTATTACTTAACACTTTTTGACCAGGTAATAGGAAGAACGTTTGAGATAAAAATTTAAATGTTGGGTTTGGTATGAGATTAGTATGAAGTTCTCAAAACTTGCAGATTACTTTGAAAAACTTGAATCGACAACAAAAAGACTTGAAATGTTTGAAATACTTTCAAATATGTTCAAGGAAGCAGAAATCGATGAAATAGATAAAATTGTTTACTTTTCACAGGAAAGATTACTTCCACCATTCAAAGGTGTAGAAATTGGTATGGCCGAGAAACTTGTAGAGAGGGCAATCGCAAAGGTTTGCAATGTTGGAATAGGGAAGGTGGAAAGTTTATATAAAAAGATGGGTGACCTTGGTTTAGTTGCTGAGTCAATGTTTAAAGGAAGATCTGGAAGTAAACTTGATGTGACAGTGGTCTATAATGAATTGATGAAAATAGCAAAAACTTCCGGTCCTGGAAGCATAGAATTAAAAATAAATTACTTAGCTGGAATTTTAAGTAAGTGCAGTCCAAAAGAAGCAAAATACATTGTAAGATTTGTTTCGGGTAGATTGAGGTTGGGGATCGGAGATCCAACAATATTAGATTCGCTATCAAAGGCAAAGGTAGGAGATAGAAGCCTAAGGGAAGAACTGGAAAGAGCATATAATCTTTGTTCGGATCTTGGACTCGTTGCCCAGACACTTTTTAAAGAAGGCATAAAAGGAATTAAAGAATTTAAAGTGACTGTTGGAAATCCGATAAGAATGGCACTTGCAGAACGTCTACCAAGCGCTGAAGAAATTATAAAAAAAGTTGGTGGAAAATGCTCAGTCGAAGCGAAGTACGATGGTTTTAGAGCACAGTTACATAAAAAAGGGGATGAAATTGAAATTTTCTCGAGAAATCTCGAAAGGACCACACACATGTTTCCAGAGATAGTTAAGGCAGCGAAGGAACAGATAAGAGCAAAGGACGCAATTTTGGAAGGAGAAGCACTTGCCTACAACGAGGAGACAGGTGAACTTTTTCCATTTCAGGTTACAATACAAAGAAAGAGAAAACATGGAATAAAAGAACTGGCAGAGGAATATCCGTTGCGCATGTTCGTATTTGATTTACTCTATGTGGATGGTGTGGATTATACAAAAAAGAGTTATGAGGAAAGGAGAAAAGCGCTTGAGAGAATAGTGAAAGATGGCGATGTAATAAAAATCGCAGAAAGAATTGTTAGTGATGATCCAAAAGAAATCATGAGATATTTTGATGAATTGGTTGCAAGAGGTCTGGAAGGAATAATGTGTAAAAAATTAGATTCTCCATATCAAGCAGGTGCAAGAAACTTTAATTGGATAAAGTTAAAAAGAAGTTATAAGGGAGAACTCGCGGATACAATAGATGTTGTTCTAGTTGGATATTTTAAAGGAAGAGGGGCAAGGGCAAAATTTGGTATAGGTGCATTATTAGGCGCTGTTTATGATGACAAATTAGATGTATTCAAGACAGTCGCAAAGATAGGAAGTGGATTGAGTGAAGAGAGATGGGTTGAAATAAGGAAATTACTTGATGAAACAAAAGTTCCAAATAAACCAGCAAGGGTAGATAGTTTAATAGAACCAGATGTTTGGGTTGAACCAAATTATGTTATCACAGTTAAGGCTGATGAGATCACGAGGAGCCCAGTGCACACTTGTGGTAGAAAAGGAGATGAACCAGGATTTGCACTTAGATTTCCAAGAATGACGGGATGGATCAGAGAAGATAAAAAACCAGAGGATGCAACAACGGAGAAAGAGATAATGGAAATGTTCAAAATGCAGAAACATGTAAACCTTCAGACTTAATCTTCAGTAAAAATTCTTTTACTCTTATACTCTTCATCTGGAAATTTTTCCCAAAGTTCTTTTCTTCTTGCCTCAAGGAGGTCATTCTGCTTTCCAATATATTCAGCCGCTGTTAAAACTTTTACACCTTTCTCTTCAGCTCTTTCAAAAACTTCACTTATCTTTTCTCTCCACTTTAAATCTCTTAAAAAATGGTGATCAACAACAAGTGCCTCAAGTGGACAATCCTCAATGATTCTTATCATGTTACTTATTGACTTTTTCATCGCTTGCACTCCAAATCTATAAAACATATATGAAAGTGGACCATCCAAGAAAACCAGGTTTGGTTTATTTTCAAGTATAAAATTTAATTGATCTGTTTGACTTGGACCCTCGACATCACTTGTGTGTATGAATTTATATTCACCATCATCAACTAATATCTCAACAACAAAACCAAGTCTTGAGTTTGTTCCGTGGAAAACAGGTCTAGAAAATTTTATTTTTGTTTTACCAAATTGAAATTCTTTACCATCGCAATATTCCAACTTTTTAGGTAAATTTTTGATTTGATTAATAAAGAAAGCAGCTCTACCTTTTTGACTGTAATTGATTTTTTCTATTGGATTTTTTATTAAAACAATTTTATTCTTGTAAATTTCTAGACCCTCATTTGGATCATGATGGTCATAATGGTAATGTGAAATGATGAGTATGTCACATTGTTTAGCAAATTTTATAATTTCATTCCAGTGTTCATCTAATCTTTTTAATTCAAGTGGATGTGGTTGTATTCCATACCTTATTGGTGCCAGTGAAACACCAGGATCAATAAAAATATTGATATCTTTTGTCTCCAAATAACAAGCCATACTCCTAGTGCCCATACTATCAAATGCAATCGGTACTATCTTCATTTTAATCTTTCTCAATAAAATCAAGTATCTTCTTTTGGGAATTGTTTAACGAGATCGCATCATATCCCAATTTTCTTAATTCGTTTGCAAATTCATCTGCGAACCCATGAAATGTAAAAATCTTTTTAGGATTAACCATTTTCACTGTTTCAACTAAACCATTAAAATCTGCATGATCGCTGAGCGGAAATGCTTCATCGCAATTAAACATGTACTTATAACCATCACCAATTACCCAACCAGAAAACATCACTACTTTAGCATCAAATCTTTCTTTTATTTTTTTAATTGTGGTTGAATGGTGAAGATAGGTTGGGAAGATGAATATACTCGGCTTACTTATCTGTTTAAAACCATAAATTTCAAAATCCTTTATTTTCGTTCCAAGAAAAGAATATATTTCATTTATCCTGGCAATTGATTCATGAACATAGACTTGCCAATTTAGCTCTTCAACCATTTTTGTTAATATCTGTGCCTTTCCTAATGTGTAACCAAGCAATATCACACTATTATTTTTTCTTAATTCACTAGAAATCCAATCTCGCGCTTCTCCTATCACTTCATTTTGCTTCGGAAAAATGAATTCTCTGTTTCCATACGTTGATTCAATAATTAACACATCCGCTTTTGGTGGTTTGAATCCGTTTAAGAAAAATCTTGAGTTATTACAAAAATCACCTGTATAGAGAATTTTTTCATCATCCTCAATTAACAATGCACTTGATCCAAGAATATGACCTGTATTTATTAATTTTAGATTTAAACTTGATTCCCCTTCTTTCAATAACCTTGGTGTAATATAGTACTTATTAATAATTAATCCAGCGGTTTCCCTTGAGCACAGTATTTTTGTATTTTTGAATTTTCTTATTAAATGATCGCTATGTGCATGTGATATAAAATTTAAATCACCAACTCTCTTTCTTGAATCACAAAGAATTTCAGTATTATTTATTTTTATACTGATACCATCATTACCGCTTATCAACATCAAATAAAGAAAGGAAATCAACAGATTTAAACATTATTGAATTCGAAAGTGTTTTTAATTAAGAACGTATACTAATTTTTATGAAAAAAGGTGTTGAACTTCCAACTAGCACGATTGTAATCATTATCGTTGCACTACTTGTCCTCGTTGTTGCGCTGATCGTGACAGGGAAAGGTGGTGATATTGCAGCTAAGATAGGCTCGTTAGTATATGGGACAACACCATCTTCCGTGGAGCAAATAAGATTATCATGTGAATTGGCATGTGCTGCAGTAGCAAATGCATGTGGTGATGTAGATTGCATGTATAAATCAGATTATTGTCAAAAAACATTTTTGCTCGATCAAAATAAAGTTCATTGTTGGGATGCTACAGTGAATTTTCATTGCAATATAACAAGACTTGGAACGGAATTACCATGTATCTATGATCCAACACTAAATACACGTATGTGTTGTCAGGACAGCACACCAACAAATGCTGAATGGAATGCTGATTGTGGCGTTCCAAATTTTAATACTGGTTGTCCGACCTAGCTCCAATCCTTACTTTTCTCCTTTATTCTATTCAGCCACCATTCAGCATCTCTTTCCATTTCTTCCTGTTTCTTCTTTTTCTCAATTTCTGAAAGCCAATCATCTATTTTATAGAATTTCATTTTTTCACCTATTATAAAAAAAGAAATTTTGTTTTTTAATTAGAACCACACACATTCCACTTTTCCACTAATCTTTTAACTTACAATTTTTTAATAATCTATATGAAAATATTTTTCAAAAAGAAAGATGAAAATGAAATTGTTGTAGAAACAGAGAATGCAAGTGATGAGAGCGAAGGCAAAGTCATATTACAGATCAAGTCAGATGATAAGATAAAAACTTTTGTTTTGACCATTAACGAAGCAAGAGAACTAAGAGATAGAATTTCAAATTTTTTGGAAAAGAACGATCAAAAAATTATAGAACTACTTAATCAATATAGCACCTATACAAGTGAAATACCTAGTAGTGCATTTAGTATGTTTGACACAGAAACAAAGGTTGAGAAAAAACAAGAACCAAAGATACAGTTTTACTATTGACTATTTAAAAAGCTCAATCACTAAGAGGATTAGCTCAATTAAAAATATTATCACAATCAATATCTCGATCATTTCTGAGCGATGTACATCGATTTTATCACTGGCAATCGTATAAAGCTCAGCCAATGTGCTTAACTTTTCATTTATTGTTTTCTCCCAATCATCAAGATGCAATCTTTCTGAAAGGAAAGAATAGTGCTTTGCCAATGTATAATCACCAATGAATTTTGTGATGTTGCGTGTGTTCTCCAATATTTCACTCATTTTTATCCTCAACTCTGAAATCTCTCTGACAGTCTGCTCAATTTTTTTACCTAGGAACACAAATTTCATTCCACCAACTGTGAGTTTTTTTAAATCATCATGTGCCTTTGCTATTTTTTTATCGACAATTTCGTCATATACTCTTAATTTTAATAATTGAAGTAGTGCAAGTTCAGTTACTAACAAATAATCCTCATACTTCCCGCTTGGTTCAATGATCAAACTTGAGCCCCAATCGACAATCACAAGATCATTGGAGAAATAAGAGAAATTGAACTTTATCGCTTCATTAATCTCTGTTTCTGAAATTTTATCGATTTTATCTTCTTCCCTGAGAATTCCAGTAATAACTCTTTTATTTCCTTTTAAAAAATTACTTGCATCTATCTTCCCATTTTCAATTTTGCTGATACAAAAAATTTTGTATGTTTCAGGAATTTCAATTGATTTAGTGGCTTCGTAGATTGGTTTTATATATTCTTTCAAGCTCTCTTCAGTTCTATCTTTTATCTGCTTACTCATTTCCCTGAAACTTGTTTTCTTGCCACCATACTTGAAAACGAATTCCTTAGAAAATTTTAACAGCTCCTTTATCTCACAAGAGAATGGTATTTTGAACAATATCGAGATTGCGCCAATATTGTATATTCTTACATTTATCCTAAACTCTTCCTCTTTATCAAATATCTTCATCTTTCTTTTTCCCAAATCAACAAAAATTGGTGGCCAACCAAGTTCAATGTATTCTGGCATAGCTCGATCTGATTTTAATCCAAAGAATTGAGGTAATCGATTTAGAATCTTTTCCACTTTACTTATGTCTATTTCACTACCAACACTGTAAAGATAAATGCAAACAATTTCCCCACTAACCTTCATAAATTTCTTAATAAATTTAACCTACTTAAACCTTTAGATAAGAGGTAGCTTAAAAGCAGTAAAGAAATCAAGGAAAAGATGCGAGGCATAACCAATTAAAAAACTAGCAATTCTGAGTTCGTTATTCTTTATGAAATAAATCGAGAAAAATAGCATAATTAAAAGTGTTGTGACACTATGAAAGAATTTTCTATGTTTTCTTTTCTCAGGAACTTCAATTACATCAGGCAAAAGCGATCCAAATGAACAGAAGATTGCATTTGCAACTCTTTCTTTGAATGAGAATGTTGCAATTGATTCAAAAAAACCTATTATTTCAGTCAGAAAAAAACCAACCAGAAATGCAAATAAGAAATGTGTTTCTCTTCTCATTTTATTGTGGGCAAGTTTGTTCCCTCTTTCTCCTCTTCCTTCTTTTTTTTATGTGTCTGATATATCAAATAAAATATTATACTAAAAACAAAAGAGAAGTAGAATAGAGAAAGGATCCATGGCGCAATTTTTAAAGTGGTAATGTCATTGGTTAGAATCTTACCAAATCTCTTTGTAATGTCAATAATGTTGAACATGAGCGAGAATATCATAATTCCAACCACATAAACGATAGTAGCGGCGAAAGCAACTTTTTCGAACGGTATATCCATGAAAAAGAAGAAGACTTTTAAATTTATAAATATACTGATATTTTGTGTGAAATGAAGCGAGTACTGAAAGAAATACCATTATCTGAGATTTGTCTAAGAAAATTTGAGAAACCATCACAAGACATAGACGATGTGCTTAGAAAGTTTTGCATATCTATTGGTCTTCTGCAGAAAGGAGATTCTAGAGATTCAATAATTGATGTTTTGAAAATATTGTTGATAGCAAAGAGAGATAAGAAATTATTAAGCTCAGAAGAAATAAAAAGTGAGCTTGATAAAATTAGAAATGAAAAGATTGCTAGTTCAAATGTAAGGAGACATTTACTAAGACTAAGACAAATTGGTATTGTAGAAGAAATAAAAAATAAGTATAGAATAAAAGAATTTTTGAAATTACGAGAGATATTTGAAAATTACATTGAAAAGTTCATTATCGAACCAACGACACAACGAATAAAAGAATATTGTGACGAGATAGACAAGAACTTCTAACTTTTTTCCAATTTTTCAAATCTCTTGTACAAGTTTTCTAAGAGAGAAGCTATTTCCTCACCTTCCTTACTCAATGATACAATTTTTAATCTACCTTTCTTTTCAAATTGGACCAATCTTGCTCTTTGTAATTCTTGAAGTATCCTTACGGTGTGGGAATAAGTACAATCAACTTGTTTTGCGAGCACACTTACATATTTTATCCGATCTTTCTTTGCTAATTGAATCAGCATCAAAACTGGTTTTTTTCTAAAGAAGAATGTGATGAGTTTTTTTTCTTTCATTTTTCTCTACCTTAATTTTACCAATTTTATGTCATCACTTTTAATTGTCTTTCTACCAGCATGAGATGCCATTTTTACTGCGCTTTCACTAATCTTTACACCAACTTCCTCTAGGATCTCAGCCATCTTCTTAACCGCTTCTATGCTTACCCTGTTTACTCCTTCTCTACTTCCCACTTCTCGCATCAATTTTTCTAGTGTAGCAAGTGCGAGTAAACCCATACTCTCAACTTGTTTTATTATTTTTTTATATAAATATTTATCTAATATAGGTTTTTAAATAAAAATTTAAAATCCAGATTTTGAGAAATGGATTCCTGCAGCAATGAAGACTAAGATAATTAATATTATAACAGCAATTGTGATCACCCAGCCCTGTTGTGCCCATGAAATGAAATTGATGATTGCATCATTTATTGTACAGAATACAGAGAAAAGCGCAAACGTTTGCTGATTTGTATTATACATATTACACAAAATCGGTGAAAGGAAAAAGAGTGCCAGTATGATGATGATAACTGAAAAAATTTCCTTTTTCATGTTTTATAATAAGCAGAACTAATATTTATTAAATGCTGGCAATGAGGTGCCAATTTTCTACAAGTAGTATTAACATCATCCCAACTAAAACAAATAAATCTTGTGTTTTGATTACGTCCTTTAAATCTACTTATTTTTGCATTTCCCATACTAATTTTTTTATAAGTTTTGAATTTTAATTTTATTTGGTAAATTATTGTTAAAGAATTTCTTTTAGTGTTTTTATATCAAATTTAGTATTTGAACATCCATTTTTTGTTAAAAACACACCTTGACCTGGAACAGAAAGTTTTTCCAGATAAGAATAACCCAATTTCAATTCTTCTGGACATGCTACACCGACGATACCATTATAATGATACTTCTCAAGTATCTTTGGTATACAAGAACCACCAGGCAATACATATACATCATATCCTTTGGATCTTCCTAACGTGGTCGATTCACTTATCAAGCAATCTGGTGAGCAGTTTTTACAGTAATAAGATGGTACGTTTGGGTCAAAATAAGCTTTGCATCTGTTGTCCATATATTTCCTTGCACAATGTGGTAAGAAAAGCGCCCTCTTTCCAGTTTCCTCAAATTTTGCCCTATTCTTCAAATTCTTAATTTGAATCTCAATCAAGTCACTCACTACTGTAATAGAATTTGATAGATTCAATCCAGTCATTTCATCGACTTTGAATTTTTTCACTATTTTCGTTGCAAGGTTTTCGATTTTACTTGTCAAATCCTTCTCATCAATGAAATTTACGACCTTTTTCGTGATATCTCTAAAAAAATCCTTTGGGAATCCAGAAATATCAAAGTTGAATTTATATGGCATAATTTAATGTAAAAATTTTTTTCTTAAATTTTTATTGTTTTTAAAAATAATGGCTCATTTCAAATTCTTTAGACAACTAGCCACAGTTTCCTTATTCAAATGAATGCCCCTTCCGGGATTCGAACCCGGGTTACAGCCTTTCCACTTGCAACCGCAGGGCCGTGTCCTATCCACTAGACTAAAGGGGCATAATTAAAAAGAAATGTTTTATTTTATTAAAATCTTACCAGCCAAACATCTTACCTAATTCTTCCGAGCTCTCACGCTTCTTTACTACCTTTATATCACCATTCTGTGCCAGTAGTTTAGTTGGAGATGATAATAAACATAGATGCGAGGCAAATGAATCTTGATAAGCACCCGTGTCAAAAATAGCGATGTATTGCTCGCCATTTGAATCTTCCAATCTTGGAAGTAAGACATAATTTCCACCGGATGTATACTTATCATCCGCATCGCAACTGATTCCAGCAAGCCAAACTTTTTCCAATCTTTTTGAATTTGCATTGTTTGCCGGTACAATATGCCACCTTTGTTTTATTCCCCAAGTATCTGGTAAATTTGTAATAAAACTACCATCAACAATGTACCATTTCTTTGCAGTTGCATTTGGAATCGTTTTTTCAGAAAGCACTTTAAATATTGTGACTTGTGCAGGAGCAACAACAGCCCTGCCCCACTCGCAAATTATGTTAGGATGTTCTATTTGGTATTCATTGCAAATGTTACTCAAGTTTTTTATAATATTTTTAATGACGACCTCAGGACTATAAAGTTTTTTTCTTTTTTCATACGGAATTGCAAAGCCTCCACCAATGTCCAATGTGTCCAATGTTGGATTTTCTTTCTTTGCTTTTATAAAAACTTCCATTGCCTTCTTCACTGCATTAACAAGATCTTCCCAAACTTCTATTTGTGAACCGACATGGTAATGTAGTAGTTTTAAGTTCTTTATTTTTCCAAGTTCTATGATTTCATCGGGGTTAAAACCAAATCTACCAATCTTATGATCCCAGTGCGATTTCACCCTCAAATTCAAATTTATCCTGACACCAATATCACCCTTGAATTTTTTTAAATATTCAAATTCATTTGGTGCTTCTATGATTGGAATGATATTTAATCCTTCCTTTTTCAATTCAGCGATCAGTGCCAAATACTGCTCTGTCTTTGGCCCATTACATACCACTTTAATTTTTGATGAGAATCTATTTTTTTCCCAAAGCCTCTTAACGATCCAGAGCTCATTTGCAGAGGCTACTTCTATGTTTGCCCCCTCACTAACAAGCGAAAGAACAAATTCTTTTCTAGGATTGACTTTCATTGGATAACAATAAGTAAATTTCCCCTTATAACCAAAATATTTGATGTAGTAATTGAATGTATCGATAATTCTTCTGACTCTCTTTTCAATAATAAATGGAAAAACAATTTCTAATGGAGTTCCGTACCATTTCGCTAGTTCATACAGATTGTATTGATAATTCCCCTCTTTTACAATAATGTCCCCTGACCTACTAATATCAAAATTTTCAGTACAGAATTCTTCTCTTCCAATTTTCCAAAATTTTTTTCGATTTCGCATCTTGTCTTTATTTTATTGATATAAGCATCGCATATTAATTAATTTTATTATTACATGAATTCAGGGATTTTTATTCCAAGGAGAAGCAGACATCGTTCAATTACAAGCTTTGTTGCATGGACAATTGCAATTCTCATCCTTTTTTTCTCTTCATCTTTCTCACTTAATACTGGACATTTATCATAAAATTCATTGAATTTTGATGCAAGTCTGTAGCAGTAGTCAGCAAGTAGGTTTACTTTGTATGTTTCACATATCTTCTTTATCAATGCTGGAAAAATTGAGATTTGTTTAATTAGTTCAATTTCTACCTCTTCGACTTGATTGCATCTAATCTTATTTTCAATCTCCCCATATTTTTCCAATATCTTATTTGCTCTTACGCAGGCATATTGTAGGTAAGGACCAGTGTCCCCTTCAAACTCTAACATCTTCTCCCAATCAAATATAATTACTTTATTATTATCAAATTTTAACATACCGTATTTCATTGCCCCTATTGCAATTATCTCAGCGATCTTTCTTGCTTCTTTTTCACTAATTTTAGGATTTCTTTTTCTCACTTCTTCATATGCTTTTTCTTTCATTTTATCAGCGAGCTCATCGTATAGTACAACTGTTCCCTCTCTTGATGACATCTTACCGCTTTCGAACATCACGAGTTCATAAGAAAGATGATAACAATCACTTGCTTGTTTAAATCCCAGTAGTTCCAATGTCTTAAATAGCTGTTGAAAATACATTTTTTGCTCAGATCCAACGACATATATCGATTTCTTTATTTTATATTTCTCAAACTTTTCCTTCGCAAGTGCAAGATCCTTTGTTGAATATAAAGATGTTCCATCGCTCCTCAATAACATAAAAACATCTAGACCATATGCACTTAAATCAACAATAGGAGCACCTTCACTAATTTTTGCAATCCCTTTTTTTAGTGCCTCTTCTACGATCCTCTTACCCTTTCTTTCAAGCTCACTCTCAAAAAAATATACATCAAATTTTACATCTAGTTCTTTATAAATCCTCTTGAAATCGTCCAAACTCCATTTTCTTGTTTTCCTCCAAATATTTATTAACTTCTTGTCTCTTTCCTCAAGTTTCTTTAAAATTTCCTTTACTTCTGCTTCGTATGCCGGATTTTCTTCGATCCTTTTACAAGCCTCGGCATAAATTTTTCCAAGCCATTCCCCCTTTCTTTCCTTTGGCTCTTCACCTCTATGAAATTTCAGATAGCACCAGAGACACCTTGCCACATGCGTTCCAATGTCTCCCGGGTAATTTGCTCTTATTACATCAAAATTTGCAAATTCCAGTATCCTTGAAAGTGCATCCCCAAGGCAAGTATTTCTTAAATGACCAATGTGAAATGCTTTGTGTGTATTTGGCTGTGAAAATTCTACCATTGTTCTTATCCTCTTACCAATATTCAATCTCCCAAATTTCTTCCCTTCTTTTAATATTTTATTCAGCAAATTTTCACAAAATTCTTCTTTCTTTAAGAAAAAGTTGATGTAACCAGAAATGACTTCAATTTTTGAGAAGTTACTTTCCTTCCCCAATTTAATTTTTTTTACAATTTCATTTGCAATTTCATTTGGATTTCTCTTCATTTCCTTAGCCAAATCAAATGCAATCGTGCATGAGAAGTCACCAAATTTTTTATCTGGAGGAACCTCAATCCAATTATCTTTAACTTCTAGCTTTGTTATTTTACCTACGATTTTCTTTATCTCTTCAATTGGCTCCATCTTACTCACTTTACTGACAAATCATAATTAAATAATCTATGGACCGGCTGGGATTCGAACCCAGGGCATCGACCTCGCGAAGGTCGCGTCATACCACTAGACCACCGGCCCATGGGCCTACAGGGATTCGAACCCTGGTTTGCTGGTCCGAAGCCAGCTGTCCTATCCACTAGACTATAGGCCCAATAGAAAGAGAAGATAAATTAGATAAAAAACTTTACTTTAACATCTGTGATTCTTCTATGCGCTCAATTCCTCGTTTTATGTCAAGGAATAGATCTTTTGCTTTTTCCACGTGTTTAATTCCAATCTTTTTACTTTTTTCTTCTTCCGCGAGTACTTTTATTGGAGCTAGCAATTGTGTTACATAACGTAAAGATGTTTTTTCTCCAAGGTCAGCTAAATAATCCAAAACTTCTTTATCCAATTCAATCTTTTCTTCCTTTGCTCTGATCTTCAATATTTCCCTGATTTCATCCTTGTTATATTTCTTTGTACTAATGATCAAAACTCTATCCAAGAGATCAAGGGGAAGACCGAAATAAGATTTTATATCTGTGCCTCTGATCGTCGTGGTTCCTCTATTTGTTGCAAAGATTAGAATTGGTGCCAGTTCAGATTCAATTGCACGATTTAAAAATGCGATTGATTCTATGTCAAGCATATGGACTTCATCTACGTAAAGGACACCAGGCAACAATTCACATCTCCCTTCCTGGACTAATGTTTTTATGTACTCATCAACTTCCTTTCTGATTTCAGGCTCAATTTCCTTTGATTCTCTTCCGCCAAAAAATAGACTAAATATATCCCCACCACTCTGTTTTGCGATTGAAACATCAAGCGAATGTAATGTTACAGGATAAACAAATTCCTTTTCCTTTAGTACTTTACCACTAGGCACATCTATCAACTGCGTTGATGTTAAATCCAATTTCTTTTCCTCAGCGCTTTCCCTGCTCTTACCAATCTTTACAATCCTACCGCCATCAATATCGATGTTAACTACATCTCCAGTTTCAACTCCTTGTTGAATTAATTGAATGGCAAAACTTTGATCCATCGTTAATTTTTTGCTTTCATCCTTTGTCGCAATTTTTATTGTTGCACCGACAGGGATCTTTTGATATGGATTGTAAGGATGCTGTGCTGTTTCAATTGATATTTCCTTTACTTCACCTTCATATATCTTCCTTATCTCATGGATTCTTGCTCCGATAGCCTTTCTTAACGTTTGAGTTAGAAATTCTGTTTTCTTTATCTCAGTTGAGAAAATTTCGCTTGCAGCCAATGGTACGAAAGGTACATCTTTCCCTAGCTCCTTTGCAATAGCCATCGCCAATGCAGTTTTTCCACTACCGGGAGGACCAGCAAATAACACTGCTCTTCCAGCAAACTTGCCTTCTTTTATTAATCTTACAATGATGCCACAAGCTTCCCTTGCCTCAATTTGTCCAACCATGCCATCCGCAATTGGTTTTGCTTTAAGTCCATCTAAACCTAAACCAGAAATGTGTGAGTGCGCTGCTATTCTTTCCCATTCTTTTAATTCAGAAATTTCTCTTACTTCTACCATATTTTTCTTATATTCTTCAAAAAAATATAAAAATTTTACGCTCAGTACATGTTAAAATCATCAAATTCATTCTTAGCTTTTTCCCATTTGATGTCCATCTTGTCAATTCTGGCTAATGGATGTCTTCTTATTCTATCAATTAGACTTTTCACGTCCTCCTTTTTACCTTCAAATACACCTTCAACACTACCATCCTTCAAATTTTTGATGAAACCCTTCACATCTAATGCCTTTGCATTAAAAACAGCAAAGTACCTGAATCCAATACCTTGGACTCTTCCATAAACTCTGATGTGTGCGCGTACTTTTTCATCTTTCATTATCTCACATGCAATTTTTTCATCGTTTCATCCATCAATTTTTTTAGTTGTTCTCTTCTTTTTGTTAACTGTTTCAAATATTCATTTATTTCCTTAAGCTTGAACTCAAGCCCTTTCTTTACCTCTGTATACCTTCTTATTTGTTCATCGATTTCTCTTATCTGCGCGATGATTCTATCAATTGATTCCATCTGATCACAAGTTTAAATAAAGATGTCGATTATTTATTTTTTTCCTTTACTTAAGCGGGCCTAGGGGGATTTGAACCCCCGACAAACAGCTTTCACTTCTCGGAATAGGTCAGTCACTTCATTGTTTTTCAGACCGCCATCAAGTCTTCATCGAATAGGAGGCTGCTACCCTATCCAGGCTGGGTGATAGGCCCATTTAATGGTATTGTTTTAAATTTAATGAATCTATTTAAACATATCCTTCTTCCAATGCAGCTACCAATAGTTTTATTGTATTTTCAATATCATCCAAACTTGCAACTTCAACAGGTGAATGAATGTATCGGGCAGGGATACCTATACTCGTTGAAGGAACACCTTCTTGGCTGATATAAATAATTGCAGCATCCGTCATTCCAGCAGAGCCGACATATGTTTGGAAAGGTATTTTATACTTATTAGCCGTTTCTTCTAACCATTTGTTTATCTTTGGATCAGCAATGAGACCCTTACCACTCGCTTCAATGTACTCTATGATTGGACCACCACCTAATTTTATTGGTGAGTGTTTTTCTTCTATCCCAGGATGATCACCAGGTATGCAAACATCAATTGCAATACCAATATCAGGCTTTAATTTAAATGCAGCAACTTGGGCTCCCTTTAATCCAACTTCCTCTTGAACCGTTGCGACTGCATAAACAGTTCCCTTAAATTTTTTCAACCTTTTCATTAACTCAATCAAGACAACACACCCAGCACGATCATCGATCGCCTTCGCTGTGACCTTGTTGTCATGTAGGAATTCATATTTTTGGTCGAATGTTATTGGATCGCCAATTTTTATTCCAAGATTAATTACTTCTTTTTTATTTTTTGCCCCCACATCAATGAACATCTCTTTTGCAACGACTGCCTTCTTTTTTTCTTCTTCTTCCATTATGTGGGGTGGCTTCATACCAGTGACTCCAAATATTTTTCCTTTAGATGTATGTATAATTACCCTCCTATTGCTAATTGTTGGCTCATAGAATCCACCGATCGTTACGAACCAGATAAAACCCTTTTCATCGATATACTTCACAACGAAACCAATTTCATCCATGTGCGCAGTAAGCATGTAAATCGGTTTTCCTTCACCTTTTTTTGCAATTACATTATCCATCCGATCTCTCTCTACTTTATCACAGCTTTTCTTGAATTCCTCCATCATGAAATCTGCAATTTCATCTTCATATCCAGGAGCACCGTGCATCTCACAAAGTTTTTTCAAGAGCTCTTTCATTCTCTCACTCCAAAGGAAGAGTCTTATATATATTTCCACATTTTTCCAATTTTAATAATCTTTCCCATTCTTTATTTATGTATTCCTGTATTTGCTTTATATCCTCTTCTTTCAAATGTGCAAACCTTCCTTGTAGCTTCAAATACTCCTCGATCGGTTTCAATTTCTCTGGCTTGTATGAAATTTTTAAAACTCCCTTTTCAATTTCATAAAGTGGAAATGCACCTGTTTCTACTGCAAGTTTTGAAACTTTTATTGTTTTTTCGCTTGGAAATCGCCATCCAGTTGGACATGGTGTAAAAACATGAATGAATGTCGGCCCTTTTACACTAAGTGCTTTTTTCACTTTCATATATAAATCACGAAAATAGAAGATCGTTGCAGTGGCAACGAATTCAGATCCATGCGTAGCCAGTATTTCAGTAATTGGTTTTTTCCATTCTGTTTTTCCCCTTGAAACTTTACCGGCTGGTGTTGTCGTTGTGCTTGCAAGGTAAGGTGTTGCGCTTGATCTTTGCACACCAGTGTTTGCATAGCACTCATTATCAAGGCAGATGTAACAAAAGTTTGTTCCTCTTTCAAATGCACCACTTAGTGCTTGGAATCCAATGTCAAATGTGCCACCATCACCAGCAATTGCAATTAAATTGAATTCGTTCCTTTTACCAATTTTTTTGAGTGCACTATCTATCCCGCTTGCTACAGCAGCCGCGTTTTCAAAAAGAGAATGGACCCAATTTGTTCTCCAAGCTGTTTCTGGATATGGTGTTGAGACAACCTCTAAGCAACCGGTTGGAGTGACAACAATTGTATTTTTCCCAGCTGCCTTCATTATTATCCTAACTGCAATCGACTCACCACATCCAGCACAAGCTCTATGTCCGTATCTATAAAATTCTTCTTCTGGAAGTCCAATTATGCTATTATTCCTTGGTGTTGACCCAAAAAATTTCATTTTTATCAGCATTCTTAATTGAAAATTCAATATCCTCTTTTCTTACATCTCTACCGCCCAGACCGATGACGAAGTTTGATATTTTTGGTCTTTCTTTTAAGTCATACAACGCAGATTTAACTTCATTATATAGTACACCAGCATGACCGTAGGAGAAAGCCCTATCGATCACCGCAATTGCTTTTACACCACTACATATATCTCTCAGCTCATTGCTTGGAAATGGGCGGAAGCTTCTGACTCTTACAATTCCAACCTTTTCCCTTAAATTATCAACTACAACCTTTGCTGTTGAGCAAAGAGAACCTAGCGCAATCAAGCACTTCTCAGCATCTTCCATGTTGTATGCATCAATTAAACCATCTCCATAACTTCTACCAAATTTCTTTGAGAATTCTTTATTCACAATTTTTATTGTTTCCTTTGCTTTTCTCATTGCATCCTCTTGTTGTTTCTTAAATTCCATGAAAGTGTCTGGAAATGCAAGGGCACCTATTGTCTTTGGATTTTCAATATCAAATTTATAATATGGTATGTAATCACCAAGAAATTCATCAACTTCGCTTTGCTCAGGCACATCAACAGGTTCAGAAACATGGCTCAATGTAAAACCATCGAAGCACACCATTGATGGCAGTAGCACATCATGATTTTCGCTTATCTTATATGCCTGGATTACTGTATCCAAAATTTCCTGCGCGCTTTCACAATAAAACTGGAGCCAAGATGAATCTCTTTCTGCAAGTGCATCGCTTTGATCTCCCCATATATTTATGGGTGCGGATAAAGCACGATTTGCCACACCCATTACGATTGGAAGTCTTAGCCCAGAGGCATTAAATAAAACTTCATGCATCAAAGCAAGACCTTGAGAAGCAGTAACTGTGAATGTCCTTACTCCACACACCTGTGCGCCAATGCAAGCACTAAGCGCACTATGTTCACTTTCCACTTTTATCATCTCAGCATCCAGTTCTCCATTTGCAATGAGCTCCGATATTTTTTCAGCGGTGTGCGTAGAAGGTGTGATTGGATACACAGGTATAACTTTTGGTCTACACAACTTTGCACCAATTGCGCATGCTTCATTTCCACTTATCAGTGTCTTCATTTTTCCTCCTCTGTAATCGAAATCACTTTTATTGGACATTCCTCAGCACAGATCAAACACCCCTTACAATAATCATAGTTAATCTCGAATTCACCCTTCTCATTTCTATATATTGCACCTTCAGGACAAAAAACCCAGCAAATACCACATTTTGTGCATTTACTTTTATCAATTACAGGTTTTTTATCCCTCCATCCACCCGTCTTATTCTTTTCAGTACTTCCAGGTTCATCTATCACAGCGCCCTTATTGAATTTCATTTTTCTTCATCCCTAAAACAAACTTTCTAGCAATCTCATAACTTTTCTCAGCGAGCTCCTTATTCTTTATTGCAATTTTTTCATCAAACCTTTCTTGTATTGCTTCAGTTAAAGATTTCAATGTGATTATGTTTGTGATTCCAGCAAATGCACCCAGCATTGCAGTATTCACAATTGGTCTACCAATTATATTTAATGCAATTGAATTTAAATCAATTGAAATTATTTTTCCAATTTCAAAATTTAAATTCAGTTTGGAGACATCTTGTTTACTATTGATCACCAATAATCCACTCTTTTTCAATCCCTTTGTAACATCAACAGATTTTAAGAGCGTTGAATCAAGCACAAGCACATAGTCTGGTTCATAGATTTGACTTCTCTCCATTATTTTTTCTTTATCTATTCTACAAAAAGCTTCAACTGGTGCACCCCTCCTTTCAACTCCAAACATTGGAAATGACTGTGCATATTTTTTGTCTTTGAATGCTGCTAAGGCAAGAAGTTCAGCGCTTGTAACTGCACCTTGTCCACCTCTACCATGAATACGAATCTCAATCATACCTAAAAGTTTTAATCGTTGTAAGTATTTATCTTTTATTATGCCAGAAACACCAAATCTGGAGAAGTGCATGGAAATACTGAAAAAAATAGGAATAAAGACTGCCAGTTACACAACAATAAAAAATGAAAAAGAAATAAGGAAGAAGATTAGAAAGATAAAATTTCCAGCTGTTTTGAAAGTCATATCCAAACAAGTGACACACAAAACAGAGATCGGTGGCGTCATCCTCGGAATCAAGAACCAGGAAGAGCTATCGAAGGCAGTGATGGATTTAAGAAAAAAATTGACGAACAAGGTTAGAATAGAGAAATTTATGGTTCAGGAATACGTTGAGGGATTTGAGACAATTATTGGGATAAAGAAAGATGAGATATTCGGGCAAGTAGTTGTGTTTGGTATTGGTGGTAAATTTACTGAGTTATTCAAAGACATTAGCATTAGGGTGTGTCCAATTGATTACGATGAAGCAATGGAGATGATAAAGGAAATTAAGGGTTATTCATTATTAAAAGGATTTAGAGGTAGTGGGGCCAACCTAAACGAAATTGCAAATACAATTTCAAAAATTTCAAAATTTGCAATTAGGAAAAATGTTTTAGAGATGGACATAAATCCATTTATTGTGAATGAGAAGGAAGGGAAGGCAGTCGATGCAAGAATCCTTTTCAAATAAAGAAGTTTTTTGTTTTTATTCCAATGTCTTTTTTGTCTAACTTAATCGCGCACTTCAATAGACCCTCTTTCTTTCCCTGAGTACCAACCCTGCTTATTCGCTTGATGTTAAATGTGTAATCGACATTGACTGACTCATTTCTGTCTCTCACTTTGAGGAATGGAAATAAGATGTTTGATATGAAGCTAAATGCAGTACCCGTATCTGCTGGATCCTTCAAATTTATGAAAACATTGTTCGTGTAACAATTGTGTATCACATCAAATTTTCCAGTACTTATTTTCACTTCATTTATTTTTTCCATTTCCAATTCTTTGAATTCTCTTTCAATTGCAATTGGTATCACTTCTATCGTTACTTTTTTCGTTAATGTTTTTTCCACACCCATACTACTGCCTTTTACTGACACTTCGTATTCTTTTACCGGAAGAACTCGGTGTAATAGCACGGTAAAGAGAGAGGGTGAAAATCTGAAATCTCCTGAGATTTTTATCTGATTTCCAATTTTTTCTACTGTTATTTTTTTAGTATAATTTCCAATATTGAAATTTGAAATGATTTTTTTGGCTTCTTCTGTACTCCTGTTGTTTAAAATGTCATTTACCCCCTTCCCAAATTCTAATAACTCAATCTCCATAAACTCACCTATTTTTACTCAAAACATAAGACAGCAATCTTGCAAGCTTGAATGGATCTTCAAAATTTAACAGGTTATTATTTCTTAAAATTTCTTTTGCTTTCTCTACTTTTTCACCACCCCAAAAACATGCAAAGCACGGTTTGTTTATCTCATTGTTTAATGTCACAAGCGCCCTTGCTGTCTCTTCTGGTTGTGTCATTGCCTGTGGCGTTAAAATACAAACTAAAAAGTCATAGAAATTCTCATTTTTTATGATGTTAAAAACACTCCTGTACCTGTCAGCTTGCGCATCTCCAACCACATCAATTGGATTATTATGGCTCCAATGCTCAGGCAATACATTATTTATTTGCTTTATCACATTTTCTGGCAGTTTCACTACATCAAAACCATAGCTTTCGAATGCATCAGTCGTTATTACTCCAGGACCTCCACCATTTGTGATGATCAATACTTTATTACCATTGATTCTTTTATTCATCTGCAATATCAATGAAAGTTCAAATAAATCCTCAACCTTTTCCACTCTAATTACACCACATTGTTTGAATACAGCATTGTAAACATCATCACTTCCAGCCATGCTTGCAGTGTGCGAAAAGGCAGCTCTTTTTCCAGCCTCCCCTTTCCCAGCCTTTAGAACAATGATTTCCTTTTCCTTTGCTGTATTTTTACACGCATCTATAAACTCTCTACCATCTTTCAAAGATTCAATGTATAACCCGATTACTTTTGTTTCTTCATCATTTTTTATGTAATTCAAAAGTTCTGAGAATCCAATGTCAACTGCATTTCCAATTGATATAAATTTTGAGAAACCAAAATTTTCCTTTGTTGCCCAGTCAAGTATTGCAACCCCAAGCGCCCCACTCTGTGATATGAAAGCCATCTTACCAACTTTTGGTATCTTATCGAAGAAAGTTGTGTTCAACTTTTGCCTTGTATCTATCAAACCCAAGCAATTCGGACCAATAATCCTTATATTTGCCTTTTTTGCAATTTTAATCACTTCTTCCTCAATTTTTTTACCTTTTTCACCAATCTCCGAGAACCCAGACGGAATTATGATCGCAGCCTTAACTTTTTTCCTTGCACATTCTTTCATTATATTTGGTACTTCAGGAGCAGGTAGGCAGATAACAGCCAGATCAATGTCAACAGGTATCTTAAGTATACTTGGATAGCAATTGTAGTTCATGATCTTGTCAACATTTTTATTCACCGGGAAGACATCCCTTTTACTTGCAAGAAGATTTTTGAAAACAACATTTCCAACCTTGTTCTCAAAACGAGAAGCACCTATCACTGCGATTGTCCTTGGATTGAAAAAATAATCGATATCATCTTTTTTCTTCATACAATAATTTATATATATACAAGTTTTTTTACTTTTTGGAAGATGAAAACAGGAAAATTGATTGTTTTTGAAGGAATCGATGGCGCTGGATGTGAGACGCAAACGAAGCTTTTAAAAGAATTTCTAATATCAAGAGGGAAAAATCCATTAATTTTAAAATATCCAGATTATAGCACACCACTTGGAAGGGCAATTAAAGAGTTTCTTTCAGGAAAATTTGTTTTGACACCAGATGTCCAATTTCTATTGTATTCGCTTGACATAAAAAAAGATATTTGGGCAATTGCTGGTGCACTGAAGCGAGGTAGAGATGTAATATGTGATCGTTACTTTACCTCAACACTTGCATACCAATGCTCAAACAAATACGAGGTTAGTAGAGCATTAAAATTTTCTAAATTATTCGAAATTTTAGAACCAGATATTGTGATTTATTTGGATGTCGAGGCAAAGATTGGATTTGAAAGGAAGAAAATTGAGAAAGAGGATTTGGACATACATGAAAGAAACATAAAACTTTTGAATAAGGTTAGAAGCAGGTATAAAAAATTAGCAAGAAACAATATATTCGCGAAGAAGTGGTACATAGTCAATGCCTCGAAAGACATGGGAGAGGTACATAAAAAGATAAAAAAAATCATTATGTTTGAGCTCGGGATTAAGAAATGAAAGGTGCATTCATTGTATTTGAAGGGCCAGATGGAGCTGGTTTAAGCACACAGGCAGAGCTTCTTGATAAGTATTTAAGAAAAAAAGGTTACAAGGTTGTCTTAACAAAAGAGCCAACGATTGGTCTGATTGGTGGGTTAATAAAAGCTGCGTTAAAAAATGAGTGGAAAACTTCACCATTGGCAATGCAACTTTTATTCACAGCAGATAGAGCACA
>JAPDLJ010000040.1 GCA_025920705.1 Candidatus Jingweiarchaeum tengchongense
GTGGGGTGGCATGAGCACCTATGAGCTCGGCAAATTCTTCATCACTCACAGTTTTCCATTCTGGTTTTCGCACGGCGTAAATGATTATTGGGATGATGAAAAGGCCGAAGGTTATGGCAAGCACAATCAACGGATATGCAACCAAAGGTACACCTTTAAGTTCACTTGGCGGAATGAATCCAAGTGCAAATGCGAGCGCAGATGCGACAAGGCCGACGATGGCTATGAAGTTCATCGCCGGAACTCTGTACGTTCTCTTGACGTCAGGTTTTTTAACACGCAAAGTCATGGCAGATATGAACATCAAAATATACATAAGCAAATACAATTGGGCTGCGGCGGCGATCAACAAAAAGAAAGCAACACTTACGTTTGGTATGAAGACGAACAGTGCGGCTAAAATCGTGACTATGATTCCTTGTGGGATCAAAATACCCTGCTGAATACCGGCTTTATTTCGCTTTTGCAAGAATGGAGGCAACAGTCCTGTTCTTCCAGCTATTAACAACCCTTTGCTCGGTCCTGCAATCCATACCACAACGGATGCGAGTGCTCCCAAAACCACCATTAGCGACAAAATTGGAGTTAGCCAGTTAACTCCCCAATGTTCGAAGAAAACCTCAAAAGCCGCTGTTATTCCGCTCGTAAGACCAAGTTTGGCAGGAGGTACCGCTATCGCCACGGCAAGAGTTGGCGGAATGAAAACGGCAAGAATTATTCCAAATGCAACTAACAGCGCTTTTGTGTAATCTTTGGAAGGATTTTTAAGTTGATCCACATGAACGGCGTTGACTTCCATGCCGGCATAGGCGAGAAAATTACTGACGATTAACACCACCGAAGCCAACCCTGTGAATGGTGGTATCACATTCGACCATGAAATTGGCACCTGACTTGGCTGATGTGTGCCAAGCCACAATCCTCCAAGCAGGATCAGAACTGCGCCTGGTATGAAGGTGCCTATTATTCCGCCCCATGCTCCAACTCTTGCAAAGATGTTATTTCCTCGTAAGGCGATCAGCGTTGATGCCCAGTAAGCAACAAGAATCACGGTAGCCGTGTAATATCCAGAATTGGCAAGATTCGGAGCCATAAAAACGTAAGCCAACGCTGCAGCCACAAATGCCAATTGCGATGGATACCATACAACGTTTTGAATCCATTGAAGCCAAATCGCCGTAAAGCCCCATCTGTTTCCCATTCCCTCACGAACCCAAATATATATTCCGCCTTTCCATCCTGAAGCCAATTCGGCAGCCACAAGAGCGGTTGGTATTAAGAAGACAAGTGCCGGTATTATGTAATAGAAGATAGATCCTAACCCGTAAAACGCGTCGGCAGGATCACTTCTTAAACTTGCGACGGCAACGACTATCATTACAGACATCGTTCCCCAACTTATGTAACGTCTACCACTTTTTTGACTTGCGGCATCTTTCACACTTTTATCTTTATCATCCATAAATTACCTCCTTATACATGTTTACGCTATGGCAAAATAGATGTATCCTGCTTTTATATCGTCGGATATCGCCATCAATCCAGGTTTTAGCACAGCACCTTGCGGTGGCAATGCTTTTTCTAAACCTGCTTTTTTTATGCTGACAGAGCAAATTTCCAATTTCAATCCCTTTCGAATTTGATCTTCTATTGTTGACCTTAAACTGCCTGATGCAAATAGAGGAACCACAGCAGGTCCCATCGCTACAATCTTTATATCCTTTTTACCAACGTTATTCTCGATCATGGTAAGCACATGCTCCCAATTCTCGGTATTTATGATCTGCAAGACCCACTTGTCCATTTTTTGCTCCTTTTTAATGATGAAATCTTATATGAACTACCTCGGATGGCATAGGTCCCTTTAGATCGTCAAGATACTCAACAGCGTGTTTGATGTCATCAACGAGTAAATGCGCAAGATCCATTGACATCCCGTTTCGAACGACGATCCGCATTATCGTTGTATCTTGCATCGATGCCGGCAAAGGATAAGCAGGTATCTGCCATCCGCGTTCTCTAACTTTATCTGACAGATGATAAAGATTCCATTTTTTGGTGTATCCATCTTTTAATTTCCATGCAAGCACCGGAATATCGGTTCCGTCTGTGAAAAGATCGAACATCCCCATGTCTTTTATCTCTTTTGATATGAAGTGTGCCACATTTTGACTTTCTTTCTGTACTTTGTAATACCCTTCACGTCCAAGACGTAAAAAATTGTAATACTGCAAAAGCACCTGAGCACCTGGTCGCGAGAAGTTAAGTGTGAATGTGGGCATGTCACCGCCGAGGTATGAAACTTTAAAGATGAGATCTTCTGGAAGGACGGATTTATCTTTCCATACAACCCATCCCAATCCTGGGTAAACAAGACCATATTTATGACCGGAAGCATTGATTGAGTAAACCCTTGGAAGCCTGAAATCCCACACAAGATCTGGATTCAAAAACGGAGCTATGAAACCTCCAGAGGCAGCATCAACATGTATAGGAATATCAAGGCCTTTACGCTTTTGCAGATCATCCAGGGCTTCTGCTATCTCTTTGACGGGATCGTTCAGACCCGTATACGTATTCCCAAGGATCGGCACAACGCCTATCGTGTTTTCGTCAACTAATTTAAGTATTCCTTCAGGACTCAAATACGGCTTATCTGGTGTCAAATTCACGTAGCGAGGCTCAACATCCCAGTAATTGGCAAATTTTTCCCATACCACTTGAACTGCCGAACTGAAAATGATGTTGGGCTTATCTATGGATTTCTTTTGAGCACGTCTCGCATTTTGCCATCTTCTCTTTAATGCAAGGCCTCCCAACATGCAGGCCTCGGATGAACCTGTTGTGGAGGCACCGATCGTGTTTTTGGGATCGGGAGAGTGCCACAGATCGGCAAGTATATTCACGCATCGCTGTTCAATAGCAGCCGTTTGTGGATATTCATCTTTGTCAATCATGTTCTTGTCAAAAGTTTCCATGTAAAGTTGGGTCGCTTGGGGTTCCATCCACGTTGTAACAAAGGTGGCCAAATTCAAACGTGCGTTACCGTCAAGTCCTATTTCATCGTGAACTATCTGGTACGCAGTTTCAGGAAGCATCGACTTGTCGGGCAATTTGTACTTAGGAACTGACTCCTCGCCTTTTCTGGCAAACATGGGATTCACAGACAATTCCTCTGGCGTTTCAGATGGAGTGTAATAGTACTTTTTTTCATCAGAACTCTTTTCACTCATACCAACAACTCCCTTCGTTTTTATTTGTTAACCACCAACATAGATGCGTTGGTAATCTCTTCATTTATATTTTCAAGACTTTTATCTTTCGTTTCTGGAAGTACAAATGTTGTCACTATTCCCATGAACGAAAGAATTGAAACTATGATAAAAATGCCATTTAACCCTATTATCGGATTCAAAATGGGTAACATAAAGGTACCAACGAAGGCTCCGAGTTTTCCAATTCCTGAGGAAATTCCATGACCTGTTGCCCTGTACTTCGTCGGAAACAATTCTGAAGGCATTACAAATGTCGTCGTATTCGGCCCGAATTCGGTGAATAAGTAGCTTAAACCGTAAATTACAAGGAACAAACCTATTTGTTTCTCTATCTCCGGAAAAATTCCAAGCAGCAGAAATGAAATTCCCATGATTATAAAGCCCGTAAGTTGTATTGATCTTCTTCCTAATTTATCCATCAAAAGTATTGAAAGCACGTATCCTGGAAACGCGAAGACTAAAAATATCAAAAGCGTGTAAAGTGTCTTTGTCTCAAGTGTCATAGTTGAAGAAATTGAGTTAAGCAAAATCGGAGTCGAAATTGTGTTTCCATAGTACGCATAATCTATTAAAAACCAACTTCCAGCAGTTCCAAAAAGTGTGAGCATGTATTTTTTGTTGGTAAAGAAAGATTTTAAATCAGTTTTAACCCTTTTACGCTGGACGTGAAGGTGCGTTTCGACATTGCTGACGATCTCGATTTTGGTAGATTGAATGTTGATTTTTTTGTCTAATGTATGAACGGATTGAAATGCCATATGTGTATTTTTAAGCACCTGTGATGCGTAGCGTGGGGATTCCGGAGTTTTTCTTCTCGAATATATAACTGTCAGTGCAGGAATAGCACCTATTCCAAGCATCAATCTCCATGAAAAGTTAACTGGTAAGTTAAATTTGATAAGGCTAAGTGCCACAAGAGGTCCCGCTATAAGTCCAAGAGCTTGCATTGAAAAAACGAGACTTACAAGTTTTCCACGATCCTTTTTATTTGAATATTCACTCATTATAACGGCAGTTAAAGGATAATTTCCTCCTATACCAAGACCAATTATGAATCTTGAAATGAGTAACCATAAGAAGTTTGGAGAAAAAGCCGAAAGTAATGCTCCCAAAGCCATTAAAATGGCTTCTGTACCGTATATTCGCTTTCTTCCAAACTTGTCTGCAAGAATTCCAAAAATAAAAGATCCAATCAAAGCAGATATGAGAGCGATACTGCCAAGTAATCCTATCTCGATGTTATTCAGCTTCCACAAAGGTGCTATCAATGCTACGGCAATTCCTATTATAAAAAGATCATAAGCATCAACAAAAAACCCAATGCCTCCGACGATCATGATCTTCAGGTGTTCCTTCTTAATTTGAGAACTATCAAGATAATCTTCCACACTTTGCATTTATGCCACCTTATATACCAAGTAAATTTTAAAAATTGAAGACAACTCTAAGCCATTTGCCGAATTTCATCTTTTGTAAGGATATTTTAAGTCTACCTCTACATCGCCGAATTCTCTTTCATACTCTCTTAAAAAAAGTTCACCCTTTCTGCTTAAGACGTAATAAGTATGATTTCTGTGCTTGATGGTCTTCAACCTTTTGATGTTTGTGTGATAATCTATTATACTCCCACTTACTTTTTCAAGGAGGCCTAAATTGAAAAGTTTTTTGTGTATTTCCATAGCCTCACACAATTTTATACCGAATCGGTGCGAAATGAGTTTTGAATAATCAGCGCCCATTACTTTGTGATATTTCAAGATCTTAAGTTCAATTTCACTTAATCCAAGATCGTCCATATCCTAAAATGTCATC
>JAPDLJ010000005.1 GCA_025920705.1 Candidatus Jingweiarchaeum tengchongense
TAAACTTTTCTTCAAGATTCGAAACATCTAACATTTTCTTAAGCTCTTCTAAAGTTGGAACCAAATCTTTTCTTTTGGCAACTTGACTTTCGCTGTAATTTTTTATGTTAATCATTCCAGCTTTTCCCAAAACTGCTGTAAAGAAACTTCTTACTGCACCATCCAAACAGTTAATGCTTTTAAGAGTATAGCCTTCCCTTTCGAGATATTTTCTGAAATCAAGAATCAAATCTCTTATTCCTGTTCTTGAATTTGGATCAGAATTTCTGATTTCTTTATCTCTTTCCAATATCAATTGTTTTGGCGTCTTCCTACAAAATTCACAGAAATATCTTAGTGCATGTAAGTATTGCTTTTGCGATTTATCACTAACAGTCTTTAACCAAGTTTGAACTTCCTTAAACTGTAACAACCATTCTGCAGAGAAAATTTTATATTTTTCTTTATTCTTATTTTCTTTAGTGGGGTCTGATTTCATCCGAAGTCACCTCACTCAGAGGGTATAGCTTTCCATGGCGAAACCCTCTGTTATATTTATCCACTTATTCACCTGTTAATATATAGATGGACTTACTTATAAATGTTTCTATGGTTGAATGTATATATTCCTGAATAGGTAAATTTATAAATAAATCAACCAATACAATATACAAGGTGGTAAAATGGAAGATGAAATATCCAAAGCTATACTTAAAGTAATAACTGCTGCAGAAGAACCTTTAGAAACAAAAGAAGTTGAAGAAAGAGTCAATAAAATTGTAAAAGATACAACTAGAACTAAATTATTTTACAGGCTTAACAACCTAAGAGCAGAAGGGCTTATAAAAGGGAAATTTGTAGGTCCCGGTAAGGGTGTTTGGATTTGGTGGAAAAAAGGAATATTTGAAAACAGATAGTGGTTAAAATGCTATTCGCAAAGATAATAATTGGAGATAGTAAAAAAATGATAGAATTGCAAGATAACAGTATTGATTTAGTTGTTACTTCTCCACCTTATTGGTATATTAAAAATTATGAAGTCGAGGGCCAAATTGGGTATGGACAATCGTTACACGAATATCTCAAAAGTCTTTTTGTTGTATGGAAAGAATGTTTTAGAGTCTTGAAGCCTGGCACACGATTATGTATAAACATAGGGGATCAATTTTTAAGAAGTATAGTTTATGGGCGCTATAAGATAGCACCATTACATTCTGAATTCATTGTTCAATGTGAAAAAATTGGATTTGATTATATGGGCTCTATTATCTGGCAGAAAAAAACTACTATGAACACAACAGGTGGTGCTAATGTTATGGGTTCATATCCTTATCCACCAAGTGGACTTATAGAAATAGATTATGAATTTATTTTAATTTTCAAGAAGCCTGGTAAAAAAGTTGCACCATCAGAAGAAATTAAAGAGAAATCTAAATTAACAAAAGAAGAGTGGAAGGAATACTTTTCTGGACATTGGAATTTTCCTGGGGAAAGACAAATAGATCATGAGGCTATGTTTCCAGAAGAATTACCAAAAAGGTTAATTAAAATGTTTACTTTTGTTGGTGATGTAGTTTTAGATCCATTTTTAGGAAGTGGAACGACAATTAAAGCAGCACTAAATTTAGAAAGAAATTCAATTGGATATGAAATAAATGAAAAATTCTTACCCATAATTAAGAAGAAAATTGGTTTAACTCAAAATTTGATTAATTTCAATAAAAAAATAGAGATAATAAAAAGAGATAAAGCAATGAAAATAGAAGAGGTAATAGATTATGTTCCTAATATAAAAGATGCAAAACCTCAAATTAGTCCGGAACTATTTAGGTTTAAACATGATAGATTATATACTGTCAAGAAAGTCTTGGATGAGAGCACACTTGAGTTAGATACAGGCTTGATAGTGAAATTATTAGGTATAAAAATTATTAAAAGAAATGAGGCAAAAAACTATTTAGAAAAATTTGTAAAAGGAAGGCAAATATTTCTTAAATTTGATCCTTCTTACAAACCCGAAAAAAATATTGTGCCAGCGTATGTGTTTTTAAAAAATAAAATTTTCATTAATAAAGAAATGCTTAGACAAAATATTGCAAATGTACAAGAGGGACATTTTCTATATAAAGATTATTTCCTGAAAATTAAAACATTAGGTGGAAGAAATGGCTAAAGAATGGATATTGAATATAGCAAATGGTAGATGGGGACTTACTAAGCAAAATAGAGTTGGCCCAGTAGCTGCTTGGATAAGAGAATGCAGCCCAAAAGAAATTTCTGAATGGGAAAATTTCTACTTACAGAAATTAAGAGATTTTTTAAAGAATAAAGGAATTAATTTACAACCAACGGAATATTTAGAAAGTTTAGGAAAAACACTTTATACAAAAATAACTGAGGTTCTAAGGTCTGAGATGGATGAAGTAACAGAGGAAGAATGTATAGAATATATAAAAAATCTCGTTATTAATAGAACATTTGAAGGATATATCACCGAGAAAGAAACAATTTATGGACAGCTACAAGAGATTTTGAATGTAAAAATAGAGCCTGCACCAGATGAATGGGACAGACTTTATAATGTGGATTTTTTTATAAAAATAAAGGACAAGTATATTGGTTTGCAAATAAAACCAGTTACTTTTGAACATGCTCCAGAATTTGCTACAAAATGGCGGGAAGCATATAAAATTTCTCATGAAAAATTTACAAAGAAATTTGGAGGAAAAGTATTCATAGTGCTATCTGTGAAAAAAGATAAGAAGAAAGTTATATTCAACATGGAAGTTATAAATGAAATAAAGCAAGAAATTAACAAACTAAGTTCATAAAGAGTAAAGAGCCAAAAATATTAAACATAACAAATATACCCTTTAACGTCACTTAAATATATTTAAATAATAAAACATCCTGAAATAATGCGATGTTAAACATTGTTGTTGGCGGATTTTACGGCGATGAGGGTAAAGGTAAAATAGTTGGTTATCTAGCTGTGAAAGATAACTTTGATTTTGTTGTGAGGGCTGGTGGTGGACCTCAAGCCGGACACACTGTGATCGAGGGGAAAAAGGTAACACAGATTCCTTCTGGTTTTATTAATCCAAATTCAAGATTGTTGATTGCGAGAGGAACGATAATCAATCCGGAAGTGGTTTTGGATGAAATCGAGAAATACGGGGTGGGGGATAGAGTCGGTATTGATTATGGTTGCACGATAATAGAGCAAAAACACATTGAGCAAGAGAAAGAGCTTGTAAAGAGAATTGGATCCGTTGGAACGGGTACAGGTCCTGCAAGAGCTGATAGAGTACTTAGGAAAGCAAGGATTGCAAAAGAAATTTACTCACTTAAACCATATTTGACTGATGTTGCGGATGAAGTAAATGAAGCAATTAAGAAAGGCAAAAAAGTATTAATTGAAGGAGTTCAGGGTTATGCACTTTCCCTCTTAGATCATAAATTTTATCCATACGTTACTTCTCAAGATACAACTGCGAGCCAATTTGCTGCTGACGTTGGAATAGGTCCAAAAACAATCGATGATGTACTTGTTGTTTACAAGGCTTATGCTTCCAGAGTTGGGATTGGACCAATGAATTTTGAATGGGACGAAGAAAAAAGGAAGAAATATGGAATTGAGGAAAGAGGGACAGTAAGTGGAAGATTGAGAAGACTTGGCGATTTTGACCTTGATTTAGCAAGAGAATCCTTGATTAGAAATACAGGCACGCAAGCTGCAATTACATGTATTGACCGATTATTCAATGGAAATAGCGGTATAAAAAAATTTGATGAATTGACTGAGGAAGCAAAGAAATTCGTAAATCGTATAGACTATTTCTTAAGAAAAAGTTCACCTTATTTCAAGGGGATAAAAATTATTTCAACCGGACCGAACTTAGAGGATACGATTGATCTAAGATAGAATGCTTGGCTCTCAAATTATTCTTATGTTCACGCCGCATTTTCCTGTTTTACAACTTGCTGTCCCAGTTTTATTTATTTCAGTAGCGCGGAGTGTAAGTTCATATTCTTTACATTCCTGCATATTGCTCATAAAAAATTTTACATTGATCGTTTCACCATTCTTTATTGCATTAATATCTTGTGATTTGTAATCGATTACTCCTATTTCTGGGTCTTTCAGCGTCGCAGTCCATTCTTGAGATGGTATCACATACAGACCGGTGTTCTTGATCGAAACAGTAACAGAGTTGTCAATCTCGCTACAATTTATATTAATAATTTGAAAATTGTAGGACGGTCTAAAATATTCTGGGTTTATTTGTTCAAGACAACCGAGACTCATAAAAATCAGAAGTACAACCAATGGAAAGAGTTTTTCCTTCATATTAAGTACCACTTAAATTAGACTTAAACATAAATAATGTGCGATTAAAAAAATCCACGTAGTATTTAAGTAAAAAGTAGATAATGAGCGCTATCATAATATTGATAATCAAAATGTATCCCCACTTTGGTATCTTCATATTTATTACAAAAAAATTGGAACTTATATTCTTTAAATGCGTCACATTAGATAATTTTTTATAATAATACTAAATATGAATTGATGATGAAGAATAAAGAAAAATTTGAACCAAGAAAGATGGTAGATGCTATAATACCCTACAGAAATGGAATTGTTTTGATAGAGAGGGCAGTTGAACCATTTAAAGGAAAATTGGCATTGCCTGGTGGTCACATCGAGAAAGGTGAAAGTGCTGAGGAAGCAGTAAAGAGAGAAGTGAAGGAAGAAACGGGTTTGGAGGTTAAAATAAAAAGATTAGTCGGAATTTATTCTGGTCCGCACAGGGATCCAAGATATCCAACGATTTCTTCTTGTTATATCTGTGATATCATTGGTGGAAATTTGAAGGCATCGAGCGATGCAAAAAAGGTTGTTATTTTAAACAGAGTAAATGCGCATGATCTTGCATTTGACCATTCAAAAATGATTAAAGATGCTAATTTGATCGAAGTGATAGAATGAACAGAATTGAAAAGTTCATTTCAAAAAAATTTCCTAAAGATAAAATCTTGGGTTCTAATAAAGTAGTGATAGTCGATGCAGATGGCAGATGGAAAATAGGGAATATTCCAACATTCATCGGAATTGCAGTTAGAGGAAGGAAAGGTATTCTTTATTCAACAGATAAACACTTTTTCTTTACCGTTAGTTCAACAATAATGAGGATTTTCCTAATTTTTGTGATAGTAATGGGTATGTCACCTGGCATTTATATCTTCGCAATTTATCCAAACGAAACAGTTCTTTCAATGATACTTTTTATTCTCATATTTGGGATGATGATGTTTTTCATCATCGATTTGGTAAGTGTCAGAACAATAATATTTGATAAAAAAGAGAAGTGGGAGATTAACAGAAGGAAAAGAATAATTGATTTAAAAGGTAACTTTTTAAGTGGTGTAAGTGGTTTCAATGCAAAAGGTAGATTATCTTTTAAAATCTTAGAGAGGATAGGGGAGTGATGAACCATGCGATTGATAGCGATCACAGGAATGCCTGCTGCTGGTAAAACAGAAGTAGTCAAAATACTTGAAGCGATGGGGTTCCCGGTGGTCGTGATGAGGGATGTAGTCGAGAGGGAAATGGAAGAGAAAGGGATCGAAGTGAATAATGAAAACTTAAGGAATTATGCAACTGAACTAAGAGAAAAATATGGATTCGATGTTGTTGCTAGGAGATGTAAACCATTTATAGACGAGAAACTAAAAATGAGTGAAATCGTTGTCATCGATGGTGTCAGGGGTATAAAGGAAGTGGAATATTTTAAGGAAGTTTACGATGAAAATTTTGTTTTGATCGCAATACATGCCTCTCCTAAGACAAGGTTCGAGAGAATAAGAAAACGTGGATTAAAATGGGATATGGAAACATGGGAAGAATTCATTTGGAGGGATAAAAAGGAACTTAGTTGGGGACTGGGCGAAGCAATCGCATTGTCAGATTATATGATCGTGAACGAAGACACGCTTGAAGAACTAAGAGAAAAAGTGAATGCTGTAATCAATGAGATAATAAAGAGATAATTTTATTTTTACACTCATCGCAAAATCTTGAATTGAATCTATCTCTCTCCGTGTCCATCAAGCAATCGATGTGATGTTCTAATCCAAATGTGTGGCCAAGCTCATGCGCACAATTATTTGAAACTTTTAATATCAATTCATCCAAACTCTCACCATCCCAAAGAGAAGCAACGGAACTCAAGCCAATTTTACTATTCGATGTTCCGTGAAATAGGTTCGTGTATTCACCTTGTGATGTTTTTTTCCAAAGCATCATCGGTGAGATACCCAACACACGATAGAAATTTTCCTTTTCAGCTTCTTGTTTTATTCGCTTAAAAATCGACCCTACAATTGGTCCACTAAATTCTGGAAAGTAATCAACATAGAAATCTCTCCAACCTATCTCAATCGGCTTTTCCACAATTTTCACGGCATTGAAAGTACCTCTTGGAAAGTATTGAACTGTGAATTTGCTTACATAATAAAAAAATTTTGGTGTCATCACTTCCATTTTTCCATACGGAGGTTTAAATACGGACCTTTCATTGCTTATCTTATAAACACCAAGTGTTCTTTTCATTACCATTTATTGGTAGTAATAATAACTAATAAAGTTTGCGTTACATAGTTTTTAGATGTGATGACAATGGGTAAACTAGTACTTGTACTCGGAGCGCAAGGTGTTGGAAAGAGTGTTGTAATACAGGAAGCAATTAAAAAGGTGAAGGAACAATACATAACAGTAAACTTTGGTGATGTTGTTTCAGAAATAATAAGAGAAAAAGGAATTGGAAATGATAGGGACAAATTCAGAAGAGAAGCCAAGCTCGATTTTTTTAAAGAAATTCAACTGGAAGCAGCAAGGAGAATTGCTGAGATGACGAAAGAAAAAAATGTAATTATCACTTCTCATGCAGTCATGTACAGAAAATCTGGATTCTTTCCAGGCTTTCCTTCTTACTTATTGGAAATATTAAAACCAGTAGCAATTGTAATCATATATTCTAAACCAGATGAAATAGAAGCGAGAAGGAGAAGGGACAGAGAAGCAGGCAAGGAATTGGATAGGACTAGGGATACCGTACCAATGGAGATAATTAAACAAGAGCAGGAATATAGTATTTACATCACCTTTGCCTATGCGATGTTTACTGGGTGTTGTGTGAAAATCATTGAAAATCCTGAGGGAAGGCTAGAAAGTGCAGTAGATGAGCTCGTGGATGCGTTGGAAAATTTGGATTAATCTTTTAAAATATGATCGTCCGGGTTCCATGCTGGAGTACATATGACGAAAAATTCTAATGTCCCACGATCTTTCCTTATCTTGTGCAATGTATTTGGTAGAATTTCAATAAAACTTCCTTCCTTTACTTTGATTTTATCCAATTTACCTTTATCTAACTCACCTAAAAAAATCGTCCCATTTCCCTTTGCGATGTAATACTCTTCTCTTGTTTTCTTGTGGTAATGCAATTTTGATTCGGTCGTAATTACCACGTATGCGATGCTTCTTTCCTTATCCTTTAGAATTTCATAGATTGTTTCACCGTTGTTATTTATTTCGCTGTGCTTTGTCAAATGTTTAACTTGATAAGGCATATAAGCGCAAAAATTTTTTTAATTCTTAAATTTTTGGGTGATAGGATGATGGATGAAAGATTGTTAAGGGCGCAGAAGAAAGCGAATGAGTTGGTTGACACAATTAAACAAATTACTTATCCTGATGATTTTTCAAGATTGGAAAGAATAGCAATTGCAGACGGTGAAAGATATGTTTTTATTGCTCAAGGTATTTACCAGCTATATAATTTAAGAAAGCTAGGATTAGATAAGAATAAGAAAATTCCGCATGAAAATTTTATTCAAATCTTGTCTATGTTAAATGAAGCATATAAGAAACAAAGCCTCCAGAAATTTAGAGAGAAATATTCTTTAGGTGTCTAATGGGGTGGTGGTCTAGCTTGGTCTAAGATGCCAGCCTGGGGCGTTGGTGGTCCCGGGTTCAAATCCCGGCCACCCCATTTTTCCACATATCCAACACTTTAAATGAAAATTTAAATCCAGTTTATATCGAAATAAAATCAAAAAGTATTTATTTAGTGCTTTCAAAAAATATAATGATGAAGAGAATATTGTTTTTTCTTTTAATTGCAATTTTGATAATCCATATTAGCTATGCGATCACTTACTATGTGACGCCAATAAAACAAGAAGGTAACCCTGGCGAAATACTCTCTTATAACATCACAATATTCAACAATGATAGCTTCACGAGAAACTTACAATTCACATTTCTTGATTGGCCTTTATCTTCCTTCTCACCTTCACATCTAATGACATTGGAGCCAGGAGAAACAAAAAGTGTTGTATTAAACATTGTTATACCTACAAACACAATACCCAACTTAAAGTATTATTTGAATACCTTTGTTTCTGATTACTCAAAAAAAGATGTGACAGTCAAGATTCCAATAATTGCGAACGTAATATTATCTTCATTGGGAAAGATAAATGTCACACAAATAGTAGCACCAGCTCAGATCGATCCAAGATACGAATTCGATGTCAAGGTAGGTATCATGAATGTTTTTGAAATCAGGAACATAACATTAATACTAAATATATACAACACGACAGATCCTTTGACCCCACCGATCTATTCATCAAGGATCGATAGACCAATAAATACCGGAAATATGACGATTGTCTTTTCTAGAATCAAGCTCACGGATGACCAAGTACCAGGAACTTACTTTATTAAGACTGAATTGTATGATGGTTCAACGATGATAAGCAATCTAACAGGAGAATTTGAAGTAGTTGGATACTCGGATATAAGCTATGAAATTGAGGAAAAGACAACACTATTCGAGAAGAGCGTGATATTCAAATTTTATAATAAAGGTACCAGAGAGAGTGGTAATGTCATACATACGCAGGCGGTTCCAAGTCTTGATTTGATTTTGCTGAAAAAAATCGAAGGAAATGGCGAAAAAGTTGGGAATGGAATAAGATGGGTGTACAATGTAGCTCCAAAATCAACAGTTGAAATCGGATACACAGTCTCATACGTACCCGTAGTAATATTTCCATTCATTGTCTTGGCGCTTATATATGTGGTTTATTATGTAAATAGAAAAATAATTGTTGAAAAAGAAATAATTGAAGTACATAAAGTTGACCATGCATTCTCATTTAAAATACTCCTAAAAGTAAAGAATGTTTCATTTGGTGCTTTCAGGGAGATCGTGATCCAAGAGCCCGTACCTGCATTCATCTCTTCTGTTGGAGGTTTTGGAACGATTGAGGCAAGGATTGTCAAAAAGGGAGCGCATAAAAACTTAGTTTGGGAAGTCAACGAGTTAAAAGCTGGTGAAGAACTCACAATTTCATACAAGATGAAGACGAAATTGCATATTCTTGGGAAAATAAATTTACCTTGCGCCAGAGTAAAGTTTGTTGATAATAAAGGTAAAAGACATGAAAAAAAATCAAATACATTAAGTTTTGAAGTATTATCAAAAGTTTAGTTCTAATATTTGAAATTGATCACTGTGATGATGTATGTGGTGCAGAATATTTTTTTAATATCTCAGCCATCTGTGGTTGTAATACTGAAGCAGCATCAATTATTATGTCTTTATATCTCACTTCCAAACTCTTAAAACAAGCATCGCAGATACTCTGTTTCACAATTTCAGTGCTGGGACCAAACTTTATTCCTAGTTCAAGTGTGAATATTTTTGAACACGGCTTACAAAGGTCTCTCCCACACATCGGGCAAGTTGCTGTAGCAATTCTCTCTCTACAAATGTCACAAATTGTGACTGTGACTTTTGCCATTAAATCACCATTATTTTAAATTCTTTTATTTCTTATAAACTTTTATAATTTTAATTTATGCATAAAAAAAGAAATTTTTGTGAGAAATAGATAACTACTTAAAAATAGCAAAATTTATAATAAAAGAATTTTGCTCAGAATAATATGGGTTTGGAGGACATATTGAACAAAAAACTACCAATTTTCTGCAAGTTTCTACAAGAAGAGATATACAAAGATCAGTTCAGGATAGACACCATCAGGTTCATTGGACAGGTGATATGTAGGAATGGTCTGGTAATAAATGAGATTGAATTGAAATCAAGGGAAGGAGAAAGAAGAATCGAATATTTCTCAATAAATGAGGATGGTAAAATCGTGTACCATAAAAATTTTGGAGATATCGTCGCAAAGTTTGATAAGAAAATAATGGAATATGTTTCTTAGGTTTACATGGCAAAAAATTTATTTTTCATTCTTCTTTTCATAAAAGATGGAAACGAATTGGTACGTGGTCACCGGTGGCCCTTCTTGCGGTAAAACAAAGGTGATCGAGTATCTCTCATTTTTGGGCTATCGCACCGTACCCGAAGCTGCCCGAGTGTTCTTTGATGTTGAAATGAGTAAAGGAAGAAAATTGGAGGAAATAAGGGCGAATGAAGATGAACTTCAAAGAAGAATTCTTCAAATGAAAATAGAAGTTGAAAATAGGATTCCATGTGAACAGCTCACTTTTTTTGATCGTGGAATACCTGACAGCATTGCTTATTTCAAGATGAGTAATATGGATACAAAACCGGTAATCGAAGCCTCACAAAAAAGAAGATACAAAGGTGTGTTTTTCTTGGAGCAATTAGTTTTTGAAAAAGATTATGCTAGAACGGAAAACGAAGAAGTTGCTCGTAAGTTGGGCGATTTGATTTACGATGCTTACAATGATTTGGGATACAAAGTAATCCGCATTCCTGTGAAACCTATCGATGAAAGGGCAAGATTGATTTTGGATAATTTACTCAATTTTTAAAATAAGTTTATTGGTAAAATATTTAAATTTCCTGAACTTCTTTAAGTAATTGTTCCCGGCCTGGCGGAGTGGCTAACGCGTCCGGCTGTAGAGGTAGGTTAAAGATAGCTCTTTGCTTACGATGATAACCTATCAGCGACTCCGTTGATACCGGAAGATCCCAGGTTCAATTCCTGGGGCCGGGATTTTTTCTCAATTAAAAATTTATATAAAGTAAAGTTTAATTAAAAGAAATTCATAAAATAAAAGGTGCCCTAGTAGTCTAGTGGCCTAGGATCTCGGCCTGTCGAGCCGGGGACCCGGGTTCAAATCCCGGCTAGGGCGATTTCATATTTTACAATTCCTCTGATTAATGCAAGCATTTACAAAGTGAAAAAATAGTGGTGATGGCCTTTCAATCCTTGATTTGAATTCTGGATGCGCTTGTGTTGCAACGAAAAAAGGATGATCCTTTATTTCTATGAATTCAACTAATCTTCTATCTGGAGAAATTCCTGAAAAGATCAATCCTTTGCTTTGAAGTATCTTATGATATCTTGGATTGACCTCAAATCGATGGCGATGGCGCTCCGATATTGTCCTTTTTTTCCCATATATTTGCCAAACAACGCTACCTTTCTTCAATATGGCTGGATAACTTCCAAGTCGCATCGTTCCTCCCTTCTCCTTCACCTTCTTCTGCTCAGGCAGCATGTCAATTACCGGATACTTCGTTTTTGGATTTATTTCCGTTGAATTTGCGTTGTTTAATCCACATACATTCCTCGCAAATTCAACGACAGCCAACTGCAATCCAAGACAAAGTCCCAAGAATGGAACTTTATTTTTTCTCACGTATTCTATGCATTTTATCTTTCCTTCTGTTCCTCTTGCTCCAAAACCACCAGGAACGATTAAACCGTCTATTCCTTGGAGCGCTTCTTGGGCGCTGATCGCTCCTTTCTCTATCTCTGTTGTTTCTATCCATCTTATGTTTATTTTACATGCTAAATGCATTGCACAATGATTGAGTGCTTCGATGATTGAAACATATGAATCATGGAGTGTTGTGTACTTCCCAGCAATTCCAATCGTGATCTCATACTTTGGGTTTTTCAAGTTTTTGAGTAATTCTTTTAATTTACCTAACTTTCTTCCTTTATATCTCAAATGAAATTTTTCTAAAATCCTTTTCACGGTACCTTGCTCTTCTAGTAGTATTGGTATTTCGTAGATTGAAGAGACATCGTGGTCTGAGATAACGGCATTTTTATCTATGTTACAAAAAAGACTTATTTTTTCCTTTGTTTTTTCTGTCAATCTTTCCCTGCACCTGCAAATGATCATGTCTGGTTGTATTCCAGCTTCCAAGAGTAATTTAACGCTCTGCTGTGTCGGTTTTGTTTTTTGCTCACCAACCACATCAAGTGCTGGAATCAGTGTTAGGTGAATAAAAAAACAATTTTCTTTTCCTTCTTCAAGTGCAAGTTGGCGCATTGCTTCTATAAAATAAGAATTTTCAATGTCGCCAACGGTTCCACCAATCTCTATCACAACCATATCTGCATTCTCTTTTTTTCCTGTTTCCCTAATCAATCTTTTTATCTCATTAGTTACATGTGGTATCATTTGAACTGTTTTACCTAGGAATTCTCCTCTTCTCTCTTTCTCAATGATGAGTCTAAATATTTTTCCTCCTGTGATGTTGTTATAATTTCTTAGATTCATATTAAGGAAGCGTTCATAGTTTCCTAAGTCCATGTCACATTCTGTACCATCATCCAAGACAAAAACTTCACCATGCTCGTACGGGTTCATTGTTCCAGCATCAACATTTAAGTAACCATCAAATTTTATCGGACAAATTTTGAATCCTTGATTCTTCAAAAGGAATGCGATACTTGATGATACAATGCCCTTACCCAAACCAGAAAGAACGCCACCTGTTATTATTAGATATTTTGGCACAATTAACAAAGAATTTTTGTTTTTAAATTTTTTGCTAAGTATCATAATGTATAACTACCAAAAAGTAAAAATTTATATTTATGAAAAGAAACATTTTCAATATGGCATTTCAAGAAATGGAGACGAGATTCTGGGAAGAACTTGAAAAGATAGCAAAGAAATTTAAAATACTTCCAGATCATGTGGTTGCAATATATAATTTGGAAGCGACGATTGAGGACATAGAAGGAGCGCATAAAAGGCCAAGTCTACCAGAAATAATTAGTGCATCTTTTTCTACGTTTGGTAAGTATATGGTCGAATGTGGTGGCGCACCTCAAATGATAGACAAGTCATATGGATTAAATGAAATTGTGAAAAACAGATGTATTTATTATTTATTCTCAGAAAATTTTATCGAAGATAGGAGTGGAATAGAGAATGCACTGTTAATTTGTTTAGATCCTATAGAGAGAAAAGTTAAATTGGGAATCGTCAATGAGCATGGAGAACAAACATTAAATGATTCGTGTCCAAAACCATTTTATCAAGGATGTACAATTAGAGAACATGCGATAAATAGGATTCGAAGGATAAATTCAAAGGAGCTCGGTGTTTGGTTGAGGGAAAAAACTTCTAAGCTTTTACCAAATTACAATGAAATTTCAAGCGAAGTTAGAAAAATACTACTTCCAATAGGAGAAAATTTGATAATAGAATCACGCAAGGAAAGAAAGAGGAGTCATCTTACAAAACAACCATATGTTGCTTGAATTTTTCTAAAGATTATGGAAGAAAAAAAAGAAAAAAATAAAGGGGGTGCTCATCTTGAGCAGGAAATGATGAGCATTATCATCTCAATATTTCAATACCCAACTCTTCGCTAACGAATCTTGCTTCTGCACTTGACTTTTTGTAGTCGATTGGTCCAACAATGTAAGGTGATTTCACACCAGTAATTATTGTCATTACTCTTACTTTTCCTGTCATATCATCTTGTATCCTTGCTCCCCAAATTACAGTTGCATCTGGATCAAGCGTACTTGTGGCCAGTTCACCAATTCTGTTAACTTCTTCCAATGTCAAATCTTGTCCACCTGTTACGTGTATTAAAGCACCTGTTGCACCTTCATAACTTACATCAAGTAGTGGATTTTGCAACGCTCTCTTTACTGCTTCTTCAACTCTATTCTCAGAATCACTTTCACCTACACCAATTACGCTGACACCACCACCTTTCATGATTGCTCTTACATCAGCAAAATCCAAGTTCACCAGACTAGGTACAGCAATTGTTTCTACAATCCCTTTTATCATTGTTGCAATCAATTCATTAGCAACCGCAAAAGCTTGTTGTATTGGTAAACTACCTGCAACTTGGACCAGTCTATTATTATCGATCACAATTACAGTATCGCAGTGATTCCTAAGTTTTTGTAATCCATCCTCAGCCTTTTCTATTCTTGCTTTCTCAATGTTGAATGGCATTGTAACTACGCCAACGACAATTGCACCTTGATCTTTCGCAATCTCTGCTACAATTGGCGCTCCACCAGTACCCGTACCACCACCGAGACCAGCACATACAAAAACTAGATCGCTTCCTTTAACTGCTTCTTTGATTTCCTGAGAACTTTCTCTTGCTGCTTGTTCACCTATATTTGGAAAACCACCCGCACCAAGTCCCTTCGTGATGTCTCTTCCAATCAAAATTTTTTGATCAGCTTCGCGAGCATCAAGATGTACTTTATCTGTATTAATTGCGATAACCTTTGCACCTCTAACTCCTTTTTTAAAAAGCCAGTCTACCATATTGTTACCTGCTCCTCCTACCCCAAACACTTTAATTGTGGCTTGAGAAGCCAGCGCTCCCTCCCAATTAAATTCATGTGTGGCTTTTAATGCATTCTGGACGATTAAATCCATTGGCTGCACCCCCATCGCAACCTTTATATATTCGTATTGCTATTTACTTTTGTAAGAACAAGTTCATTCACACACACACGACACACACGTTCTTAAATTTTAATTGATTAATACTACTTTAGTTATGCTTATAAAAATTTCTATACTAAAAAAAATACATTTTTCAAGTATGTATCTACTATTCAATAAAAAAAATTTATTAAAAGAGAACGAAAAAATATGACTCAAACAAAATCAACTCAATGTTGAAGCCCAATCCCCAACATAATGTGTGATTATTATAACTAAAATTGCAATTAGTAGGTGCTCAAGAACCACTTTGAATGGCTTTTCTGTTTTTTCTTGCTTAGCAATGTAATAACTAAACAATGCAATTAATAAAAAACCATAAACAATGCTAATAATAATTGCAGTATTAAGCTCAAATAACAAAACTGGTATGACAAAAGTCAATGCAAAGAAGAATTTTGCTAGAAAACACGAGATTGTTGATGTCCATATTTCTCTTGTTGAGTGTTTAATTTCAGATTCCTCTGATATATGTACTCCAAGTGCATCTGAAAATGCGTCTGCAACCGCGATCGTCATAATGCCTCCGAGAACAGCAAGTTTTGAATGCGTTCCAGAATGGAGACCTACGATCAACCCAAGTGTCGTTATTATACCTGAAACAAGACCAAAACTAAATCCTTTTTTTGTGGAAGAATCTATAAATTTCATCAAAAAAATAAATAAATTTATTTTATATATACTTTATGAAAGCAAGACATCAAAATTAGTTCCAAAATTAGATAAAGCTAGATATCCGAACAGGATATATACATACAGGAAAATTGAAATCAGATCTATCTAAATTTTTATCTTTATAACTGAAAGAATCATTTAAACAATCTAAAATCTTCTTTTACTGTATTAAGGACGAAGTAGGTGTGTGTTCGTTCGATGTTGGGAGTTGAAAGTAAAGATTTTATAAATCGACTCATATGTTCTCTATCTTTGAATCTGGCAATGATAAATGCATCGTATTCGCCAGTGACGTCGTAGACTGCCATCACATTGTCATAGCTTGCAATCACTTTTTCAACCTGAATTAATTTTCCTTTGGATATCACGATGCCTATCAACGCCATCAGCTCATAACCAACTTTATCGGGATCAATGATTGTTGTGTATCCTTTAATCACACCGCTCGATTGCATTAACTTAATCCTATTGGCAATTGTACCAATTGATATATTTGTTGTCTTTGAAATTTCTCTTAGACTTTGTCTTGAATTCAGAATAAGTTCTCTGAGAATTTTTTTATTCATTTCATCCATTTTGAACGTTCGTTCAATTTTTTTCATATTTTTCATTTTTTATATACAAATGTACAATTTTATAAATTTTTTTATACAAATATACAATTTTTTAATAGTAAATTATATATCCAAATAAGTAATAAAAATTAGTGATGCTAACAAAGTATGCGAGAATTTTCTTCGTTGATATAAACGGTATGCCAAGAAATCTCATCGTACCTTATAAAAATAATCCAGAGTTGATTGGGTTTGATGGTTCTTCGGTAACTGGATTTAAAAATGTTGAGAAAAGTGATATGTTCATTTTGCCAGATTTAAATTCTAGTTTTCATCTTCCATGGGATAAGAAGAACGTAATTTCATTTTTTGCTTCTTTGTATAACACTGATTCAAAGACTTTTGAATGTGATACTAGAAGTCTCTTAAAAGAGAAGCTTAAAGAATTCGATGAGCAGGGATACAGATTCAACTTTGCATCAGAACTTGAATTCTTCTTGTTAAAAGAAAACAACGGAAAGTATGAAATTGTAGATAAGGGATTATACTGCGATGTTCCACCATTTGATGGGGCTGAGAAATTTAAATACGATTTTATGAATGACCTGCAACACATTGGATTTGAAATTGAAAAGGCACATCATGAAGTTGCAAATTCGCAACATGAAGTTGCATTCAAATATGATGATGCATTAAAGACTGCAGATAAGATCATTCTGTACAAAATAACTGCGAAATACAATGCTAATAAACATGGGTTCATCGCGAGTTTTATGCCAAAGGTATTTGATGCAGTAAATGGAAGCGGCGCACATGTACATGTAAGTGTTAAGAAGAACAATAGAAATTTATTCGCTGAAGACAAGGAATTCATGGAGAATTTTATTGGTGGTATAATGAAACACTCGAAAGCTTTATCCTTAATCGTTAATCCAACCGTGAATTCTTATAAGCGACTTGTTCCAGGATATGAAGCGCCTTGTTATATTTCGTGGGGAAGGGAAAACAGATCATGTTTGATAAGAGTTCCTGCTGCAAAAAACCCATGTTCATTAAGAATTGAATACAGGCAACCAGATCCAAGTTTTAACCCATATCTAGCATTTTTAGCAATCATTAGTGCTGGAATGGATGGGGTTGAGAATAAAATAAAAGTTGGGAAAGAAATGAACCAAAATGTTTACAAATTAAGTGAAAATGAAAGGAGAAAAAATGGAATATCTACATTACCAGCGAATCTTGAGGAGGCAATTAATGAGTTTGAAGCAGATGACATAATCAAGAAAAGTTTGGGAAATGCATTATCAAACAAGTTGATCAAAATAAAAAGAGATGAATGGAATGATTATTTGAATTCAGTAAATGGAAGGGAAGAAGATTTTAGAAAAAAAGTGACTGATTGGGAGAGGGAAAGATATTTGATTAGGTGCTAGCATAAAGTTTAATTTCTTAGATTGTTTTGTTTATTTTAATGAAGGTTGATTACGGTAATTTAGTCGAGGTAAAAACGAAGGATAAGATTTACAGGGGAATTCTGATACCAAGAGCAGAAGTTATCCCAGGTAATTATTTAGTACTAAAATTAGCCAATGGATATAATGTGGGTATAAGTAAAAGGGAAGTGAAAAAAATAAAGTTGATAAAAAAGGTAAAAAGGAAGATAAGTTTTGTTAAAAAAATTGAGTTAAAAAAAGATTTACCAATTGTTTCCGTCCTTTCTACTGGTGGGACAATTTCATGTAAAGTTGATTATATAACAGGTGGTGTGTATCCTGCGCTAAGTGCGGATGAAATCATTGAAAACATACCAGAGATCACAAATTTTGCAGATATAAGAGCAAGAGAGATAATGAAGGTGCCAAGTGAAGATATGAATCCAAGATTATGGAGAAGAATGGCAAGGGAGGTAGTCAAAGAATTAAATTCAGAAGCTGAGGGTGTTGTAATCACTCATGGCACTGATTGCATGCATTATTCCAGCGCAATGCTTGCCTTTATGATAAAAAATTTAAACAAACCTATTGTTTTCACAGGTTCGCAACGAAGCAGCGATAGAGGTTCAAGCGATGCATTTCAAAATCTGTTATGTTCAATTATTGCATGCGCAAATGGGAAAATAGCGGAGTCAATGATATGCATGCACGCAGGCATTGAAGATAACTTTAATTTTCTTCTTAGAGGTGTTAAAGCAAGAAAAATGCATACAGAAAGGAGAGATGCATTTAGGGCAATAAACTGTCTCCCACTTGCAAAGGTATATCCTAATGGTGAAATTAAATACAGCGAAGAAATATATAATGAAAGGAAAAGAGGAAATGTAAAATTAGATGACAGAATAGATGAGAGAGTTGCACTCGTGTATTTTTATGCTGGACAGAAGCCCGACATATTGGATTTTTATAAGAGTGAAGGGTACAGGGGAATTGTAATCGCTGGTACTGGTCTTGGGCATGTAGCTACAAGTTTTAAAGGATATTCATGGATTTCAAAGATGAGAGAATTGAGTAAAAAGGAAATCGTGATTGCAATGACATCACAATGTCTTTATGGAAGAGTACATCCTTTTGTTTACACACCACTAAGAAAGATATCAATGCTAGCAAACGTGATATATTGCGAGGACATGTTACCTGAAGTTGCTTATTGTAAGTTAATGTGGGTACTTGGAAAAACGAAGGATCCAATAAAGATAAAAGAAATGATGCTCACAAACTATGTAAATGAAATAACAAAGGTTACAAATCCAAATGCGTTTTTGATCTAAAATGAAGGAAGAAATTGAGAAAATAAGGAAAATTTTATGCGCGCTTGGGATCGAAGGGAAAAAAGTTAAATTTGCGATAAGAAGAAGCGAATTTCTAGATGAAGAACATGTGAACACGAGTGGTAATATAAAGGAGAAATTCATCGAACTCCATCAAAATTACGGCGTGAAAATCGAAAACCTCAGATCTTACCCCGTATCTTACGGGGAGCTCGAAATGGAAAAATTCATTGAATTTCTAGAGGAATACGATGAGATGTTCGATTTAAATTATACATTGATCGATGTTGATGCAATAATAATTAACCCTTCTCTGTTGTGAGAAAATGGATTGGAAGGAAATTGGTCTCAAAGTTGGATTGGAAATACATCAGCAATTAGACACGCACAAGCTTTTCTGTAAATGCCCAAGTATTTTAAGACAAGACAATCCAGACATAAAATTCAGCAGAAAATTGAGGGCTGTTGCTGGTGAACTCGGTGAAATTGACATTGCTGCAAAAATTGAAGAAATGAAAAATAAAGAATTCGTTTACGAGGGATACAAGGATACAACTTGTCTTGTAGAATTCGATGAAGAGCCACCGCACTATATCAATAGAGAAGCATTGAAAATTGCATTTGAAGTGGCTTTGCTCTTAAACATGAAATTGGTTGATGAGATACATGTGATGAGAAAAACAGTAATAGATGGTAGCTGTGTCTCAGGATTCCAAAGAACAATGTTAATTGCCGAGGACGGATATGTTGATTGTTCGTTCGGTAGGGTCAGAATTCCGATGTTGGCATTGGAAGAAGATGCAGCTAGAAAAATCGGTGAAGAAGGTAACAAAGTAATATTTCGGCTTGACAGGGCTGGCATACCTCTAATTGAGATAAGGACAGAACCAGACATGCACACCCCGGATGAGGTTAGAGAATGTGCCGAGAAGATTGGTCTGCTTCTTAGGATCACTGGAAAAATGAAAAGAGGTCTAGGAACGATAAGACAAGATGTAAATGTATCTATCAAGGGTGGGGAAAGGGTTGAAATCAAAGGTGCTCAAGCACTTGAACTTTTACCAAAGATTGTTGAGTATGAGGTAATAAGACAGAAAAATTTGATTCGAATAAAAGATGAAATTAGAAAAAAGTTAAGTAATTTTGATGTCAGAGAGAAATTCTATGACATAACAAAAATTTTTCACAACACAAATTCGATTTTAATAAAAAATGCAATTCAGAGAAGGGAGATTGTTCTCTGTGTGAAAATTCCAAAACTTGCAGGTTATTTAAAAATGGAAATACAACCTGGAAAATCACTTGGTAAGGAAATTGCTGAATATTTGTTTGTTTTGACAGGGATTAAAGGTTTCATACACTCCGATGAATTACCTGGTTATGGGATCAGTGAAAATGAGATAAATGAGATTAAGAAGGAAATAAATGTTGGTGAAGGAGATTTATTTTTATTTGTTTTTGGAAAGGAAAATGAGGCAAAACAGGCACTTAACCTAATATTGCGAAGGATTAAGGAACTAGTGAATGGGGTCATGAGAGAAGTCAGACAGGCGAACGAAGATGGTACTACAAGTTTCATGAGACCAATGCCTGGAGCAGCAAGGATGTACCCCGAAACAGACCACATACCAATTCAAATTGATAAAGAAATGATAAAGAAAATAAAGATACCTGAAAGGCCAGAAGAAAAAATCAAAAAATTTGTTCATGTATATGGGTTAAGCGAGGAATTAGCTGAACAGATACTTTGGTCAAAGGAATACAAATTCTTCGAAGAATGTGTAACAAAATTTAAAAAAGTCAAGCCAAGTATTATTGCAAAGGCATTATTCTCAATACCGAGTGAAATAAAGAAATGTGGCCTTGATCCTGGAAAAATAGAAAAAAACCACTATATAGAGGTATTCAAACTAATAAATGATGGAAAAGTAGCAAAAGAGGCGATGGAGGAGATATTTGTTGGGCTTGCAAGAAATCCATTAAAAAAAGCAGAGGAAATTGTGATGGAAAAAGGATTAAAATTACTTGATGAGAAAGAGTTGGATAAAATCATAAAGCAAGTAGTGGAGGAAAACAAAGACGCGTTGAAAAAACATAATGCTGAGGCAATATTAATGGGAATTTTAATGAAAAAGTTGAGAGGTAAAGCAGATGGAGAACTAATAAATAAAAAGTTAAAAGCCTTCTTGAACTAAATTCTCCAACGTAATTCTCTTCTTAGTTTCCATTCGTGGAACTGGTAAGAATGTGGTTACTGGTGGCTTAATATGCTCGTACGCATGCTTCACTATTCTTGGCACATATTTTACTGCTAAATAGCCAAGTACTGCATACGCTGCTAATTCAAGCGGTGTTATCGGTATTGCTTCACTCATAAGTCACTACTTTATAGTTACTAATATATAAAAGTTTCTATTTAAATTTATATCTTGTTATAAACTTTTAGTTAGAAGTGATGTTAAATGCTGGTCATCTCTGACATTGAGGCTAAAGAAATTCTTAAAAGTAAGAGCAAGAAGATATGGGTAAATCTTTATAGAAAAAAGATAGATAGGGATGAATTGAAAATTGATGAGGAGACGTTGGTAAAAATCGCATCAAAAAAAGGTTGTTATAGAATAAGAAACGGTAAAGTTGAAAGAATTGAGATAAGTGCAGATCACCATTACAAGCTCGTGTTGATTGCAAAATTTCATGCGCCTACAATTTACATAGATGGTATTCACATGCATCGGATAAAAGATGTTTTTCCAGAGCAAGATGCAAGAATGAAAGTAAGCACACTGGATATCAAATATCTTGAAAGAGTGCTTGACACTTGTACTGGTCTTGGCTACACTGCGATAGAAGCATTAAAGAAAGATGCTAGAGTAACAACGATTGAGAAAGATGTGAATGTATTGAAAATAGCAAAGGTGAATCCATGGAGTAGGTTCTTGTTCAGGGGCGTGAGGGTTGGTAGAGCAAATATTTTAATTGGAGATGCTAGTTCAATGATAAAGAAATTTGAAAATGAGTTTTTTGATAAGATCTGTCACGATCCTCCCGCAATATATTCCAGTGGTGAACTTTATTCGCTTGAATTTTATAAAGAACTTTACAGAGTATTAAAACCAAATGGTAAAATTTATCATTATGTTGGTGAACCTCAAAAGAAATTTCAAAGAAAGGACTTTGCGAGGGGAGTAATTGAAAGGATGAGGGAAGTTGGATTTAAAAATGTAAAAAGATGTGATAAGGTGAAAGGGGTCATAGCAAGGAAATGAAAATTAAATCAAAAAAACAACTTGAAATTTTGCTTTCAAAATTAAGAGAATTTATCGAACCAAAGGTAGCATTGGAACAATATGCAACACCAAGTTCCATTGCTTCTTCTGTCATATGGATTGCATATCAAATGGGTGATATTGAAGGTAAAGTAATAGCTGACTTCGCTTGCGGTACTGGAATATTTTCAGTTGGTGCTCTACTTTTGGGTGCAAAATTTGTATATGCAATTGATGTTGATAAAAATGCAATAAAAATAGCGAAAGAAAATGCGAAAGATTTTGATAATATTGCGTTTTTTTGTATGGACATCAGTAAATTCGATAAAAAGACCGATGTTGTTATCATGAATCCTCCCTTCGGTGTAAAGAAAAAATTTGCTGACAAAAAATTTTTGCAGATTGCTTTCCATGTCTCGGACGTGATTTACAGCTTACATAAAATTGAATCTGGAAATTTTATAAAAAAATTCTCGATGGAAAATGGTTTCAATTCAATGCTATTAAAAATTTATGATTTTCCACTGAAGGCAACGATGAAATTTCATCGAAAAAGATTCCACAATGTAAAAGTCGGATTATGGAGATATGAGAAGGTGGTATGATGTTATGGGTGGACTTAAACACGGATGAGGAAATACTCAAAAAAGTTGAAGAAGTCTTTGGAAAAAAAGTAGAAATAAAGAAAAGGGGCGTGAGCATATATGGAGCTTTAATTAAAGAAAATAAAGTTCTAATTATCCATCGAAGTAGAAACACACGGGTTGATGTTTGGGAATTTCCTGGCGGTAAATTAGAATTCGGTGAGAGCATCGAGGAAGCAGTGAAAAGAGAAGTAATGGAGGAAACTGGTTTAAAGGTTAAAATAAAGAATTTGCTCGCCACTGGTATTTATTATGTGCGAGGTGAGCAACACATTGTGATTGTTTATGTATGTGAACCTGTTTCAAATGAAATCAAACTCGAAGAGGAAAATTTTAGTGCATATAAATGGGCAACATATGAAGAAATTATCAACATAAAAAATCTTGCATTAAGTGTAAGATGTATTCTAAAGGAATTGAAGTCGTATATTGTATGATTACAAAAATTTATTAAAACTAGTTGATTAAGTTTGAACGAATTAAAAAAGGTAAAAAAACGTAATTAATAAGGCTGCCAGGTTAATTCAATGATTAACAGAAAACTAGAAATGAGAAATGTATATCAAATTATTGATGGTTCGAGGCAGCTAATTCAATTTGGTAATGAAACACTTGATAAGTTGATTAATGAAACTTCATTTAACAAAAAAGTTGAACTTTTCAAGCTGATGGACCAATCATTCGAAAAGAGTGAAGAAGTTTCACTCTTGTTGGAAGAATTCAAGGGGAAAGAATTTTCGGAAATTTACATTCCAATTGTAATTGCACAACCATACGCTGGAAAAAAAGGAGAAATGGAAATTTTTAAATGGATTAAGAGTAGCTACAAAGATTCAATTGTGTTGAATGAAGATCAATTACTGAAAATAATAAAAAATTTGCATGAAAAGAGAAAACATAAAAATGTCATTGATTATTTAATCATAAATCGCGATTACATCATTGGAATTGAAGTCAAGGGCAAGACACTGCAGGAGCTTCGCAGAAAAAAGGAAAATGTTTGGAGGAAATTAAAGAGATTTCGTACGGTGGAAAGATGAATGCATTATGCTACGAAAATCCTTATTTAAGAGAATTTGATGCAAAGATAGCAAGGATTAAAAAGGAGGGCAATAATTTTTTGATTTCACTTGATAAAACTTATTTTTTCTATGGTTCGGGTGGACAGTCTTGTGATGCTGGAGAAATAATTGGAGGAAATGGTAAGGCAATTGTAGATGAAGTTTTTGAAGCAGATGGAGAAATAATACATAAAGCAAGAATAACTGGTAATTTGTATGAAGGTGAAAACGTCCGATGTAAAATTGACTGGGAAAGGAGATACAAATTAATGAAGGCACACACGACTGAACACTTGCTCTTCCAGTGTCTGAAAAGAAAATTTGGTAAGATATATGTTGAAAAAATTAGAATTTCTCCGGAAAAATTCTCTTTTTTCATTTCATTTGATAAAGTTGATTGGGACAAGATATTAGAAGCTGAAAAATTGGCAAATGATATAATAAGAGAGGGAAAGGATGTTTTAGTTAAAGAGATAGACATAAACGAAGCTAGAAGTTATGGTGATAATTTGAGGATTAAATTTGACCGAATCGGGAGCGATAGAATTAGAGTCGTCGAGATAAAAGATTTTGATCTTGCTGCCTGCACTGGATTACACATTAAAAATACGAAGGAAATTGAGTTTGTCTTGATCGATAAAATTACTTCTGAAAAGGGATTATATGAAGTAGAGTTTCTCATTGGCAGAGAAGCAGTTGAAAAAGCACTTGAACTATCAAAAATTGCACTTTCATTGAGTTCAATTTTACAAACGGACTTTAGCACAATTGAAAAATTTGCTGAAAAACTTAGGAAGGATTACCTTGAACTTCAGAAAAAATTCCAAGAGATAAGTAAAAAATCCTTGGAGGAAATTAAATACGAAGAAATTGCTGGAATAAAGTTGTATAAACAAGTTTTTGAGAAGATTGATAATAAAACATTGATGGAAAAAGTTGGGAAGATCATCAAAGAGAGTAAGACAGTTGTGATCTTTGCAAACTTAAATGAGAAGGCATCCATCATTCTTGCCAGAAGTGATGATTTGAAACTGAATGTAAGAGATCTTTTGAATGAGGCACTAAGATTGATGAATGGTAGAGGTGGTGGTAGGGAAAATTTTGCAACGGGTGCAGGTGATAAAGAGAAAGTTGATGAAGCAATGGATTTCTTGGATAGATCAATAAAAAATTGGATAAAAGGGATAAAAATTTAAGTATAATCTTCTTATTTTCTAAAAATGAGTGAATTCAAAAAAATTGATGAAGTACTAGACAAAAAATATGTAGATAAGGTAATTAAGCTAAGGGGTTGGGTCTATCGAAAGAGAGAACTGAAAGATATCGTCTTCCTTATAATTAGGGATTCAAGTAATATCATCCAATGCATTGTAAAAAAGGAGAATGAAGATTTTGAAAAGGCAAGGAAAATCACGACGGAATCCTCATTGGAAATTCTTGGAGTTTTGAAAGAGGACAAACGGGCGCCAAATGGATATGAAATTGAAGTAAAAAAATTGAATGTTTATAACATTGCAGAAAGATTTCCAATCACGAAGGATCAGAGCAAAGAATTTTTGCTTGACGTAAGGCACCTCTGGATAAGATCAAGAAAGATGAATAGTGTATTGAAGGTTAGAAGTACTGTTTTTAGTGCAATTCGTGAGTTTTTTACAAAGAATGGTTATTATGAAGTTCAAGCACCCAGTTTTACGAAAGCTGCTTGCGAAGGTGGTGCGACGCTATTTGAAGTAAAATACTTTGATGAAAAAGTTTATCTCACGCAGAGTTGGCAATTGTATGCTGAAGCAATGATTTTTTCACTAGAGAAGATATTTTGCATTGCACCAAGTTTCAGGGCTGAGAAATCAAGAACCAGGAGGCATTTAACTGAATTCTGGCATGCAGAATGTGAGGAAGCATGGAAAGGTAATGATGAAATAATGGAAACTGAAGAAAAGCTCATATGTTATTTGATAAAAAGAGTGATAGAAGAGAGAAAAAAAGAGCTTGAATTTCTTAAGAGGGATGTCACATTTCTTGAAAAGATTAAACCACCCTTTCCAAGGATAAGATATGAGGAAGCGATTGACATCGCGAATAAGAATGGATTAAACTTAAATTATAAGAGTGACCTTGGCGCTGATGAGGAAAGAGTGATATCAAATCAATTCTCAACACCATTTTTTATACATCATTATCCAAAGGAGCTCAAAGCATTTTATCATAGACCCGACCCAAAGGATCCTGAGCACATTCTTTGCAATGATCTACTCGCACCAGAAGGGTATGGAGAAATAATCGGCGGTGGGGAAAGAATTTGGGAAAAAGAAGTATTAATACAGAGAATAAAAGAGCAGGGGTTAAATCCCAAGGACTACGAATGGTACATTGATTTACGTAGATATGGTAGCATTCCACATGCTGGTTTTGGCCTCGGTATTGAGAGGTTTGTCACTTGGATATGTAAGCTTCCGCACATCATGGATTCCATACCTTTCCCAAGGACGATAAATAGGTTTTATCCTTAAAATATTTAAACTCAGGAAATAATATAATCTTTGATGGGATTATCTTTTTTGAGGAGTCAAGCTGTAATCACGTTGCTACTTTTTATTGTGATATTTTTTGTTGGAAGCATCGTCAGTGGTGTTTTGGAATTCGTTGATATAAGAATAGAGGCCGTACCTGTCTATTTGCCATTACCCACCATAACTTCAGCTGTGAGTAGTAATATCGGAGTTTGGCTTGCGAATGCTGCAGTTGCTGCAACTATTGCTGGATTCTTAGGTTCATATCTTGGTAAGAGAGTATTAGTATTCTATAGATACGTTGAGTATCCTTCTGATCACTTAAAAGTATTAAAATTAATTAGGATAAAACCAAGAACGATGGATGAACTTGTCAAGGAAATGGATGCTCCACCCTCTGTTATTCAAAGAGTTTTGGAAGATTTGATGAAAGATGGTCTTGTCTTACAATTTAGCAAGGATGATAAAGCAATTTATTTCTTCCCAATGCAAAGAATAAAGAAGTAATTATCTTACCTTGAACCTTAACAAGCAAGCGATCCCACCTAGTGCAATTAACTTTTCTCCTGCTTCGTAATCATCTCCAAGTATCATTATTCTTGCTCTTTGAGATTCTGCTTTTTTTATAATCTCTTCAATTTCATCGAATTTATTTTTCTCCTTAAATTCCATAAAAGTCTTCTCAGAAATGAGAAGCGTATCAACAGCACCGTAAGTTAATGCATTCTTGACCTCTTCAATACCATAGGTGGCAGGTCCATCCTTTGATATCTCAAGAAGTAACTTCTCCATCACTTTCGTATCCTCACTTATCTTCTCATCCCTAATTATTTTATCAACATAACCAAGTTTGATCACTTCATTTATCCCTGTCCTTCCGGTTGTGGAAACATTACAGTATGTTGATTTGTTTGATACATCACTAAATTTTGAACTCATAATTTTTTTAAAATCCTCGAGATAGAAATTTAAACTTGCAATAATTACATTATTAATCTTCTCACTTTCTATTATTTCCTTAATCCTCTTTGCTAGTGCTATATAAAACTCTTCTATTACTTTTTCTCTTGTTTTTTCCTCCTTACCTGGTATGCTTCTTGATATTCCTTGAATGTAAGATAAGCCTATTCCCCTAAGTACTGCAAACTCAGCTTCGCCTGGCTCAAAGCAGACAATCAGAACCTTCGGTTTCTTAGAGATCTCAACTGCTTCTCTTACACGCTTGATCTCCAATTGACTCCATTTCTCCTTTTCTATCAAAATAATTGAGTTTTGCTTTATAGTGAATGAATGGAAACTTCCAATTGCAACGCTCTCTTCACTACTTTCAACTATTCTTCCAAGAATTTTAAGTGCATTTGCGTACTTCTGAAATTCAATTTTCTCTACGCGCAGCTTCAATGTCAGCGGTTTGATCTTTCCTACTTGTCTCTCTTCTTTTTTGATCTTTCTTCTTGTCCTCATCTTCACGAGATCATTTTTATTTACGATTTGATAAATTGTCCAAAGGTCCTCACTGCTTTGTACTTTTAATTTCACTCTCCCTTTCTTAAAATTAGAAAAAAGTATTTGCATCTCAAACACTTTCCAGTAGCTCAACACTATCTATTTTTCCATCTCCATCAAGGTCAAATCCTTGAATCACGCATGCAAAATCTTCATCGTTCTGATAATTCTTTAAAACATCTTTGTAAAATCTCGTAATTCCAAGCACGCACGCTTTCGTTCCTATTGCACGGAGACCTGCAAGAACCAAGATCTTGTTTTCTTTATTGAATGGGTTTCTTATTCTAGCGATCACACCGCAGCTCTCCGCAGTATAAACACTTTTCTCTGAGACAATGCCTTTCCAATAATTCTGCTCATCGAATTTTATTGGTAAATACTTGTTCATCTCTGCAGTTAGTATATTCGTCCCAGGACCACCAATCAATATCAAATTATTTTGCTCCTCCTTTTCTGCTTTGATATCAACATCAAGCTTTATTGCAAATTCTTTTGGTAAATTACAAATTTGGCCAAGGAAGATTCCCAAATAAATCCCGTAGTGGCCATCCCTGGCGCTTGCTTTGAATGGACCATGCGGGTCAGGAGATCCGACTACAATCTTGCAATTCAATTCACTATCCTTGACAAATGGTGAAAGAAATTCTCTGAGCTTCTCATTTATTCTTGGAATTGAAAGAGGGGGTATTTTCTTTTCGCCACCGGGTATTTCTAAGCCAAATGCATAACTTGAAACTTTGTAAAACTTTGCAATTCCGCCTTTCTTCTCCTCCTTTCTCTCAATGGAAATCAAACCGGAGTTCTTCAATTGTTTTATGTGAAAGTATACTTTTTGTTCATGCATTTTCAAAATCTTTGCGATCTCAGCTGGATACATTGGTTTCGATGCAAGAAGTTTTAATATTTTCCATCTAATTGGATTTAAAATTGGTTTAAGTGCCTCTGGATCACTGAATAGAAGTATGTCTTTCGCGTATGTTTTGTTTTTTTCATCACTTATAATAACTTTCATTTTACCACTAATATAGAATTTTATAATGGTTAATAAACTTTTTCATTACAAGTTTTTATCTTGTGTGTTTCACTTTTTGTATAATGTTCTTGGCGTATTTCTCAGGTTCTTCGAGTGCTCTGTTTATTGCTATTTCTGCGATTGTCGCACCTTTGTCTGCGATCTTATTCAAAGTTGAAATGATCGTCCTTAAATGTGGTATTCCTGGAAGCTCATCCATTAGTTTATTTGATTCTAATTCAATATTTTTCTTTGTTTCTATGATTTTATTTGCGCATTTGATGTCCCTATTGAAAAAACACTCGAGAGCTTTTTGAAGTATCATCCCCGTTGACTCCCCTATGTAATAGATTTGTTTAACATATTTTTCTGGCAACTTGTTCTTGTAATTCATCAGCATGACCACTGTCTTGGAGAGATCTTCTGAGTAATCCGCACTCAATTCAAGATATTGTAAAATTAATCGTGTGGCTGGAAGTACGAGTATGTTATCAACACCTATCTTCTCTGCAATGTCTGGTTTCACCTGTGCTAGAAGAACTAAACGTACTGCAAGATAGTAGATAGAGTCAGCTTCCTCCTCACGTTTTATTGCTTCTTCAGCTAATGACTTATCTCTTTCAATAATTGCCTGCATGGCTTCAGAGAGTATAGTTAATGTAATCGTACAAAGTCTACGCGTCAGTATGTCAAGTTTGAATCTTGTTGGTTCGATTGAACACTGTAGTAAGATTTCTTTGGGTGTTTCTTCCACAATTCCCAAGCCTATCAGTTTTCTGACGATTCTTCTCATTTCGGTTGTATGTTTTCTTCCTATTCTTGTTTGTGATGAAATTCTCATAAAATCATGGCCATGCATGTAGTTACCGACAATTAGTCTTTCAAGTAATCCTGGTTCATCACAAGCATCAACGTTTATCACATATTCTCCAATTTCATTGTCTGTTTTCTTCTGGTTCGTGGATATTTTCAATGTACCATTTTTTTCCGTTGTGATGAAAACGAGATCACCCGGATTAAGCTTATTTTGTTTTACCCAATCGCTTGGGAGAGACACCGTCAACGTTGAATAACCCACTTTTTGTATTTTCCTACTTTCCATTTTGGATCACCATTATATACTAATATATATTATATATGCATCAAATATATATTTTTCGATTATGATATATACTATAAAGGAGGTGATTGAAAATGAGCGAGAAAAAAACACTAAACCTAAAGCAGGAGCTCATAAATGAGATCGAAAAAGCAATGAAAACGGGACATTATCAAACTGTGGATGAATTCATTTCAGAAGCAATTAAACTACGCATTGATCAACTAATGAGGAAAGAGGCATTGCCAGATGAGAAACGTGATGAAATTTTGACTAAATCAGCATTTTTGTTATACTCACCAAAACACACATGGGCTCAGATAACACCAAAAGGAACGATACGTGTTGGTATTTCGGAATACGCACAAAAGTATCTTAAAGGTATCGCAAATGTCCGTACAGAACCCGTTGGAACTGAAATCAAAAAGGAAGATCCATTTGGTATGGCAGAAACATGGATGTTCATATTTGACTTGTATTCGCCTGTCAGCGGGGAAATAGTTGGTTTCAATGAAAATTTGATTGATGAACCATACATAATCAATTCGGATCCGTATGGTAAAGGTTGGATTGTTGAAATCAGACCAAAAGACATATCAACTTTTGAAAAAGATTTAAAAGAATTATTAAGTGAAAACGAATATAACAAGTTTGTCAGTAAATTGGAGAATAAATTGGTGACTTGAATCTAATAATTTTGAGCACCACCTTTTTTAATTTTTTTATACACAAGAAATTTAAAAATAAAAATGATAATTTAATTATGGACAAGCTTGAAGAAGCTTTGCAAAATATAGAGGTTTTCTGCAGGGTCCTAGTGGAAAAAATAGTACAATATGAAAGAGGTATAGAAAGCAATGTTGCTGTGGAACCAATGGAAAAGTTGCTCAGAGAAAAATATGTAATAAAAGAAGATTTTAGGGGAAAATATCTTACAAAGAAGTCTGAAATGAACTTAACCAGCGGTTTTATTCCTGCACCACAAATTGAAGAGCCTTTAATTGATATTTTTGAGGAAGAAAATAGGATTAAGATTATAATGCAACATAACTGTTCTGAACCAATAAAAGTCTATCCGCTCAAAAACGGATTGAAAGTGTGTAAAATAATTTGTTACAACGATATTGATAAAGGAAAAGTATGTACAGAAAAATGTAAAGAGCTTAATTTATCAATCGATAAGCCAATTCAAGGAATATTCAGCAACTGCAATAATAATGTTCTGGAAATCTGCGTAAACTACTAAAAAAAAGTTTATAGTGGTAAATGTTTAGTGTTTTATAGTATTTTTAAATGAGTACTTAATTAATAATAAACAAATGTGTGGTATTATTGGTTATTTCGGAAACAGGAATGCTGCTCCTATCATATTAGAAGGTTTAAGGAGATTGGAATACAGGGGATACGATTCTGCTGGAATGGCAATTATAACAAACAATGGAGTAAAAATAAAGAAGGATGTGGGTAAAGTGGATGAAATCCATGCAAGATTAAATTTTTTGGAACATGAAGGCAATATCGCAATTGGGCACACAAGATGGGCAACACACGGTGGAGTAACGAGGGAAAATGCACACCCACACATTTCTAACAATGGTAAAATTGTGATCGTACATAATGGAATTATAGAAAATTTTCAAGAGCAACGTAAATTCCTCACCTCACAAGGATTCAAGTTTTATTCTCAAACCGATACAGAAACGATTCCAAATACAATTGAATATCACATGAGAAGGGGATATGATTTTTTTGAGGCTGTGAAACGCTCATTGAGGCACTTGGATGGGCAGTATGCAATCGTATTGATACACGAAGATGAGAAGAAGCTTGTTGCAGTCAGGAAAGAAGCCCCACTAGTAATTGGTGTTGGTGAAGGTGAATACTTTGTCGCTTCCGACATTCCGGCTTTTTTGGAGCATACAAAAAATGTGATCTTTCTCGAAGAAAAAGACATGGTGATGATTGATAAAGATGGATTGAAAATTTTCAATCTAATAAAAGACTCCTTTGTTGAAAGGCCGATTGTTTCGATTGATTGGAATGCGGAGCAGGCTAAAAAAGGAGAATTTGATCATTTCTTTATGAAAGAAATTGTTGAGCAAACAGAAGTGATATCAAGAATAGCAAAATTGGAAGACGGATTAATTAAAGATATAGCGGATGAAATAAGAAAGGCTAAAGGTACATATATTGTTGCTTGCGGCACGGCTGCGCATGCAAGCATGCATGGTGTATATCTATTTTCAAGAATTGCAAAAAAACACATAAATTTCTGTATTGCATCCGAATTTCCTCACTTTAAACACTTTCTAACACCAGAAAGCTTGGTCATCGCTGTTTCACAAAGTGGTGAAACTGCTGACACATTAGCTGCGATAAGAGCAGCGAAGTCTGCTGGTGCAAAGGTGATCTCAATTACAAACGTGATGGGTTCGACACTCATGCGTGAATCGGATAAATCAATATTACAACGTGCGGGACCTGAAATTTGTGTTGTATCAACAAAAGCATACACATCCCAACTGGCAATACTTTATTTATTAGCATGTGAATTAGCAGGAAAGCTTGATGAAGGAAAGGAAAAAATACGTGAACTCGGTAGATATATTTACTATTTAACCTCAATTAACATGAGAAAGTATTTGAAGCAACTTGCCGAAAAATTGAGATATACCGAGCATCTTTATTTGATTGGTAGGGGTTTGCAATATCCAACAGCATTGGAAGCTGCATTAAAAATAAAAGAAGTCTCATACATTCATGCAGAAGCATATGCTGGTGGAGAGTTAAAGCATGGTACAATAGCGCTCATTGAACATGGAACACCTTGCATCGTGTTCACATCAGAAGAGAACGAGAAGGAAATAATAAGTAATGCAATGGAATTGAAGGCGCGAGGCGCTTATATCATCGGTGTAGGGCCAAGAAACAATGATGTTTTTGATTTTTTCATCAAAGTAAGAGAAGCTGGAGAATTAAATTCAATCTGTCAGATAATTCCAATGCAAATATTGGCTTATCAATTGGCTATTTTAAGGGGATGTGACCCTGATAAGCCAAGAAATCTGGCAAAGGCAGTTGTAGTTAAGTGAAGTAAAAAAATTTATATTTAGTTCATGTATGGATGAAAAAATGAGTATATTCAGATCATATGATATACGAGGGATTTATCCGAATGATTTGAATGAAAAATTAGCATTTGACATTGGTGCTGCGTTCGGCACATACATTAAGGGAAAAATCGTTGTTGGTTGTGATTCAAGATTAAGTAGTCCTCCTTTAAAAAAGGCATTAATAAAAGGTCTTCTATCTACTGGAGCAAATGTAATTGACATTGGATTAACCACGACACCAATTGTGATGTTTGCGACAAGATACTTAAATTGTGATGGTGGAGTAATGGTCTCTGCTAGCCATAATCCAAAAAATTACAATGGGTTCAAGCTCTACGGTAAAAATGGGCTTCCGATTGGAATGGATTATGGAATGGAAAAAGTGCAGGAAATATTTGAGAAAAAATCGTTTTCAAAGGGTGAGGGTAAATCGACAAGAAAACGCATCTTTAATCAGTACTCAAAATTCATTCTTTCTCAAATAAAAATTAAGAAGCCTTTGAAAATGAAGGTTGTCGTGGATTGCGGTAATGGTTCGCCCAGTATTATTTATCCTAAAATCTTGAAGAGAATTGGATTGGATGTTTATGAGTTATATTGCGAACCTGATGGTAATTTTCCAAATCATGAGCCAGATCCATCGAAAGAAGAAAATCTAAAGGACATTAGGAAAAAAGTGGTAGAAATAGGTGCGGATCTTGGGTTTGCATACGATGGTGATGGAGACCGAGTAATTGTGATAAACAAAGATGGAAACATTGTTTACGTGGGTGTAATATTCTCAATATTAATAAAAAGTGCATTGGAGAGATATCCTAGTGGTAAGGTAATCTATACTGTTGTCGATTCAAGAGCAATCGAAGAAACAATAAAAAATAATGGTGGTATACCAATACCATGTAGGGTTGGACACACATTCATTTCACAAAAAATGTTCAAAGAAGGCGCAATTCTGGCGGGTGAGATCTCTGGTCACTATTACTTTAAAGAGATATTCGGTTGCGATGATGCATTATTTGCAACGCTTAGATTAATTGAATATTTAGTAAATTCTGGTAAAGATTTATCTTATTATGATAAGGCACTTCCAAGATACTACGCTGAGATATCCGAGAAATCAAGGTATCAAATAAAAGAATCTGAAAAATTTGCTTTCATAGAACGATTAAGGGATGAATTTGTGAACAAGGGATACAAGGTCGATACCACGGACGGTGTGAAGGTGGTATTCGATGATGCCTGGCTTCTTGTAAGACCATCACACACAGAAGCGGTGGTTGCTATCGTTTACGAAGCAATAAATAAAGATGCATTTGATAAGATGAAGAAATTGGCCAATGAAATAATAGAAAAAATACCAAGGTGATGAAATGCAGGCGGTTGTATTGGCTGGTGGTGAAGGGAAAAGGATATATCCTTTATTTGCTGGCAGACCAAAGCCAATGTTCAAAATAATTGGGAAACCTATTATTGAATGGACTATTTTAAATGCAAAAAATGCTGGGATAAATGATTTCGTGATTGTAATTGGTAAAAATGGTGAGGAGATAAAAAATCATTTCGAGAATGGGAAAAAGTTTGGAGTTAAAATAAAATACGCGCTTCAGGAAGAGCCACTTGGCATGGCAAATGCACTTCAAAGTGCTGAAGAATTTTTAGATGAGCATTTTCTTGTAATCAATGCTGATGATGTGATTGAGAAAGAAGCGTATGAACTCACGATAAATGAATTTGAAGAAACAGGTGCTGACATCATACTCTGCGCAAGAGAAGTCGAGGAAACTTGGAAATATGGTATACTTGGCTTAGATGAGAATGGTTTCGTGAAAAGAATCATTGAAAAACCAAAAAAAGGTGAGGAGCCAAGCAATTATGCAGTAATAAGTCCTTATTTGATGACAAAGGAGATATTTGAATACTATAAGAAAATCCAGGTTTCAGATCATCAGTATGAAGATGCAATCCAAGCATTCATTGATGACCATGGGAAAGTCAGATACGTAATTTACAATGGCTTCTTTTCATCATTCAAATTTCCATGGGATTTATTTAGGATAAATAAGTTTCTTATGGATAATTTTATGGAACCAAAGATTAGTGAAGAGGCAAAAATAACAGAGAGTGCTAAAATTGAAGATAAGGTTTTCATCGCAGATGGTGTAAGAGTACTTGAAAATGCAACAATAAGGGGGCCTTGCTTTATCGATGAGAATTCAATAATTGGTAATAACGCACTCATTAGGAACTATACATCAATAGGTAAGAAGTGTGTAGTTGGATTCTCAACAGAAATCACAAATTCAATCATATGTGATGGTTGTTGGTTTCACACGAACTACATTGGCGATTCGATCGTCGATGAAAATTGCGCATTTGGTTCTGGTGCTGTAACTGCAAATTTAAGGTTCGACGAAGAAAATGTAAAGGTCAAAATTGGTGATAAAATCATTGATACCGGCCTTCAGAAGCTTGGTGTGATCATGGCCAGAAATTGTAGGGTTGGAATTAATGCTTGTTTGATGCCTGGGATAAAAATTGGTCAAAACAGTGCTATTGGTCCTGGTGTCGTGATATATGAAGATTTACCAGAAAATAAAATCATCTTAAAAAAGAAAGAGTGCAATGAAGTAATTGATAATAAGTATTTTTTTGGAGATCGTGAAGAGAGAATAAAAAAATTTTCTAAAGAAATTAAGTGATCATAAAATTTTGAGTAGATTTAATGTCGTTGAAATCATTCCAATGATGCCAAAAAGTGCAATGAAAATGAGTGGTAGGTCACCACCTGGCACAACATAACAAGGCTTTTCGTCACCAAATTTTCTAGCTTTTTTGATCAAAAAGCAAAAAATGATGTAGGTTAAGCTTCCTGCGTATGCTCCGCTTATCTCTAGCGCTTGTATGAAAGTTGGGTTTGCAATTAACATTAAGAAATATGGGACGATGCAAGCAAGTATCCATGGTATTGGTCTATTTAACTTATAATCAAATTTAAATGTATCCTTCAAAACCCATGCAAGCATGATGAATGGGGTAGCCAGGGTGAATATTGCAAATAGATTCGAGAAAATGAATAAATGAGTGTCACTCACGCTTTCCGTGGCTATTTCTTTGACATCCTGGCCAAATCTACCTACGAAAACGAATGAGAATGATGTAAAAATTGTTAAGCAGATCAACATTCCTATAATAACGGTTTTTTTTGTTAATTCTTTTTTTTTCTCCATTATCCTCTCGAGATTTGGAACAACAGAATAACCCATGCATGCAAACATTGCTACACCATAAGGCAAAAAGAACTTTGACGTATCAAAACTTTTAAGATTTTGGAATTTGATTCCTGGAAAAAGCATTAAACAAAGTAGGATCACCATAATGATCTTTATAAAAGAGAGATAAAGCTCAACTTTTTCAACAAGTTTTAATCCGATGTAAACAATTGGTGAAGCAATAATGAAAAATATTGTGGAATAGAGAACAGGTTGTCCACTAATTAAAGTCGATGCGGATGAGCCAATGCCAATAAGGTAAGCAATCAATGCACCATACATACCAATTACGGTGAAAAAAAGCATTATTGTCTTTGCCTTTTTACCAAGATATTTCTCTGTGAGACCAACAATTTGAAGCGTTTCTTTTGTTCTTAAACACACCTCGCACATATAAAGCAAGATGAGCGTACTAATTGTGCCCACGATCATTAAATTTATTAAACCAATTAAAAATCCAGCTTTTGCAAATACGTATGGCAATGCGAGAATTCCAGCACCGAAAACAGTCCCAACAATTGCGGCTACACCATGTAAGAAATCCTTATCAAATTCAAGCATAGCATATTTAAATCATGTAATACTTAAAAATTTTGAGCCCCCATAGTCTAGTCCGGTCAAGGATGCAAGCCTCTCGAGCTTGAAACCCGGGTTCAAATCCCGGTGGGGGCATAACGAGAGGAGTGAAATGGAAAGTGAAGTTAAGAAACATTTTTACAATTTTTTGTCTATTTTTTTAGCCGCAGTATTTACCTTCTATCTAAGCTCTTTTACAAATGCTGTTCTAGCTGCAAGTTTCTTTGGCATCGTCTTTGCTGTTTTATTTAAAAAATATGCTAAAGTAGCATATTGTGGATGTTTCATTGGAATGTCATCTTATCTCATACTTGAGTCAATTTATTTCATTTTTCTTGCATCGATGCTAGCAACGATTCTATTACATTTATTTAAGGGTAAATTAGAATATGGTGGAAAATTGGGTCTAATTGCATTTCTTTCGGTTCTAATCATTGAATTGCCGGACATATATCGCGCAGAATATAATATCGTCGCAACTGATATTGAAATGAACTTACTTTTAAGTATCCTGGTAATTTTTGTCGCTATCGTTTCATTGGAACTCACATGGATTTTAAGGAATATACTCAAATTGGGATTTCCTGAGAGTGAAAGTGTACTTGCTTCTGCTTTTACTGGGTTAATATTTGGTTTGTGTGCTTTTCTAGTGCCTGAAATTAAATCGATGGGTGAGGTTGCATATGCTGCTTCTTTTGCTGGAATGTCAAAACCAAAGTTAATTAGAAGGTATATGTTACTAATAGCATTGTTAACCGGTGCGCTTTATTTTATTACGGTGCCAATTTTCAGGGGTTTTGGTGGTAAACTTGGTGCGATTGCATTTTTATCCGTTATCATTTCTGTAATGTTCGCATACTTGTGGGACTATAAAAAGTTTAAAATAAGTAAAAAATGACTTAAATACCATGGGTAGTAAGATCGTGAAAATTAGAAATTGGCAGAAATTCAAGGAACTGATAAATACTCAGGGCCTTGAAAGCATTGTTTACAATATCGAGCAAAATGGATTATCTGAATCAAGAGAATTAACAGTATTAAGAATCATTGCACCATTGAAGGATGGATATTATATATTCATTGATTTTCCAAAAGAGGATAAACTAGGAGAAACAGGTATCAGATTAAGTAAAGACAATTTTGGTAATCGATATATTGATGAAAAAGATGTTATAGATTTCTTAAAGCATCAATTTAATAAAAAATTAAATATCTGTTCCTATTGGACGATTTAGCGTTATCACAATAAAACAATAAGTTTATATTTTACTATGAAGTAGTAATAAATATGATAAAAAAAATAAAACCAAGTGCTGAGAAGTATTTTGAAATTCTTTTAAAGTTAAACAGCGGTAGAATCGAAGCCGAAAATGATAAATTAGTTATTGGTATGTTGGAAGATTCAAATTTCAAAGGAGTAAAAGAAAATTTAAATAAAACAATTGATGAATTACTCAAATTTTTTGATGCAGATGTGAAATCAAAAGATGTATTGGATGCAAACAGAATTTATGCTTGTAATATTGAAATTAAGAACAGAAAAGGTGAGGATGTCTTGGTTGAAATTGCTGATGGTCTCGTGGGAGAGCCAAAGTACTTTGCATTTATAATGAACAAAGGAAAAATTGGAAGTTTAGAGTTGGCAGAAATAATTGGTCATTATGTAAATTACATATCAAGATTCTTTAATTGTAAATCACTAATCTTTGCTTCTGGCACACAGGGAGATATAAGGAAAATTGGGTTCATAATCGAAGAAAAGGAACCATTGAAATTACAATATGTTGTTTGATTAACCACCCGCGATCACAGACAAAACAAGGATTTCATCGTTTGGTTCAATCATTTCTTCTAAAATCTCAGAAGCAAACGCGCCTTGTGTGAGTTTATTATTTCTCTTAATTATGATTAAACTTGGGGATTCTGTGATGCCATTTGGCCTGTGTAAATATTGATAAACAGGATTTCCAAATTTATGGTGCAATTTTTCCAAAATTTCTTTAAATGGAACTTTATCTTGAATTTCCATTGAGTATTCACCTGGAAAAATTTCTTTGAGACTTCCTTTAAAATAAATTTTTACCATAATTATTAAGTAACGTGATAACTATTAAAAAATTGTGATTACAAAAATCTTTTATATCCAAAGCTTCACGACTTTCTATATGTGGGTCAAAAAATATAAATGGGTAATTGGTGTTTTCTTCCTATTGATTCTTGTTGAAATCTCGATACTAAAATTGAGGGAAGAGATTTCACTCGTTACTATATTAGAAATTGCATCCGCATGTTTATTTATCATATTATATTATTTTATTATAAAAACAGAGTTAAGAATTGGTTCAAAGGTAATAGAAGAAAGATTTCAGATGATAGAAACTAAATTTGAGAAACTTGAAAATAAACTCCGGGAAGAAATTCAGTTTTTAAAGTTGGAGATTGCCGAACTAAGAAAGATCATGGAATCATTAAATAAAGACATTAAAATTTTAAAGAAAAGACATTGATTATTTCTTTTCCAATGCCTTCTCTATCTCTGCTATTTCTCTCTCAAGTTCTTTAATCACAATGGTGCTATCAACAGCTGTGAGTTGGGAACCACAATAGGGACAACAGAAATTATTTTGCATTGCTTTTGTGAAACTCATTCTAACCTTACATTTTTCACATTGGAAAAGTTGAATAACCTTTTCCTTCTCCAATCTTTCTTTTAGTCTTGCCAATTTTATCTTTCTCCTCTTCTTTAATAAGTATAGTGGTCTATCCGGCACTACCTTCCAAATATATATCCACCATCCTTTTCTCCTGTCCCTCCTTTTTGTATATTCAACCAATTTCTCATTGTAAAGTTTGTATAACAGACTTCGAACAACATTTACCTCAAGATTTAATCTACGAGCTAGCTCAAATTCATCCATTTTATCAACTCTTGAAAGTATGCTATATAATCTTATTCCATCTCGGCCACTGATCCCAAGAATCAGCTTTGCAATTCTCCTATCTTTTATTAATTCACTTGGTCTGATAGTGATTTTTCTAGCGCTTCGTTTAACTTCTTCTTCTTTTTTAACCCTTTTCGTTCTTTTTTTGATTTCTTTTTTAGTTTTTTTAGTCTTAACCTTCTTAATTTCTTTCTTTTTTTTACCTAAAATACGAGAGAGCAAGTTGTTCATACAAGTAGTATATATAAGGAGTGATTATATTTAAAATTAACACCATGGTAAAAATTGAAAAAATTGCATTTATTACGAGTTGTAACGTCTTCTTTTCTTTGATGAATATGTTGAAAATATCATAAACAATCCTCCCACCATCGGCAATCCATATTGGTATCAAATTGACCATACCAACGCTCAGATTCAAATTTATGGTCCATGTGATCACATTCAAAATTTTAAAAAATAAATTAAGTAGTGTTTTTCCGTATTTCATAACCGCTTCTTTCTTATATTCCCAGTTTTGCGTGACTGTAACGCCCATATAAGCTTTATTTTGCTTCTCACTAAGTTTTATATAAAAAGTACCATTTTCTGTTTGTACAGCAACAATTTCCCCAGGATTTGATTGGTTCATAAATTGTACAAATTCAGTTATATTGTTTATTTCAAAATCGTTAATTCTTTTAATAACCATGTTCTCTTTTAAACTTGCATTAAAGGCTGGAGAATTTTTTTCAACAGAGATTATTTTAACCCCATCTAGATGGACCAGATTGGTTGTAATTGGTGATAGAAATACCGATGTAAGATAGATTAGTAAAAAGGCAAGTGATATGTTCGCAATTGAACCAATACTTGCCACCCTCAATCTTTTTATCCTACTTTCCTTCAACATTTGTCTTTCATCTACTTCAGTAAATGCGATTGGTAAGAAGATAAATAAACCAAATCCTAAACTTTTGACTTTGATTTTTTCGTTTAATGCTACGATTGCATGTGAAATTTCATGAACGATTATCAGTATAAAAATTGAGATGATACCCTCAATAAATGGTATGTAAATGGGTGAACCTGGTATCTTTATTCCTGGTATTGCTAATGTGATTGTTGGTTGCGGCTTTGGTACGGTTAGAATAGTGTACAAGCTCTGAAATAGGAAAATACAAATCTGAATCATAAAATAAACAGCAATGAAGATGGATATCGTTGATAAAATTTTTATGAATTTAAATTTGGATATTTTTTTGAGAAAATTCAAACCTTTCTTTGTCTTGAAAACATAGAAAACTTTCTCCATCACTTGTAACTTATTTCTATTGATGTAAAATAAGATGATGAGTATCGAATAAAAGATAATCGCAATCAAAAAATCTGGAATCATTTTAGAGAAAATAGGAAAATGAATCTTATATTCTTTTTCTAACCTTTTACTTCTTTGTGTTTTGGTCTCAGTGCGCGTGAGCCGCACTTCCTACATTTAACCTTTCCAGACTTCACTTTATATGGGCTGGCTCTTATTTTTGACTTGCATACCCTACATACAAATACATTCTGAAACAGCCTTGATTCTGCTTCTTTGAATTTTGCCATAGAGAAAGACTATGAAGGAGTCTATTAATAAGCTTTTCTACCAAGGAATTCAAGTAACTTTGAAATAACTTTGTTAATGAAATAGATTAGATAATCGATCAATGTTTTTTCTTTGACGATAAGGATGGATTCATAGTGATCTGTCTTATTTGCATACTCCAGGTAAACATTTACTTTGTAACTGCCCGTCTCATTCGGAATTTCCAATTGGTATTTAAATTCTTTCTCTTGAGTTATCAGAAACATACCTAGATCGTAATTGTAACTAATGTTGGAATAGTTTATTTTTAAACCTACATTTTTTAGAATGGTGTTTCCAACATTTTTAAGCTTTAAAAAAATGTTGGTTGGAAATGCGGTCTTATTCGGTGATATTAATATATCTGCTCTTAAAATGTTCTTCTCTATGGAAACATTCTCTTGCGTAATTATTATTTCATCAAGTCTTGTTCTCTCAGTTATTTTGGGATTAATGGTCAAATTTAAATTAATTTCTCTTGCACCAAAAACAAAAATTAAAATTGGATTGATGTACAGGGCATTTGGTTTAAGATTTTTTTGTGTATGGAATACATAATGAATTTGTTTTGATGAAAGTGGGGGTATAACAACACTCGAATACTCATCGCCATAGACTAATTCCAAATCTTTCACTTTCGTAATCATGGCACTTGTTAGTACGTAACTATTCAATGGATTTTTTATTTCTAGAATTAGAAGTACATTATCATCGCATGCTGCTATTTCCTTACTCAAATAAGCCTTCGATTCTAAAGCATCAAATGAACTTGAATAGTTAATTAATTCATAGGAAAAGCTGTAATTTGAATATAAAATTGATGCGTTACCTTCATAAGAGTAAACTGTTTCTACAGCGTTGGATGTATTGTCAGCATACAACCTAATGTGTGATGCATCAACATAACCGAATTGTCCATATGTTGGATCAAATTCAACAAACCCGTTTTCCGGTATGTAAATATCTACCCACATATGTTCCCTCATTTCCTTTCCGGAATGGGCGATTCCAAACACATTCCTTGCTGGTATACCAACGCTTCTCAAAAATGCAACAAATAGAGAGGAAAAGCCACTGCATAACGCCTTCCTACTTTTTAATACATACGCTGGTGAAGTGTTCACACTGGAAACATAGATGAGTGACTCATCATATTTTATATTTTTACGTATCCAGTTAAAAAGTCTTAATATTGCATCATAATAATCGATTGCACCCTGAACTATTTCACTTGCAGTTTTAGCAACTTCTTCATCGTATTCCCACTCTAAATACCTCTCAATCTCCTTAGGATAATTTGTATATGGAAATGGATAGGATCGATTTAGTTTTGCGAATGTTTTGTTAAGGAAGATGGTTGAGTTAATCCACCAATCCACCCTGTTTTTTGGATGATTGTATATTTTCGTGAAGACGGTGTTGTTGTATTTATCAATTGACAGGTTACCATTGTGCACAATTGAATGGTAGTTTTGTGGAACAAATCTAACAGTAAGATTAAGCATTTGGAAGTTTCCACTCAGCAATATATACCCGCTTGCGTTAAATTGAATGAATGCTTCATTTGCTTTGTACTCTTGTGCTATTGAAATATTTATAAGGATTAGAGTTACAAAAGCAATTACTAAAAATTTCTTCATATTTACATTTATATTTTTGTCTTTTTATAAATTTATTATGTTTTGTGACTTTAGAATCTGTTTTTCAGAAGAAATTGATGAAGTTAGGAAATTATTGCAGAAATTCGGTTTTGATGGTGCGTGTATAATTATGGAAGATCTAAGTAGTTATGAAAAGACAAAGAAAAAAATTTTGGATATCAACATAAATAATTTTAAATTTTTATTCGGTCTGGAATTATCAAGTGGTAAAATAGATTTACTTAAAAATAGAAAGGAATTTGATTATTTTGTTTTCAGAGATCCAAGTTACAACATTGCAAGGATGCTTGTAAATAAGAAAAAAGTTGATTGCATATACTTCAGTAAAAAATTTTATTTTAATGATATATTAGCAAAAAAAATGAAGCAAAATAAAATTGCTCTAGAATTCTGTTTTAATGATGTCTTGAATGCTGATGGAAAAGAAAGGTCAGTTATTTTATGGAATATGATTGTAGCTGCAAAAATTTGTAAAAAATATGGAACACCCTATATCATCACGAGTGGAGCCAAAAACATCTTTGAACTTAGGAATAGAAACTCTCTCGAAAATTTTGCTAGAGTATTGGGCTTCCAAAAAACAAAAAATGCATTTTGTGTACCAAGGTTGTGTGATATACATGAAGATTAAAAAGATTTTAAGGGAACGAAAAAGATATATAGTATTTGATACTCTTTCAGAAGGTAAGGTAAATATAAATGAGTTAAAAAATTTAATTATAAGTACTTGCATAAAAGTACTTGGAGAAATAGAGTTTGCAAAGGCAAACATGCAGATATTGAAAATAGATGAGAAGGGGGGAATAATTAAAGTTTCAAATAACAAATTAAATGAAGTAAAATTTGCACTGTCTTTATTGAAAAAAATTAATAATACAAACATAATGATTATATGTAAAAAAGTATGTGGAACATTAAAAAAAGCAAAGAGAATAAAAGGTGAATAAAATGCCGACAAATATACCATCTGATTTAATGGGATATGACAGGGCTATAACTGTTTTTAGTCCTGATGGGAGATTGTTGCAGGTAGAGTATGCGAGAAAAACAGTTGCTCAAGGTACAACCGCAATCGGAATTGTTTGTAAAGATGGTGTTGTCCTTGTTGCAGATAAGAGAATATTAGATAAATTAATTGTTGCCAGCAGCGTAGAAAAAGTATTTCAGATCGACACGCACATTGGTTGCACAATGTCAGGATTAATATCTGATGGCAGAGTTTTGGTTGAAAGAGCGCAGGAAGAAGCGCAGCGACATAGATTAGTGTATGACGAGCCAATAGATGTACTTGGCTTGACAAGAGAGATATGTAACTACAAACAATATTACACACAGTATGCTGGTGTTAGACCATTTGGTGTGAGTTTACTAATTGCTGGGGTGGATGAAAGTCCAAGATTGTTTTTGACAGAACCGAGTGGTATATTCTTTGAATATCAAGCAGTTGCAATTGGTGAAGGTGCGCCAGTCGCAAATAAAATACTTGAAGATGAATACAGGGAAGACATTACGATAGAACAGGGAATTGCACTTGCAATAAAAGCAATAAAAAAATTTTTGATGAATAAGTTCAAAAAAGACCGAATCGATGTCGCGATCATTGATACTCAAACAAAAAAATATAAAAAAATTTCTGGAGAAGAACTTGATAAATATATAAAGGAATAGATCAGAAATGGTTAAAATTGAAGATGCTGTAATAGCTAGATTAAAGAAAGATAATAAAGTTTTTGAAATTCTAGTTGATTGTGAAAAAGCATTAGATTTCAAAAAAGGGAAAAGTGTCAGTATTAGGGATGTCTTAGCAGTTGAGGGTATTTTCAAGGATGCAAAAAAAGGGGAGAAGGCTTCTGGAATAAAAGATGTTTTTGGTACAGATGATGTGTTCGCTATATCTGAAAAGATAATAAAAGAGGGTGAGATTCAGCTAACGACTGAGTATAGAAGAAAGCTTGTAGAAGATAAAAAGAAACAAATTATTGATGCGATTTCAAAGAAAGCAATTGATCCAAGAACAAATTTACCAATACCTCCAACAAGGATTGAACTCGCGATGGAACAAGCGAGAGTGCATATCGACCCGTTTAAAAGCATTGATGAACAAGTAAAGAGCGTGATTGATGCAATAAAATTTATCCTACCAATCAAAATTGAAAAGAAAAAGATACAGATAATATCGCCTGTCCAGTATTCTTCAAGAATACTAAATTTTGCGCAAAGACATTGCGAAATCAAGAAGGAGGAGTGGTTAAATGATGGTTCTCTAGTACTATTGATAGAGATACCTGCTGGTACAATGGGTGAGGTTCTTAGTGAAATAAATAAAATAAGTGGTGGAAAAATTGAAAGTAAAATAATTGAATAGGTGATGATGATGGGGAAGTTGAATGTAAAACCAAGGGAAATTGTCGTTCCTGGCGAACCGTTAGCCGAAGGTCTCGAATACTTACCATCTGGAGGAACTTACAGAGAAAATGAGAATATCTACGCAAGCAAACTTGGTATTGTTGAAATAGATGGCAAAATAATAAAAGTAATACCATTGACTGGTGTGTATATACCTAGCAAGGATGATAGGGTTATAGGAAAAGTCATTGACTTTGGGTTTTCTGATTGGTATGTGGATATTGGATCACCATATCCTGCTAATCTAAGGATGAGCGAAGTAGTTACTGGTTATGTTGACTTAATGAAAACAGATTTGAGCAAATATCTTGACATAGGTGATATCATTTTCACCAAAATTCTAAATATCTCAAAATCAAAGTTTATCCAGCTAACAATGAAGGACATTGGATTAAAGAAACTAAGTGATGGCAAAATAATAAAGATAATACCATATAAAGTTCCAAGAGTAATCGGAAAACAAGGGAGTATGATCAATCTAATTAAGGAAAAAACAAATTGTGAAATTATTGTTGGACAGAATGGTTGGATTTGGATCAAAGGGAAAAATACAGAAGATGAGTTACTCGCAACAAAAGTGATATATTTAATTGAAAGTGAAAGTCATCTTTCTGGATTAACAGAAAAAATCAAACAAATGTTGGATAGAAGGGGATGATGATGGAAAAAAGGTTTGATGGTAGAAAATTTGATGAGTTACGCGAAATAGAAGTAAAGGTGGGTATTTTAAGTGCTTGCGATGGTTCTGCAATGTTTAGAATTGGAAATACGATCGCAATTGCGGGTGCATTTGGACCCAGGGAATGTCATCCAAAACATTTACAGGATCCCGAAAAGGCAATACTGAAATGCCATTATGATATGATGACTTTTTCTGTTCCTGAAAGAAAGAGCCCTGGTCCAGGTAGGAGGGAAATTGAATTATCTTCTGTGATAAGAAGAGCATTGACTCCAGCGATTTTTTTAGAGGAATTTCCAAAAACATCAATTGATGTTTTTATACAAATAATGCAGGCAGATGCTGGCACTAGATGCGCAAGTATATGTGCTGCTTCTCTTGCACTAGCTGAAGCAGGCATACCAATGAGGGACTTGGTAAGTGCTGTTGGTGTGGGTAAAGTAAATGGTAAACTCGTATTGGACTTGACAAAGGAAGAAGAAGATACGGAGGGTGCCGTTGATATGCCAATTGCAATCATGCCAGGGAAGAAAAAAATTACATTATTGCAGATGGATGGAAAGTTAAGCAGGGATGAACTTGAAGAAGCAATAAAACTTGGAGTTAAAGGTTGCTTACAAATATACGAAATTCAAAAAAAAGCATTGAAAGAAAAGTATAAGGTGAGGTAAATGAGAAGGGTCAAAATAAGAGGTATATATGCAACTGCATTAACAAAACTATTGAAAGATAGAAATTTTGAGATTGTGCTTCCTTCTGAAAAAATTTCTGAAAGGTTTGACCTATCAAATAATAGCGGTGCTGATATCTTGATATATGATAAAGAAGATATGAATGGTGTGACAATACATGGAAATGGATGTGAAGAAGTTATAAGCATCTTGAAAGAAGAATTTGATGATGTGATAATTAGGAAAGTTGAAAGTGGAGCTATATATTGTGGCTTCATTAAAGAGGTAGACCCAAAGCGTAAGGATATTTTAATAGACATTGGTGCAGATAAATATGGCTTACTTTCATTACATAATTATTGGGGATATCTGAGAGAAGGAGAAAAGGTTCTAGTCCAGGTAAAAGGAGAAATAAAAGATTTTTATCTGCTATCAAATCAGTTAAGAATGTTTGGAGAAAGTCTAGTGTTAATAAAAAATGGCTTCACGAAATTAAGTAAACACATAAAGAACCAAATCGAGAAGGATAAGTTATTAGATTTAAGCAAAGAAGCAAAGATGAAGGGTTGGGGTATACTTGTCAAGTCACTTGCAGAGGGTAGAGATATTAAAGAATTAAGGGCTGAGATGGAAAGATTAATTGAAAAAGAAAGTGAAATAAGAAAAAGATTTGAGAATGCTGAAAAACCGACAATTTTAGAAAATGGATTTGAAATTTATTTTGTTGATTTTACGCCAATGAGTAAGGCAAAATTAGATAGAATAAGAAATTCCGTTGAAAAAACAATCGAAGGACATCATTTACTAAAATCTGGAAATCTTTGTGAACTGGCTGATTTTGCTGATTCATTGATTGGTGAAATTGAGGAGAAGAAGATAATCGAAAAGATAAGTGCTGTGATAAAGGAAGAACTCCCTCGTGTCGGTAATAAGTACCAAGTAGTTGTCAAAAAATTGAATGGCACGGAAAGAACAGTTCACGGAGTAATAAGTGAAATGAACGATTTTGTTAAGATAAAGAGAAATTTAAAGGCTGGAAGGAAATATGATGCGCTGGACATGGAGATAGAGGAAGGAGATTATGCGCTTACATTTATTAAAAATGGTGCTTGGTTAATGAAAAATGAATATTACAACAAAGATGGAAAGTTAAAGGGAAAATATTTCTCAATAACGACAGCGATTGAGTTGTTCCCTAAATTTGCGAGATGCATTGACTTGGAGTTAGATGTGGTGGAGAACAGCAATGGTGAGAGGAAAATAATTGATATGGAGATCATGGAAGAAAAAATAAAAGAAGGTGTAATAAGTAAGAAGATGGGTGATAAGGCAATTGAAATTGCAAATAGAATAATGAGTGGTGAATTGAAATGAGTGAAAAGAAAAGTTATCTCAAACATTTAGCCGAGAAAAATGTAAGGTTGGATGAAAGGGATATGTTCGAGTATAGAAAACCAATCGAAATAAAAACGAATGTATCAAAAAATGCAGATGGATCTGCATTTGTAAAACTTGGCGAAACACAAGTGATTGCTGGAGTAAAAATTAGCGTGGGTGAACCATTTCCAGACAGACCGGATGAGGGTACTTTTATTGTGAATGCTGAATTTGCGGCCATTGCATCACCAAGATTTGAACCAGGTCCGCCTGGTGAAGATGCAATTGAATTGGCGAGAATTATTGATCGAGGAATTAGGAGCGCAAATGCGATTGATCTCAAGAAACTCTGTATTGATTCTGGAAAACTTGTCTGGATAATTTTCATTGATATCTATGCACTAAATTATGATGGAAACTTAGTTGATGCATCTATGTTGGCAGCTATGGCAGCGCTAAAGGATGCTAGATTTCCGAAGCTGGATGGTGAAAAAATTGTTTATGGAGAAAAAACAGATAAAAAATTACCAATAAATAGTATTCCAATAAGTTGTACATTTGTAAGAATAGGGAATGCAATGATAATTGATCCAAACTTAAAGGAAGAGGATGCAAGTAACTGTGGGCTCGTAGTCACTTGTAATGAAAATGATGAGATTTGCGCATTACAAAAACTTGGATTAGAAGCAATCAATGAAGATGAGGTTCTAAAGTGTGTGGAAATTGCGATTGAAAAATCAAAGGAACTAAGAAAATATGTGGGGTAATTAAAATGGAAAAATACACAAAATTTGAAAAAGCAAGGATAATAGGTGCAAGAGCACTTCAATTGTCAATGGGTGCACCAATGTTAATTAAAAAACCAGAAGGTGTGTATAGTGCAATTGAAATCGCAAAAATTGAGTTTTCAGCAGGAGTGCTACCAATCACAGTGAAAAGAATAATGCCAGGAGAATTGAAATGAAATTTAAAAAAATAAAAGCCAGAAAGATTTTAAATTCACTGGGTAACGAAACGATTGAAGTCGAAATTGATACAGATAAAGGAAAATTTTTATCATCTCTTCCTTCTGGAACGAGCAAAAGTAAGTTTGAAAAATATTTAAACATTGATGAAGAAGTAAGAAGAATTAATATGCTTAAAATGAGAAAGATTGATCTTAATTCAATATCGGATTTGATGAAACTTGAAGAAGAACACCATTCTTTGTTGGTTTCATATGCGCTTTTAAAAGCATTAGCAGAAGATAAAAAAATTCCTGTTTGGAAGCTAATAAACAAAAATGCAAAGAGATTCCCAATTATCATTTCAAAGATGATCGGTGGAGGAAAGCACGGCAAATACCCTGAGTTTCAAGAGTTCCTTGTTTTTAACAGAACAAATGATATTGAACGTATGGTTAAAAATAACTTAACTTTCTATCATGAAATAAAAAAAATTCTCAGTAAGCGTGAAGATTTCCTTTTTTCAAGAGATCTAGAAGGTGGTTGGAGCATAAGAATAAAAAATGAAGAAGCACTTAATTTATTAAGGGAAATAAGTGAACTTTTCATGGACAAATATAAGATTAAGATGGAGATCGGAGTTGACATTGCTGCTTCTTCATTTTATGATGATGAAAAGAAGAAGTATGTATACGGTGACAAGGAATTGAGTAGGGATGAACAAATAAGCTATGTGTCCGAGCTCATTGATAGGTTTAATCTTGCTTATGTTGAAGATCCATTATATGAAGAGGATTTTGATGGATTTGCTATTATCACAAAAAATTTTGGAAAAAAATGTTTGATCTGTGCTGATGATTTGACTGCAACGAATACAAAAAGAATTGAGATTGCAAATCAATACGGTGCAGTAAATGCATGCATAATAAAACCAGATCAAGTTTATTCGTTAAATGAAACGTTCGCGTTTTCAAAGTTAGCAGAAAAATTTAAGTATAAAAGAATAATATCACATCGTTCAGGAGAGACGTGTGATGACGTACTCTCCGACTTGGGATTTGGGTTACAAGTCGATATGTTTAAAATAAGTTTATGCACAGGTGAAAGAACCGTAAAAATAAACAGGTTATTCAAAATAAAGGAGGAGTTATATGGCTGAATTATTGATCGCGCTTGATAAATATGTAAAGTCAGGTATACATATTGGTAGTAAATTCAAGACAAAATTTATGGAACCATACATATTTAAAGTGAGACCGGATGGTCTAAGTGTATTCAACATCCAAAAGATAAATGATAAGTTGAGCGCCGCATGCAATTTTATTGCTCAATACGAACCAGATAAGATCCTCATCGTCTGTAGAAAGGAAAGCGGTAAAAAGCCATTAAAGACGCTATCAAAAATTACTGGAATAAGGGTAATTACCGGTAGATATCTACCCGGATCAATGACAAATCCAAATTACCTTGGAAATTATATGGAACCTGAAATACTGTTTGTATGTGATCCGTGGGCTGACAGACAAGCGATTAAAGATGCTTTAAAAATTGGTATTCCTATTATTGCGCTTTGTGATTCAAATAATACGACAAATAATATTGATCTCGTAATTCCATGCAATAACAAAGCAAAAAAAGCACTTTCACTTATTTTCTATGTTTTAACGAAAGAATATTTGAAAGCAAAGGGGAAGATAAAAAGCGATAAAGAATTTAATTATAAATTAAAAGATTTTATATAGTGATAAAATGGAGTTTAGAAGACCAATCGTTAGTGGTCAATTTTATGCAAGCAATGCAGAAGAGCTTAAAGAGGAAATAAGTAAAAGTTTTCTTTCTAAATTTGGTGTTAGAAAGATACCAAAAATTGTTGAAAAAGAAGAATTAATTGGTGCAGTCTCCCCACATGCTGGATATTTTTTTTCAGGTGCCTGTGCATCGCATACTTATTACAGAATCTCACAATCAAAAAAACCCGATGTCTTTTTGATATTTGGTGTGAATCATAACGGTATAGGAAAAAATGTTGCTACATCTGTTTTAAACTGGAGAACACCATTGGGTGAAGTAAAGGTGGACCAAGAATTTGCTAGAGCATTGACAAAAAATAAAGTAGTAGAAATAGATGAAATTGCGCATCAATATGAACATAGCATTGAAGTACAATTACCTTTTCTCCAATTCATTTTTGGTGATTTTAAATTTTGTCCAATATGTTTCCAAAATATAAGTTTTGAAGATTGTGAGAAAGTTGCAGAAGAAGTATTGACGATAAAAAGAGAAATGAAGAAAAAAATCACTATGATTGCAAGCTCAGATTTCACGCACTATGGATATGGTTATGGCTACGTTCCATTCTCTGGAAGTATCGAAGATGTAAGAAAGAAATTGTATGAATTGGATGAAAGGGCAATCAAATACATTTTAAAACTAGATGCAAAGGGATTTTACGATTATGTCACATCACAAGAAATGACTATATGTGGTTACATACCAATTACTGTACTTACAATTCTTGCGAATAAATTGGGCGCAAAAAAAGGAGAACTTCTAAAGTATTATACGAGTGGGGATGTGATCGGAGATTACAGAAATGCGGTTGGATATGCTAGCATAGCAATTTATTAAAATTTTTAAGCTTATTTTTTGTTTTCATTAGTTTTTCATTGGCAATTGAGATGATCTTTGAGAAAGATTTCTTATTTAACATCAATTCATTATCAACCTTGATTGGAAAAGTTATTCTTTCCGCATCTCTAATCTCAATCATAATTCCATATTTTGTCTCGTATGCACCGCTATGCTTAAATCCAGCTTTCCTTGCTATTTCCAGAATTCTAAATGCTTCTTCTAATCTCTTTGTTTTGATGTGCAGTATCACCCCCTCCATATTGAACCATATGTTCCTCAATTTTGAACACTTTAACTTTGACCATATATCACTTACACTCACTTCTTTGTGTGATTTAAATACAAATTTTGATTCATTCTTCTTATATTTATCAAAGAACCCAATTAGACAGATTCTCCCAGCACATGATGACACAGAATATGTTTCTGGAATTGAATTTATCAAATCAAGAGTCGGGATTATCTCATCATCCACTTCCTTCTCATTTATTTTTTTGTAGAGTTCTTTTAAAATCCTCTCTTTTTCGAATGCCATATTTATTTTAAATTATGAAATAATTAAATTAATTATGATTTTTAAAATTAGGGGAAAAAAACTAAAAATAAAGGTATGCAAATCTTATCTATCAAAAGTTTTTGGTCTAATGTTCTCAACGATGAAAAACTTAGATGGTGCGCTACTCTGTTTCGATAAAGAAGATAAGTATGCGATTCATATGTTTTTTGTTTTCCAACATTTGGACATCGTTTGGTTGGATTCAAAGAAAAGGGTTGTTGATGTACAAAGGGCTGTGCCATTTGCATTCAAGATATATAAACCAAGAAAAGCAGCCAAATACATACTTGAATTAAAAAAAGATATCTTAAATTTAAAAATAGGGGAACAAATCAGATTTTAAATGATTCCTTCCCTGACCTTCACTGCCAAACCACGTTTGAATTCTAGCATTTCTTCTGCATTCAGTACTGCTTCACCAACAGCAATTAGGTTATCATCCTCATCGACTACCAACACTTCTTCCCTTGGTATTATTTTCATATCGCAATTTTTTACAAATTTAGCAAATAAATTCTTCCCCTCTGATATGAGTTGTTGAACTTTTTTATCATTGCAAATAATTACTCTATAGTTTGGAAATTTTAATGCGTTTTTAAGAAGTTTTGCACCTTCGATCCTTAATGCAAAAAAACCATCTCTAGCTCTTAATGTCGCTATGAGCTTACCGTTCAAAAATATCTTTCTTATTCTACCTGTTTTCTCACTCTTTATTATTTTCACATTGTCTGGAAAAAGAATTTTACCTGTACCATTACCAAATTGGAAATCAGCTATTTCCCTAATTGTGCTGATATCCCCCTTCTTCTTTTTGTGCAGTTCAAATGGGTTTAATCCCGTAACTTGGCAGAATGGATAGGTATAATTTTTTAGTGAAAGTGGTACTTTGTTTGAACCTATCCTTTGCTTCAATCTTTTTATTGCTCTTCTTATTTCCGGTCTACTAAAATCCTCTTTGTCAAATAAAAAAATGCTGGATCTCTTCCTGATTGGTTCAAATTTTTCAAAGAATTTGGAATGCTTCAATAGATATCTGAATGCTCTATTTAAATTTGGATGTGAGAGGGATCTAATTTTACACAATTCCCATAACCTATTTTCCCTTATCGCCTGTTTTATTGTATCAATCTCTTTGATGCAAGTATGGAGATTGTGCATTGCAAGAAATTTTATTCTATCCTCTCTCATCATCTCCCTAACTTCGCTTGGCTTCTTCGATGCGCACACCTTACAATTGCATGGAAAATAATCTAATTCTTCTAATTTTTTTGTACCGTATTCTGTCATATAGCGATTGTCCTTTGCAAATAATACATAGCTTGCTGAATCAAAAATATCGTATCCTAAGAGCACTAAAAATGAAAAGATGATTGGATGACCGGCACCAAATGTGTGGAGAGGTTTTGATTTTGGAAGATTTAATTTTGCATTTAAACAGATCTTTATTATTTTCTCAAAATCATAATTTTCATAGTAGATTAAAGGTATACCAACTGAGTAAATATCAAAATTAAATTTTGTCATTTCCTCACAGCTCTTCTTTAATAAATCAACGAACATTCCACCTTGTATTGGTCCACACCAAAGAATATCTCCTCTTGAAATTTTTTTCAACTCCTTTGCGCTCTTAATTGTCTCTCTAACACTTTTAATCACTTCTCTTCTATTCTCATTTCTCGTTGGTGTATCTAGAATAACACCAATGTCAGGTTTAATGTATTTTTGAAATTCAATTATCTCTTCATTTGACACATCTATTCTCCCGAATTTTTTTAATTGAAATGCACCAGAATCAGTCAAAATAATCCCATTAAAATCGAAGAACTTGTGTACGCCAATATTCATCACTTCTTTTTCAAAATATTTTCTAAGTAAATAAGCGTTTGTCATCAGCGCTTTTATACCAAATTCTTTTTGAAGCTCATGACATGAAATTGGTTCATCTTTCACGTTTACCACTGGTAAAAGTAATGGTGTCTCAATAATTTTTTCATTGAGCTCAAGCTTACAAATTCTTCCCATCGCGTCTCTGTCTCTTATTTCAAAGTTTAAATGCAATTATCTCACCACTTTTCTTTCTTATCATAGCAATTCTATGTCCTGGAATAAATATTTCCTTATCATTCTCACCATAGTGGAATCCGGATTTCTCAACTTTGGTAATTTTCCCTCCATCAATACATTTAAATTCGCCTTCCTCACTTCTATGTCTTATCACGATTTCTAACTCATCTAACTTGAGGTATTTCTTGTCATACACACATCTAAGTAATATTTTTATTGGATGCATTGCTTCAACTCCTCTTTTATTTGACAAACCGAACATATTTTTTGGCTTGAAGGTTCTCCACAAACAGTACAATTTGATATATCCTCTCCTTTTTTAGCAAATTCACGCTTCATCTTGTTAAACATTGCGTCAAAAGTATGAATTATGTTTATCTTTGCGCTTGGATTTATCTTCTCGATTTCATTTAAGAAATCTCTGACACTACCACGAAATGCAAATTTTGAATATGGGCATGGCAAATGAAATGCGTTTATGTTATTTATAAGCGCGTAAACAGTCGTTTCCTTCTCTGAGACGATTCTGAATGGCTTAACTCTTGAAACGAATTTTTCATGCTCAAAAATACCAGCTATTGCTCCTAACCTTATTAATTTTCTAAAGTCATTTTGGAAAAAGTTCATCATAATTGCTTGTGATTCATCATCAAGATTATGACCTGTGACTATTTTTTCTGCATTCAATTCTCTCGCTTTTTTATTCATTAAATATCTCCTTAAGATACCACAAATTGAGCATGGATGGTGCTTTCTTATTTTGATTATTTCATCAAGTGTGAGGCCCATTTCATCTTTAAATGAAAAAATGTGGTACTCTATTCCCCATTCCTTGCAATACTTTCTTACATTTTCTATCGTAATGTTCCTATAACCTTCAATTCCTTCATCTATCGTGAGGCAAAAAATATCGTTTTTTGGAAAAAATTTTTTTATAAAAAAAAGCACTGATAATGAATCCTTGCCCCCACTACTTGCAATTGCTATCCTTTCATTTGGATTGATCAGTTTATTTTTTTCAATATTTTTCAATACTCTACTTTCAAAACTCTTTCTGAAACATTTTTCACAAAATCTTTTTTCTAGATAGTTGATTTCAATTATTGCCTTGCTATTGCAAATTGAGCACTTCATAAACATTTTTATTTACTTCATTCTTTTAAATTTTGATGAGTAAGAAAAAAGAAGTACTAAAAGTATATGAGAGTATTGCAGAAGCTTGGGATAGGTTAAGGAGAAAACCATACGCAGAACTCTATCATTTCTTGGATGAAGTATCAAATGAAGTTAGTACAGGTAAAGTGATTGATGTGGGGTGTGGAAATGCGAGGAATGGGATTGAATTTGCCAAGAAAGGATTTGATGTTTTTTGTGTTGATATATCAAGGAAAATGATAGAAATTGCAAGGAAAAATGCTGAAAAGGAACGTGTAAAAATGAAGTTCGTTGTTGCTGATGTATGTGCATTACCATTCAAAGAAAATTCATTTGATGTCCTACTCTCAATTGCAGTCATTCACCACTTAGAGGAAAATGAGCGAATTAAGGCATTGAACGAAATGAAGAGAGTAATGAAGGATGGTGGAATTGGTCTCATCAGTGTCTGGCATAGAAACTACATAAAGTACATATTAAAATTTGCACCAAAATATTTGTCTCAGAAGATCATAGGAAATAGTGGAGATATGTACATACCATGGAAAACAAAAGAGAAAGTTTTTTATAGGTTCTATCATCTATTTAGTTTAGGTGAATTTAAAAAAGAGTTGTTAAGGAGTGGTATAGAAATTTTAAAAATATTTCCGGAGAAAAAAGCAAAATTTAAGTCGTTTATTTTCTCAAGGAACATATTTGCAAAGATTAAAAAATGAGAATTGGATGGTGATAATTATGGGTATAGAACTTTGGGCAATTGGTGGTTATAATGAAATTGGTAGAAATATGAGTGCAATAAACGTAGATGGTGAAGTAGTGATTTTAGATATGGGTGTGTGGCTTGAGAAGATATCTGGTTATGAAAATGGAGATGCGATGAGGTTAAGCGCGAATGAGCTCTTAAATATGGAGGCAATACCAGATGATACGATCTTCGAAAAAGCCTGGGGTAATAAAGTCAAGGCAATTTTAATTACCCACTCTCACCTAGATCATGTTGGTGCTTGTACGAAGATTGCTCCAAAGTATGATGCGCCGATCATCGCAACTCCATTCACTTGCGAAGTACTTGAAAATTTGAAAAGAGAAGAGAAAGGTATAACAAACAAAATAATAAGATTAAATGCGGGATCAAAATATGAAATTTCAAAGAATTTGCTAATAGAATTTGTCTATGCCACACATTCTACCCCACAAACAGTAATTATTACATTGCATACGAAGTATGGTGCAATAGTATATGCAAATGATTTCAAGTTTGATGAATATCCTGTGCTGGGAAAAAGGACAGACTATAAGCGATTAGTAGAAATTGGAAAGGATGGTGTAATTGCGCTAATATCTGATTCAACAAGGATAGACGAAGAAAAAAGAACATTTTCTGAAAGTTTAGTAAGAGAGATGCTAAAGGATGTATTACTTTGGACGGATAATGAGAAAAATGCAATAATTACCACCACGTTTGCATCTCATATTGCTAGGTTGAGTACAATACTAAATTTTGCAAAAGAGATGGGAAGAAAACCTGTTTTCATTGGTAGGAGTCTAGCAAATTATATAAGTGCTGCTGAACGAGTTGGGTTAGTAAATTTTTCAAAAGAAGCAAAGATATATGGATACAAAAATGAGATAAAAAAAGCACTGAAGGAGATTAATAAAAGCAGGGAAAAATATTTCATTATATGTACGGGAAATCAGGGAGAACCAGACGCAGTGCTTACAAGAATTGCGCAGGGAAAATTGCCTTTCGATATATTACCTGAAGACCAAATCGTTTTTTGTTGCAACACAATACCATCGCCGATAAATGAGGCAAACAGAGCGAATTTGGAAAGAATGTTAAAATCAAAAAGAGCACGAATTTTTACAGATATACATGCTTCTGGTCATGCTGCAAGAGAAGATCATAGAGAATTGTTAAAAATGTTAGAACCTAAGAATTACATACCATGTCATGGTGGTATCCAGAAACAAGCAAGCGCAGTTGAATTAGCAACTGAAATGGGTTATACATTGGGAAAAGACGTGCACCTGCTCCAAAATGGGCAAAAATTAAAAATCATCTAATATCTATTTTAGAAAATGATAGAGATAATTTTGATTGCAATTGCATTGGCAATCGTCTTAATATTACTATTCTCAAAAAAAGGTAAAGTAGAAGAGAAAGGTGGAAGATGGAAAAAACTTTATTCTTCATTAAAATTGGAAAGGTCAGTTCAAAAGAAACCTCCATCACTTGAAGAAATAATAGAAGTGATAAATAAAAATGAAGATGTGAGGAGAAAGATTAAAGAAATATTAAAGGAGGAATTAAAGAAAGAGATAATGGCTGAGATAAGATTGAAAAGAAAAAAGAAGATGAAGGAAATCAAATCAGAGAAGCAAGAGAAAGTAGAAGAAAAAAAGAAGCTAGAGTTAAAGGAAATACCAACAGTAAGTAGTACGATGTTAAAATAATTATTAAAGATTCAAAATGTCTTCTCTGACTTTTTTCACACCTATAGCATCAACGAGCATGCCAAGTCTTGGTCCCATCTCCTTGTTTATTAAGCATTTATACAAAATTTTAAACATCTCAGGAGCCTCTATATTTTTACTTTTTGCGAAATTGTAAACAGAATTATGGACATCTATTGCTTTCATATTTTCATTCAAGTTCATTGCCCATTCTTTCACCAGTTCAATTTCATCTATCCTCCTGGGTTCGTATGAAAATAATAATTCCTCGGGTGCAAATTTCTTTTTGAACCATTGTTTTATGTAAGGATAAAGATATTTTGCGCCCGTTTTGTCTTCGCATTTTTCGATTATTTTATCCTTATCTTTATATAACTGATATTTTATTATTAATTCTGAAATATCAATCCTCCACTTTCTTTTTTTTGTTGATAATTTATATGCGACGATCTTTTTTCTTTCTGCTCTCGTAAGTTCTTCTCCACCTCTTTCAATCATGTCTGCAATTTTTTTGTAATCATCAAAATATTTAATCATTGAATAGCCGCTTGGGTCCAGGTCTTTATTTTGTGAAATGTCTGGAAAAAATAATATATATTTCAAAAGTTCAGGTGGTATTATTTTCAATGCCTCCTTCACATCTATCCCCACACCTTTCGATTTTGAAGATTTTTTACCATGGTAAAGGATGAATCCATGCATCCATGTGATTGGTGGTTCTTGATTAAATAGTTCTCTAAAAACTGCTTCACATGTGTCCCAACTTCCTCCCCTAGTATGGTGATCAACACCTGCTCCTTCAGCACTCACATTCAGTACCTTCATCTCTGATGGCCAATGCAAACGCCATGTAATTTTGTACTTATGTAGTTTTATGTTCATCTCACCTTTGTATCCGCACCCTTTCGTGTAACCAACATCCCGAGTACAGCTATATTTTATATTTCCATTCTCATCAAAACTTTCAACGATCGTTGTTGATATCCTACCACACTTCTCACATATTGGCATAATAGGGTTCCATTCTTGTCCTTCATCTTTCTTGAGAGATGTTCTAAAGACAATTTCTCTTGTTTTATCATAATTTTTCAAGAAAAAAAGTGCTAGTTCGTCAAATAGTCCTTTAGCATAAAGTTCATTCATTTTCAAAACTTCAATTTTCAATCCAAGTTTTTTTATTATCTTTTTTGTTTCATTCAAAAAGTGCTCTCCATATGAATCGCAACATTCAAATGGATCTGGAACATCACAAAGTGGTTTTCCAAGATGCTCCTCTAATTTCTTCTTATATTTTTCTAGAGGTGCTGGTATTGAATCAAATGCATCCAGTATATCACCATAGAAAAAGTGCTTGACCTTCTTTTTCCTTTCCTTTAACTGGAGTGCGATCGCTGCTGGAAAAAGGAATTCACACATTGTGCCAAAATGGACAGGACCACTTGTTGTTATTCCACAAGATATTATATAAGGTTCCCTCTTCCCACTTATGATTTTATCTGCAATATTCTCACTCCAGTGTATGTTTCCTTCGTCCATCTTAGCTCACTAAAATATAGAACTATTTAAATTTTAAATATATGCATGAATATTTAAATTCTCATATTTTTATGAAATTTATGGGTAATGGTGTGCTGGTGAGTGGTTCAAATACAATTTCGATTTCTGAAGAAGTTTGCAGAACAAGTAAAATACCTATGATTGAAAAGATCGTGAGAAGATTTCCTGATGGTGAGATTTATGTGAGGTTCTCAGATGTGAATTTCAAAGAAAAAAATGTTTATATAATTCATTCAATGGCTCCAAGACAAAATGATAGTTTGATCGAACTTTTCTTAAGTGTCGATGTGATTAGGGAATATTCACCAAGAAAAATAAATTTGATTGCACCATACATGGCATATGCCAGGCAACACAAAAAATACAACATCGGGGAAGCACTTAGCTTGAGAACAATAATAAAGATATTAAAAATTCTCGGGGTTTCTGAAATAACAACAATTGATGCGCACTTTTGTAGGAGAGAAGGGACATTCAACTTCTTTGGTATGAAAATACAAAATTTAACAGCTGCGCCGTTAATATTTGAATACATAAAAAGAGAAAGTGGAATAAAGGATTTCGTTGTAGTTGGAGTTGATGCTGGTTCAAGGGATTTTTTATCAAAAATACGCTCAAAAAAAGTATTTTTAAGAAAAGAGAAATATTGTCCAATCTGCAATAAGAAAGCAATAAAGTGCGAATGCAAAACAAGAAAAAAAAGCTATAAGATCGTAATAAAAGGTTTCGAGAAAGTTAAAAACAAAAATGTGATGATATTGGATGATATTATCTCAACAGGTGGCACGATGAGCGCATGTGCTTTGGCAGTCAAAAAAGTTGCAAGATCAGTTTACATTGGATGTACGCATGGTTTATTTCTGGGTAGAGCATTGGATATTTTAAAAGAAAATTGTGACCTAATCGTTTCAACGAACACAATAAAATCCAAAGCATCAAAGGTTTCAATTGCTCCGTTAATAAAAAAAGTTATAAGATAAAGAGAGTTAAACAAAATGATGAAGGATTTAATTTTAAAACACGCATTAAAAAATGCGATCGAGCACGGTGGAAAAGCGATTGTTGGAGCAGTAATTTCAAAAGTAATTGCTGAAAAACCTGAACTTAAAACAAGAATCAAAGAATTAAGTAAAGAGATCAGTGAGATTGTTAAAGAGGTAAATGAGCTGAGTGTTGAGGAACAGAAAAAGAAACTTGAAAAGGTTGCTCCTGAATTACTTGAGAAAAAGAAAATTGAAGAGAAAAAAGGACTAAAGCCGTTACCAAACGCTGAAAAGGGCAAAGTTGTAACTAGACTCCCTCCTGAGCCCAGCGGCTTCATGCATATAGGTCACGGAATGAGTGGCTTACTGAATTATTTGTATGCAAAAATGTACGATGGAAAGGTCTGGTTAAGATTTGAAGATACAAACCCAAGAAAAGTAAGGAAGGAATATTACGATAGTTTCAGACGTGGATATAGATGGTTGGGAATAGAATGGGATTACGAAAAAAGAAATTCTGATGACATTGAGATTTATTACAAATATGCAAGTAAATTGGTGCTAAGTGGTGCAATGTATGCTTGTGAATGTAAAAAAGATAAAATAAGAAAAAATAGATCAGTTGGTATTGAATGTGAACATAGAAGTAATAGCATAGAAGAGAATTTTGAGAAATGGGAAAAAATGTTGGCTGGATTCTACAAAGAAGGAGAAATCATCTTCAGATTAAAGGGGGATATGAACAGCAAGAATTATGTGATGAGGGATCCAACACTTTTTAGAATTGTTGATTTTCCACATCCTTTCACAAGAGAGAAATACAAAGTTTGGCCTACGTATGATTTTTCAGTTGCAATCGAGGATAGTATTTGTGGGATCACACATGTTTTAAGAAGCAGTGAATTTGCGCAAAGAGGAGAATTACAAAATAGGATACGTGAATTGCTTAATTTGAAAGGACCTTTGATCATCGAATATTCAAGATTCAATTTCAAAGGTTCACCTGTATCAAAGAGAAAGATAAGACCATTAATTGAGAGTGGTATAATAAAAACATGGGATGATCCAAGACTCACAACAATCGATGGAATCAGAAGAAGAGGAATAATACCAGAGGCAATAAGGGAATTCACAATCACACAAACTGGGATCACGCAAAGTGAACGGGCATATGAATGGGAACTGCTATTTGCAGTGAATAGAAAAATGCTTGATCCTATAACAAAAAGATATTTTGTTGTGCTAGATCCAATCAAGGTTCTCGTTAAAAATGCGCCTAGTATGGTGGTAAAACTAAAGTATCATCCTGAGAAAGAGCTTGGATTCAGGGAAATAAAAGTAAATGGTATTTTCTATTTGCAAAGAGATGATGTCAGACTATTCAAAGAAAATGACATTATAAGATTGAAGGACTTGTTCAATATAAAAATAGAAAAAATTAGTGAGAAAGAAGTAATTGCATCTTTTTATGGTAAAGAAATGATTGAAAAAGTTCCGAAGGTACAATGGGTTACAGATGAAAATGTTAAATTGGTTGTTTATTACCCGGATGTTCTGTTTATAAATGATGAAGTAAATAAAAGAAGCTTGGAAATGAAGAGAGGTATTGGTGAAATCGCTTGCTCGTCTTTAAAAGAAGGTGATATAATACAAGCCGAAAGAATCGGTTTCATGAGATTGGACAAAAAAGAGAATGATGAATTATCCTTTATTTTTTCACATAGATAAGATTTAATTAATGGATAAATTACTAATTATCATGCATTGCCTCAGATGTGGCAAATGTTGTATGTTTGGAATCAAGGTAAGCGAAGAAGACATAAAAAGGGTAAAGGAATTTTACGAAAGATTTTCACCTTTCCTAAATGAACTAAAGAGAATCAGAGATAATGGTATAAAAAAAAGGGAAGATATAATGACAAACTTATTCTCTATCCCAACAGAACTTTGGATGAATATTTTGATATTGGACAGATGGAACAACATTGATGAAGTTATTGATGCATTAGAAATTTTAAAATTAAGAAAATTTGAGGATCAAATTGTTTTTCATCCTTTTTTTGATTCATTTGTTTTAAGAAAAATAGACGGTAGCACTTGTGGAAATTTTTGTATATATTACCAAATCAAGAATGGTGTGCCTACTTGTGGAATAAATGTAGTTAAGCCAACAAGTTGCATAAAATATTTTTGTGAAAGAGCAAAATTAAGCGGTGAACAGGGATGAAGATACTTGCTGCAAGTGATATCCACGGTGACAAGGAGCTCGTAAAAAAATTAGCTAAAAAGGCAAAGGAAAAAAACGTTGATCTTGTAATCTTATGTGGAGATTTGACATTTGCTGAGCAAGACTTGGAAGGTTTGATAGGTCCGTTTAGGGGCGTGGGAAAAAAAGTGGCATTGATACCTGGGAATCATGAAACAATCGCTACTGCAGATTTTTTGGTTAGACTTTATGCGCCTGGCACATACAATCTACATGGATACAGCTTGAAATTTGGTGATGTTGGTCTTTTTGGATGCGGGCTCAGTAACATTGGACTTTTTAGAATCGACGAAGATGAAGTAAAAAAAGTATTACTCAAGGCATTCGAAAAAATAAAGGATTCAAAGAAGAAAATACTTGTTACGCACACACCACCATTCGGTACGAAACTTGATGACCTAGGTTTTATGCATGTTGGGAGTGAAGGAATAAGAGAGGTAGTTGAAATAACAAAACCAGACATTCTACTTTGCGGACATATGCATGAAACATTCGGTAAAAAGGATAAGATAGGAAAAACAAAAATAATAAATGTTGGAAGAAGGGGAAAAATAATTTGTATTTAGCTCCTTCTTACATACATTGGTTTTGGTAATTGATACACCTTTGCATTGTAAGCGATTCCCGCAACGGCTTTTATTTCTCCTGTACCATTCTTGTTCATTACAATTATGCTCATCTTTGGTGTAATATTCAATAGACCATCTGAATCAATTGATATTTGGAAAGCTGCCGGTGATACTATTGGTCCATCAATGCCATATAAAATGTAAACTGGCTTACCGTCAATCTCCGATACTTTCTTGAATCTTGCACCGCAGATTGTGTTATCTGGTAATAGTATGCCTGAAAGCTTGCTCAATGGTTTCCCATCTTCTTGTTCTGGTAGAAATATTGGTTGGCCAATCACGCCGATCCTATTTATCTCCCCTTCTAATATTTCCTTCAAACTTTTTTCTGCTTTTTTTGTTAAGACCATAAAATTTAAAGTAAATCGCTTATTTAATTACTTTTTGGTAGTAAATTTTATAAAATCGCTCCGCATACTTTTTCACATGGGAGGCAATGTGTGCGATAGATGTGGCAATTGTTGTAAAGAATATGTATTTGACTCTAACATAAACAGAGTAAAAAAAATATCGAAACTTGTAACAATAGATGACATTCTAAAGATTAACAGATTTATGGAATTGACTGAGGACGAAAAATTTTTAGATGAGTTAAAAAAGATACAAACAAAGGGAATAAGAAAAATTTCTGAATTAGAAAAAGAAATCGATGATCATCCATTCTCAAGTGCTCAGAAAGAATTTTTGAAAGGAATTGGAAAAGATTTAGATATCAATCAAATATTTGTTGCGAGGAATTTGTTAAGAGAAAAACCATTTCAATCTCACATCATAAGGAGTAAGGAATTTGAGAATAATGTGTTCGAACTATTACATGAAAGTGGGTATTGTGCCTACTATTTAAAAGATGCTGGAGATGGATTACCGGGTTGTGGAATACACATTGTGAAACCAAATGCTTGTCTAAACACACCAATTGATTATAACCTATGTTCATTATTATTTAATTCATGAAAGATTAGCAAGATTTATGAATAAGTAAATGATATTAAAAATATGCCAAATGGACGGAGGGATGACAGATGGGTATAGCTACATTTAATGTCCCAAAGGAATTGGTAGATAAAACGTATGAAATATTGGAAGTCGTTAGGACTACAGGTAAATTAAGAAAGGGGACAAATGAGACAACAAAAGCAGTTGAGAGGGGACAAGCGAAGCTTGTGATAATTGCAGAAGATGTTAACCCACCCGAAATTGTGATGCATCTACCTCCATTGTGTGATGAGAAGGGAGTGGATTATATCTTCGTACCAAGTAAGGCAGAATTGGGAAATGCTTGTGGTATTGAAGTCAGCGCTGCGAGCGCTTGTGTAATAGATGCTGGAGAGGCAAAAACAAGCTTAAATGAATTAATAAAACAATTGAAAGCATTGAGAAAGGGATAAATAAATGGGTGGAGCAAAGAAAGGTAAGAAACTAATTGAAGTCAAACCAACAGAACAGATGCAAATAAGCGAGACAGAAGTATTTAGGGATGCGACGCCTGCAAGCATAGTTGAGATAATTGGAAGGGTTGGTGTACGTGGTGAATGCACGCAAGTTCGATGTAAGATAATGAGTGGAAAAGATGCTGGCAAAGTGCTTAGGAGAAATGTGAAGGGACCTGTCAGAATTGGGGATATATTGATGTTAAAAGAGACAGAGCTAGAAGCTGGGTCGCTATCCGGTGGAAGAAAGTAAATTTTTAAATCTAATGTTATGTGTGATTTGTTATGGTAAAATGCTCATTTTGTGGAAAAGAAATTGAGCCTGGTACTGGTATACTCTTTGTTAGAAACGATGGTAAAATGTTTTATTACTGCTCAAGCAAATGTGAAAAAAATATGTTGAAGTTACGTAGGAATCCCAGGAAGGTAAAATGGGTAAGGAAGAAGAAATAAGAAAAAGTGGGATGATAGAAAGGACACTCGTACTTCTTAAGCCAGATGCGGTAGAGAGGGGACTCAGCGGTGAAATAATAAAGAGATTTGAGCAGCGAGGACTTAAGATCATCGGATTGAAGATGGTGGTACCTAAAAGGGAATTTGTTGAGAAACACTATGAAGCGCACAGGGGAAAATCATTTTTCAAACCGTTGGTCGAGTTTCTAACAAACAAGCCGGTTGTGGCAATGGTAATTGAAGGTATACACGCAATTGAAATTGTGAGAAAGATGGTGGGACCAACGCAACCATCAGAAGCACCACCAGGAACAATAAGGGGAGATTTTTCACACGTTTCTGGCGCATATGCTGACAAGTTTCAATTCGTTGTTAAAAATCTCATTCATGCCTCTGGCAATAAGGAAGAGGCCGAAAAAGAAATAGCACTTTGGTTCAAGCCAGAAGAACTGTGTGAATATAAAAGAGTTGAAGACGTGCACATATTTGGATGGTAACTTTTGAATCATAAAGATTTTAATTTTGAATTCTCTATCAAAATTTAATGCATAAGGTAGATTACATTGACAAAGAGAGCTCCGATACTTGTTATATTGGGTCATGCAGATGTCGGAAAGACGAGTTTATTAGATGCAATTAGGAATACTTCTATCGCTTACAAGGAAATGGGTGGACTCACGCAAACAATAGGTGCAACAGAAGTACCTGTTGACGTTATAAAAAAAATATGTGGTGAAAAACTAATAAGAAAATTTAATGTTAAATTGACGATTCCAGGTCTATTGTTCATAGATACACCAGGACATGAGGTATTCACGAATTTAAGGAAAAGGGGAGGAAGCATCGCTGATCTTGCTATCCTTGCAATTGACATAAAGGAAGGGGTACAAGCGCAGACAATTGAATCTTTGGAGATATTAAAGCACTTTAAAACTGGCTTTGTAATTGCATTGACCAAGATTGATATTGTACCTGGTTGGGTGAACCAAAAAACAACTTGCTTCCTTGAAAGCATAGAGAAACAAAGTGATGCTGTTAAAAATGAGATTGATAAGAAAGTCTATGAAATTGCCATTAAATTGAGTGAATTTGGATTTGATTGCGAAAGGTTTGATAGGGTCACAGATTTCACGAGACAGGTAGCAATCATTCCTGTCTCAGCAGTAACGAATGAAGGGATTGCGGATTTACTTATCTTTGTCTCTGGACTTGCTCAAAAATACCTTGAAAAAAAACTCGAGATAGAAGTTCATGGAAAAGGAAGGGGTTGCGTGCTAGAAGTAAAGGAGGAGAAGGGTGTTGGTAAGACAATGGATGTGATCTTATACGATGGAAAAATAAAGGAGGGAGATACGATCGTAATCGCTGGAATAAAAGATGCGATTGTTACGAAAGTAAGAGCACTATTGAAACCTAGGCCATTGGAGGAGATAAGAGAGGGGTTCGCCAGATTCGAGAGTGTGAAAGAAGTAAATGCCGCGGCTGGTGTAAAGATACTTGCTACTAGTTTGGAAAATGTGATAGCTGGAATGCCTATGGTTGTTTGTGATGAAAAGGAGATAGAAAAAGTGAAGAGGGAAGTACAGGCAGATGTTTATGATGTGATTTCTGGCTTGGATACTGAAGGTGTGATTGTCAAAGCGGATACGTTGGGAAGCTTAGAAGCACTGATTGGAATCATAAGGAAGAATGGATTAAAGGTGAGAAAAGCAGAGATTGGTGATGTGAATAAGTTAGATGCAACCGAAGCATTTGAGATCGGTAAAAAGGATCCTTATTTAGGTGTGATATTCGCTTTCAATGTTAAAATATCACCAGAGGCAAGTTCTGTGATAAGGGACCATAAAGTCAAGGTTTTCACGGGTAATGTGATTTATAATCTAATACAAGAATATGAAAAATGGAAAAAAGAAACAATGGAACAAAAGAAGATTGAGGAAATGGCTAAGTTAACGTTACCTTGTAAGATTAGATTTTTACCTGGATTTGTTTTCAGACAATCAAAACCCGCAATAATTGGTGTTGAAGTAATTGCTGGAAATTTGTATAGTGGAATTGGAATAATGAACGAGAATGGGAAGAGTGTTGGAAAGATAAAGGAGATACAAGATCAGGGTAAGACGATAAAATCTGCTTGTGCTGGAATGAAGGTGGCCGTGTCGATTGAGGGTGCATTTGTGAATAGGACGATAAAAGAAGGTGAAATATTTTATCCTGATATGAGTGAGGAAGATTTTAAACTGTTGAATAGCAAGTTTAAACAGGAATTGAGCAATGAAGATAAAAATATTCTAGATGAAATTGTGAAAATAAAGAGAAAAGGAAATCCACTTTGGGGTTTATGATAAAGTTTTTGAAGAATGCAAATTTTTATAAATGTAATTTCTTTAAATAATGGAGTGATAAAATGAAAATTGTAATCTCGGATCCAAAGAGCGGTAAAAGCTTCCAGCGAGAACTAAGCAAGGAAGAAGAGGAAAAGCTATACGGTAAAAAGATAGGTGAAATTGTGAAGGGTGAAGTTCTCAATTTGCCTGGTTATGAATTGCAAATTACCGGTGGCAGTGATAAAAGTGGGTTTCCAATGCGCAGTGATGTGCACGGAAGTAGAAAGGTCAAGGTACTCTTGAGTTCTCCTCCTGGTTTCAAACCAAGAAAGAAGGGTGAAAGGAGAAGGAAGAGTGTAAGGGGGAATGTCGTTTCAGCTGAGATTGTGCAATTGAATACAAAAGTTGTGAAGGAAGGGGAAAAAAAGTTGGATGAAATTTTCGTAAAGAAGGAGGGTGAGGGAGTTCAGAAAGAGGAGTAAAGAAAAAGTGGTGAAAAAGAAAGTAACAAAAAAAGAAAAAGTTGCTATTTCTAAGAAAGAGATCGAGAAAGATATTTCACAACCTGAGGTAAATATCGGTCTTGTTGGTCATATTGGTCATGGTAAAACAACAATCTGTTATGCGCTCACCGGTAAGCTTACATTAGAACACAGCGAAGAATTGATGCGGGGAATAACGATTCGTTTGGGATATGCTGATGCGATCATAAGGAAGTGTGAAAGTTGTGACACATACACAACAAAAGAGAGTTGTCCAAATTGTGGAAATAAAACAGCTGTGCTGAGGAAAATTTCTTTTGTCGATGCACCTGGTCATGAAACATTAATGGCAACGATGCTTACCGGCTCTAGTATCATAAACGGTGCAATACTTGTAATAGCAGCAGATGAGCCATGCCCACAGCCTCAGACAAAGGAGCATTTAATGGCATTAGAAATCTGCGGAATTAAGAACATCATAATCGTTCAAAATAAGGTTGATTTGGTGGGTAAAGAGGCTGCAATTGAACATTATAAACAAATTAAAGATTTCGTTAAAGGTACGATCGCTGAGAATGCAGTAATTATCCCGATGTGTGCGCAAGCAAATGTGAATGTAGATTTGCTGATCAGGGCAATACAAGAATTCATACCAACACCAAAAATAGATACGTCAAAAGAACCAATCATGCTTGTGGCTAGAAGTTTTGATGTTAATCCTCCTGGTACTGATCCATCAAAACTTGTTGGTGGTGTTCTTGGTGGAATTCTGAAACAAGGAGAATTAAAGGTTGGAGATAAGATCGAAATAAGACCGGGTATTAAAATTGTAAAACAGAATAAGGAAGCTTGGGAACCTTTAATTACAGAAATCACAAGTCTAAGTACTGGTGATACTTTCATTCAAAGAGCAATTCCTGGCGGTAATATTGGAGTTGCTACAAAATTGGATCCATTTTTGACAAAGGCAGATTCACTTGCTGGATCAGTAATCGGAAAACCAGGAGCAATGCCTCCTGTTTTCTCAAACCTAAAATTAGAAGTCCATCTTTTAAAAAGAGTTGTCGGAACAAAAGAAGAGCTTGAAATAAAACCATTAAGTATAAACGAAATTCTCATGATAAATGCATGGACAGCGAAAACGGTTGGAACAATTACAAAAATAAAAGGAGAGGAAATTGAACTTGTTTTAAAGATACCAGTATGTATTTTTCCTGGAGAGAAAGTGGTGATATCAAGGAGAATAGAAAATCATTGGCGCTTGGTTGGATATGGTATTGTAAAGTAACATTAGACCCTCTCAACCAATATCTCCAACTTACCTTCCCTGAGCCCATCATTCCTTATCTTAAACTTGTACAATCCCTGTGGTAATACCAATTTGTTACCTGTCAGGTTCAAGTTGGTTCCACTTACATCGAATATCAACTTTATCTCCAATTCATCCTTTATCCTGTATCCAAAGCTCGGATTAACTAATGTGAAGAATGTACCGCTCTTGATCAATTCATATCTACTAACAGCATCGTTCTTCCTGGCTCTTGAGAAAACAACAATGAATCCATTATCCTTGTAATCCTCCATCAGAGATAAGTTATAATGACCCATTGCATAGTTGAAGCTGCAATACTGCACATCTGCCTTTCTTGAATGGTCCAGGAATATACC
>JAPDLJ010000006.1 GCA_025920705.1 Candidatus Jingweiarchaeum tengchongense
TTAAATTGTTTGATTTTTGTAAAAAATTGGTTTGGGGTATGGATTATTTTATATAATTGGTTTTCTGGGACAAACAAAAAATGAAATTGATAAACAGCTTAAAATTTTAAAAGAGTATAACGTATGGAATTATGTGTATGTTCATTTTCTAGGGACGCTCGAGTATGAAAGATTAAAGATAGTATGGTCGAAAAAGATTATTCAAAGTATGATTGCATTCATCAAGTAATAAAAACAGATATCCTTGATGGTTATATTAAAAAAGTAGTAATACACGAGTACATAAATTACTTAATCAGTCAATTATTGGATAAATTGAGAGAAGGATAAAATAAATCAAAATATAACTAAATTAACCCCAAGTCTCTTGCAGTGATTATTGTGAGCTTCTTTGAAAACAAGTTACTGCGCATTGCAACAATGTAACTCACACCGATTTCTTCACATTGTCTCAAAAAATCAGGTATGATCTGACCATCCATTATTATCACGTCTACATTGTCGAGATTTCTTATTGTTGTTCTTAGCTCTTTCAATGGTACCTTTCCTAAGATATTCATATTCTTATCTAAGATGTACGCGCCTTTCGTTCCGATTAGTTCCTCTAACATCCGCTTGAACTCTTTTTGTTTCTCCGGATCTAATTTAATCTCTGGTCTATGTTCGACTCTCTCTTCTCTTGCCTCTTCTTTAAACTCGGCTTTTATTTGTTCTACTGGTACTCTTGCCCTCAATGCTTTGTGTATCTCCTTCTTTGTTAACTCCTCAACTTCCTTACCTGGTGGTGCTCTTGCTACGTAATCAATTTCAGCAATGTCTAAGAGCTGTTTGATAATAAGATCCCCACCCCTATCACCATCACAAAAAACTGTTGTTGTTTTTGTTTGACAGAGGTCGACAATTGTCTTTGGAATTGATGTTCCATTCAATCCAATCACATTTTTTATTCCATTTTTTAACAAATTGATCACATCTGCTCTTCCTTCTACGATGATTATTTCATCACTTTCATTTATCCCTGGTCCGGCTGGCAATCTATCTGTTCCATATTCTATAATTTCCAATGCTCTTACACTCCTCTTAACCTCTTCGGTGAGCTCACTTGAATCCGGCATTGTTTTTTCTATCATCGTTTTCAATAGCTCCTTTGCCCTGTCTGCCACATAACTCCTCTTACTTATCCTCACATCTTCTATGTTTGAAATTGTAATTCTTGCATTGCAAGGTCCTATTCTTTGTATTGTTTCCAGCGCAGCTGCAACGATTGCTGTCTCTGCTTTGTCAAGCGTTGAAGGAATCATGATAGTGCCAGTGGTCTTACCTGTCTTCACATCCAATTCAACTTCTATCCTACCAATCCTTCCTGATTTCTGTAGCTCCCTTAATTCTAAATCTGTACCTAATAAACCTTCAGTCTGACCAAATATCGCTCCAATTACATCTGGCTTTTCTACGACCCCATCTGCCTGCAGAAAAGCATGTATAATATATTTTGCAGAAATAGGAGCAATTTTTCCCATGACAATCACCTCTATTCAGATTTCTAATCCTTTTTATTATTCCCTCTATTTGTCTTATCTCAGTCTTACTTAACTCTTTATAAAATGTTAAATCCACTTTTACACCTTCCTTTTCAAATGCTGAAAGAAGTTGGGTAAGTTTTTTTCTTCCTTCTCTGTCCAAATCTGGTAAAAGTATCACTTCTTTATTCTTACTTGCAATCTCCTCAACGAAATCAACGATGGATTTCCTTGAAATTGAGCGAACATTAAAAACACCCAACTTCTCTAGCGCTTCTTTATCTTTTTCTCCCTCAACAACCACGATTTTATTTTTTGATACGTCAATCAGTTTTTCTATGAGATTGTTAATAGTTTCGATTTCATTCATTTTGTTGCCCATCACACTATCAAGCACGCATCATTTTTTTGTGCCTGTACCTTCGTGATGGGCTCTTATTATTTTAAAAAACAAGCATTAAAAAACTTTTTGATTTAAGAGATTTAAGAAGACTTACATAAACCTAGCTAAATTGAAGAATGATTTCGTTTCGTTTTCTACTGTGTACATTTCATCAACAATTCTTTTCTTATAAGATTCAAATGTCGGTTTGTACAAGTACCTGTCATAAATACCCTTCACGAACTTCAAAAAAGGTGATGTCTCCCATCGATCTAAGTAATCAGTAACCAATCTCGCAGTGAATGTTACTTCAATCTCGCCACTATCAGCAGTTGTAGTTACCCCTTCTTTCTGTACTTGTACCTTTCTTAGGTCAATTACAAGTATCCTTGCTTTAATCAAAAATCTTGTGTAATCATCTATATTCTTATAACAGTTCCAAATTACTTCTACTTCCTGTGCTTCTGGCTTTTCCTTGTGCCTATACTTTTCTTCATCGATCGTATAGCCCAATGTTTTGAATGTATCAATAAAGAATCTGTAAAAATCGCCGAAACTGAATATCCCTCTAAATCTCACCTTTGATTCAGGTACAATTATTGTTTCCTCAGCCATAAATTAATCATAGACATAGAAACTTAAAAATCTTGCTAATCCAAACTTGATTTGCAATCATTACAAATAAACATACCTCGGGACTCAATTAACTCATCGGTGTAATTCCCACAAATTTCGCATGTGCCTGGATGTCTCATTTTACCACTAACCAGCCGCTTAATATCTGGCTCTCTAATTTTAATTTTCTCAATTAATACATCGATTAAACTTGGCTCTATTTTTAATAGATCTTTTTCAGTTACTATTCCTTTTAATACACCGTTATCAATTACGGGCAACCTTCGCACCCCTTTCTCATTCATTAATTTTGCAATGTCATAAAGATCTGTGTTTGAGCTAATGGAAATCACATTTGTTGTCATTATATCCTTAACCTTGATCTTCCTGAAATCTTTTCCCTTTGCAATCACTTTTTGTATAATATCTTTTTCTGTTAATATTCCAAGTAATTTGTTTTTTTCAATTACAAGAAGACTACCAACATTTTCTTTTATCATTTTCCTAGCAGCATTCATCACATTCACATCTGGGTTTATTTTCACTGGATGCCTAGTCATCGCATCCTTTGCAGTTATTCCGTATTTCATAATAAAAGAAGAATTATTTAGAAATAAAAATTTATCTTATCCTCAATACGTCTAAATTTCTAGGTACATTTGTCTCAATTTTGAATAATTTATGTAAGGTACTTGCTAAATCCAAACATTTTGAATTTTCACCATGATTCACAATTATCCTTTTTGGTTTGGGCTCAAGCCTCTTCACAAAATTTATTAATTGCTCCCTGTCACTATGACCACTGTATCCTTCAATTGTATAAATACTAAGTTTAACAGGTAAAAGCTCTGTCTTTCCTTCGATCTCCATCGGTATTTCCCTAACACCTTTCTGTATTTCTCTACCCAAGGAGCCTTCTGCTTGATACGAGACAAAAATTAATGCATTATTTGGGTTATCTGCAAGCTCCTTCAAATAAAACACTGATGGGCCTCCAACTAACATACCAGATGTTGCAAGTATCACACAAGGTCCTTTTTCTTCAATCACTTTCTTCCTTTCTTCTTGTGAACCAATACGAAAAAAGCAGGAGGATAAGAATGGGTTGTAATTTCGATGGAATATGAGTTTCCTCACAGACCTATTCATCATCTCAGGATAAGTAGTATGTATCGCAGTAATGTCCCAAACCATGCCATCAACGAAAATTGGGATTTCTTTTATTTTACCATGTCTTATTGCTTCCTCAAGGACAAGCATTACCTCCTGTGCTCTACCTCCACCAAGCACAGGAATCAGAATTTTTCCACCTTTTTTTATTGTGTCATTAACAATATTTATCAAGAATTCATCGCACTCCTTTCTTGTTGGCTGTACATCATCTGCACCACCATATGTGCTTTCGATTATTAATGTCTCCAATCGTTGAAAATTACATAGTGCTGCTTCAAGTAGTTTCGTCCTTGAGAATTTGAAATCCGAAGTATATAAGATATTGTGAAAACCATCGCCAATGTTTAAATGTATGAGCGATGATCCTAAAATATGGCCAGCATTATGTAAAGTGATCCTAATGTCTGAAGTAATATCAGAGACTTCATCGTATTTAAGTGTGACTGAGTGTTTTATCATTTCATTTATGTCTTTACTTGAGTAAATTGGTTTCTTTGCTTCTGACATTGAAACATCAATGTAATCTAATTGCAATAGTGTCATCACATCTCTTGTTGCTTCTGTACAATATACTGGCCCTCTGTATCCCAGTTTATATAAGTAAGGTAAAAATCCGCAGTGGTCTAAATGGCTATGAGAAATCACGACTGCATCTAGTTCCTCAATTTCAAACTCAGGAACATCGAGATATGGGTAGGCATGTTCAGTCGATGCCACATTAACGCCACAATCCAATAATACTTTACTTTTTGGTGTTTGCAAAAATAAACAACTCCTACCCACTTCCCTGAATCCACCCAAGCAAGCCAGTCTTATCCAATACTTTGAATTTCGCTTCCATCCAGAATATATTTTTTTCCCTATTTTATTCAAGAAGTGTCTCCTGTATTCTGAATTCTTGAAAAGAACCTCTCTTATCGTCCTGACTAAGTTACTTTTTATTGATGGGCTCCTCCTGATCCGTGGCACCCAAAGTGTTCTTTGAAAGATCTGTTTCATTATGTTCCCATTTTTACCAATTACAATGCCTGGTTTCTCTGCCTCTATTATCACAATGCTTCGCTTTGAATCAAACCAAATATCAGCTAGATTTGCATCTTTGGGAATTAATGACAGAATCACTTCTCTAGCTTTTTCCTCATTCATGAGGATGTTAGTATCTGGTCTTATCTCAACCCTTTTCTTTAATTTATCCACAATTTTTTTTATTACATCTTTACTATCAAAAAGGAATGTTTTATTTTTGCTGTACAAAACGACATTGGCACCCTCGAAACAGTAATCAGTAATCATTGCTCCTCTTGGCAATTCTTCCTTGATTTTAGAAATTATTTCCTTCTCTTCCATCTCAAAAACCAAGAACTTTCACTTTGATAGAATTTTATTTACTTCTTTCTCATCCAATCGCTTAAAACCTTGTTTTGTAATTGTAACGACATCAATTCCATTTCCTGAGTAAACATCCCTTTGCATTGCTGCATTTACTGCCTTCACCGCTAATTTTATTCCTTCTTCTAGGCTCATTCCTTCCTTGTAACCTTCTTCTAGAACTCCGTATGCGATTACGCTACCTGATCCTGTCGATATGTACTTGTCTTCTACGCTTCCGCCATCTGCTGCTAAGGAAAAGAGGTGAAATCCTGTTTCATCTACGCCACCGAGTAAGATTTGGACGTAATATGGAAATGGTGACATTCGATTATTGAACAAAATGTGGCTAAGTAATGTACATGCTGCTTTTACGCTTGGTTTTTTCTGTTTCCTAACCTTGTATAACTCCATCTCAATTTTTAAAAACTTGGCTAAAAGTTGAGCATCCCCAACCAATCCTGCCATCGTCAATGCAATTCTATCCGTAACCTCAAATATTTTTTCAAAAACCTTGTGTGCAATCAAATAATCCATAGTCACTCTTTTGTCGGCTGCAAAAACAATACCGTCTTTCGTAACAATGCCAAGTGTTGTAGTACCTGTCTTCATTAATCCCTTCATCTCTTCCTTTGTCATTCTCAAACCCCAATCAGAATTCATCTTTTTTTATGATTTAGGTATTTATAAGGGTTTCTACTGGACAATCCATCAAACTTTTTTGTTATTGTTAAATCTTTCCCAGCAGTATGGTGTGTAATTTGTAAGTGTATCTATATACGCAAGCAAATTCGCACTCGATTCAATCAAAATTGCAATCAGAATCATTGGTATCTCAGATGGATTTGTGGCGATGACTCTGGACAATTCATAAATTACATTGCGCAGCCTCATTGAAACGTCTATTTTCATTTGTTTGAGTTGTATGTAGCCTCTTGCAATTCTTCTCCTTTGTTTTAAGAGTTTTGAAATTGAACTTGGGGTATGCATAAAAGTAATTGCTTTTGGTTCATATAAAATCCGATAATTCCTTTTCTCTATCATTCCCTCAATGTAACCATCATCATTTATTATATTCTGAGGAATCTTGCGCAAAATTCCGTTTCTTATTGCACACATCTCGCCACTCAATTTTGGATGTGTGAGTGATACGCGATGATGTAATTCCCAAATCAATTTACCAATGTTGCTAATACAATCATCTTGTTTATTTATCGGAAGTGGTCTACCTCCAACTCCACCAACGTCTTTATCTTCAAAATGTTTAAGAAGTAGATTTATACTATCTTTTTTCGGTAAGTTATCTCCTGAGACCAGAACAATAAATTCCCCTCTTGCTTTTTTTAATATTAAATTGATTGCGCTTGCCTTCCCCATCCTCTTTTTCTCATGTATCAGTTCTATCTTATTACTTTTTGATTGAAACCCTTTGACAATCTTTATTGTGTTGTCATTTCCACCAGCCACAATTAAAATTTTATTCAATTTAAAAATGAAATTTTCATTCAGTAAAAAGGATAAAAGTTTCCCGATGTTCTTTTCTTCATTGTAAGCACAAATACCAATTGTAAATGATTTCATATTAATAACCAATATTTAATAAGAGATATAGTCCCCATTCATAGATACCATAAACATTATCGCGTAAATACTGTAAATTTGTCATCCTGTTTATTTTTCTGATCTTGTTGTATCTAAGTAAATTAAAAACGAACATCACAATAAAGAATTGATTTAAATTTTGAAAAATAAAAATGGATATGAATGCAATCAAGATATAGATTAGCAATAGATTTTTCAAAGTTGCGATTGTTTGATTGAATCCAAGAAATATAGCTGTCGTTATCCTACCACTTTTCTTGTCTTTTTTGAAATGTGCTAGTTGGTGTAAAAGTTCATGAAATAGAAAATAAGTAAATGTGATGAAGAGAAAGAGAATAGTCCTATTATTCAGCTTTTCATTAAAGAAGAAATAAGCTTGCAAATAAAGCACAGAAAAGATAGTACAATTCATTAAAACATCAATTATAGTGTGGTCACGAAACCTTGGTGGACATGAGTAAAGTGTTGATAGCACGATGAAGAGAATAATGAGTGTTAAGAATGTGTTATTGTATTTGATAGGAAGCGTTGGTAATATTAAAAATAATGGTAGGGTACAAAGTAATAAAATTTGTTTGTCTTTCATTTTTAATGAAGCAATATAATTTTTTTCTTTTGCAATCTTAAAATCAAAGAAGTTATTCATCGCAAAGAAATAAGCAAGTAGGAGTGAAGATTGGATTAGATTCAAAAATGCGATCTCGAAAGTTGGAAAAACATTTGTTGTGTATGCGATTAGACATAAGCCAAGATTTTTAAACCAATCTTTTATTCTATAAAATTCACATATTTTTTTAATAAGCCTTGGCAACATAAACCACTTCTCTTGCTTTTTTGCCGCAAACTGCGCAGTTCCCTTCTACTTTATCTTTGGAACCTAGAATTTTTCCACGAACCTCTGCGCTGCATACCTCTTTAATTTTGTCAGCGCACTCCTCACGCATACAGAATAGTATTTTAACGAATCCTCCCTTCTCTTCTATTACTCGCTTCAAAGCAGCGAGATCGCTTACCTCTCTTATATTTTCTTGTAAAAACTTTTCTGCTCTATTCCTTAAGTTCTCAAGTATATCACTTGCTATCATTTTAATACTAGCCAACAGTTGACTATCATCGATCTTATCTCTCGTTCTTAAATCCCTCCTAAAGACAATGCATGAATGTTCTTCAACTTCTTTGGTTCCTATCTCTATTCTTATTGGTACACCTTTCATTTCCCAAAAGTAATATTTTGCTCCTGGTGTTTTTTCCGTTAAATCTATTTCAGCCCTTATCCCATTCCTTACCAACATATCTCTTATCATCTCACACTTTCTTACTACGATTTCAAATTCTTTTTTATTATAAAATATTGGCACGATAATCACTTGAATTGGTGCAATTTCAAATGGGAATATCAAACCATTATTATCCCCGTGTATTGAAATCAATGCGGCAAATATGCGTGAATATGCTGGGCCATAGCAAGTTTGGTAAACATAACCGTAACTGCCGTCTTTTTTCAAATACCTTATATTAAATACCTTTGCAAAGTTTTGGCCCAATAGATGAGTAGATGGTAGTTGTATCACTTTACCGTCTGGCATCAGTGCATCAGCAGCAAATGTACTGACTGCCCCTTTAAATTTATCCCATGGTGGACGTTCAAAAAATAAGAATGGAATTCCAAGTTTTTCGTAGAGAACTTTCTTTGTAATCTCCATATCTTCCTCCACTTGTTTTCTTGCCTCTTCTTCAGTTGCAAATGCATCGTGCGCCTCAATCCAATGAAATTCCCTAGCCCTGATAAGGGCCCTCGTTGCCTTTGTATCAAATCTAAAAACACTACAATTTTGATAGATTTTAATTGGTAGATCAGAATAACCTTGTATCCAATACCTAAACATTGGGTATATTGCTGTTTCGCTCGTTGGCCTAAGTGCAAGCTTTTCTTCTAATTTTTTCTTTCCACCATGAGTGACCCAAAAAACCTCGGGCTCGAATCCTTTAACATGCTCTTTCTCTTTTCTCAAATTTTTTTCTGGAATCACTGTTGGGAATAAAACTGGTCTATGTCCCTTCTCCTCCAATGCAACTTCAAATAATCTCGCTATTTCTCGCAATGGAATCATCATCCATGGTTTATATATAACAAAGCCTTTCACATCATATCTCAAATCAACCAAATCTGCTTTCTCTAGAATTGTATCATACCATGTTGAGAATGTCTTATTTTTATCAATGTTAAACGTCTCTTCACTCATGGCCTCACCCGTGTATTTATAATCAAATAAATTAATTTAATGTTTAAAAGTTAATTATTTAAAAATATAATCCATTAAATAAATGGTGGTAGAATACAAAAGGTTCCTAATTACGGCAGCACTTCCTTATGCAAATGGGGAACTTCATTTAGGACATATAATGAGTACTTACCTTCCTGCAGACATCATCACAAGGTTTCTTAGATTAAATAAAAAAGATGCGATATATATTTGTGCTACTGATGAACACGGAACACCAATTTTAATAAAGGCTGAGGAAGAAAAGAAGACACCGGAAGAATTTGTTAAATACTGGCATAAAAGAGATAAAGAAGAATTTGAAAAACTTGGAATAAAATTTGATATTTTTTACAGGACTCACAGCAAGGAGAATGAAACAACGGCACAAGAATTCTTTTTAAAACTATATAATAAAAAATATATTTTCAAAAAAGAAGTTGAGCAGTTCTACTGTGAAAGTTGTAAAAAGTTCTTACCCGATAGATATGTCAAAGGTACATGTCCTTATTGTAAGAGCCAAGAGCAATATTCTGATTATTGTGAAAAATGTGGCAAGGCGATAGGGATTGGTGAAATAGAAGACCCACATTGTGCTGTATGTAAGAGCAAACCAATAAAAAAGAAAAGCATACATTATTTTTTTAAGCTAAGCTCATTTTCAAAAAAACTAAGAAAATACTTATTGAAAAATAAGAATTTACAAGCTGAAATAAGAAATTATGTGATAAATTGGATAGATTCTGGCCTGCAAGACTGGGATATAACAAGGGACATTTCTTGGGGTATAAAAATTCCACTGAAAGAAGCCAGAGATAAAACACTCTATGTTTGGTTTGAAGCACCAATATGTTATATTTCTAGTACAAAAAAATGGAGTCAATTAAATAAAAAAGATTGGAAAAAATTCTGGAAAAGTAAAGATTGTTGTATTATGCATTTCATAGGTAAGGATATTGTGTATCACCATTATTTATTCTGGCCAGCAATATTAATGGGTGTGAATAATGGTTTTTTATTACCCAGTTTTATACCGGTAAGGGGCCACTTGACACTAGAAGGAGAAAAATTTTCAAAGTCACGTGGTTTATATGTGAGTTTGAAAGATTATCTTGAAAAGTATGACCCTGACTATTTGAGATTCTATATGAGTTTGATTACGACATACAGCGCCAGTGATGTAAATTTTTCTTGGAAAGAGTACCAACAAAGGATAAACACAGAACTTGTGAATATCATTGGTAATTTTATATATAGAACGACATTTTTCATATACAAGTTTTTCAATTCAAGAGTACCAAAGCTCTACCAATTAGATGAAAAAGATAAAGAGATATTAAATGAGTTAAAAATTGAACACAAAAAAATCACGGAAAATCTAAATAAAATAGAGATTCAAAGGGCACTACAAGAAATCATATTTTTGGCTGGAAGAGCAAATAAATACTTTCAAGAAAAAGAGCCCTGGAGGGATTTGGAAAAAAGGAAAAAAGAAATAAGCAACTGTTTGAATATATCAATGAACCTATGTAGAGCACTCTCAATATACCTCTATCCATTCATTCCATTCTCAATTGAGAAATTGTGGAAGCAGATAAACATCAAAGAAAGTGAGCAGGATTGGAAAAGTGCGTATAAACTGAAAATAAAAGCGAATCATCACATTAACGAACCATTCATATTATTTAAAAAAATAGAGGATGATGTTATAGAAAAAGAGATTGCTAAACTTGGGATTAAACAAGAAAATAGACAGGAGGTGAAGAAAGAAGTGATAAGTTTTGAAGAATTTAAAAAAATGGATTTGAGAGTTGGTAGAGTGATGGATGCAGAGAAAGTTGCTGGAACTGATAAATTAATAAAAATGACCGTGGATTTTGGTGAACTTGGTAAAAGAACCGTTGTTGCAGGAATTGCAAAATTTTACGAACCTGAAGATTTGGTAAACAAACAATTTGTATTTGTTACAAATCTCGAACCAAAAAAGATGCGTGGGATACTAAGCGAAGCTATGATACTTGCTGCTGTCGAAGGTGATGAAGAAAAAATTGCATTAGTGGGAATTGAAAAAGAAGTAAAAGAAGGTACACCTGTTCAATGAAGATTTGGTAGTGGGCCCAGGGAGATTTGAACTCCCGACCTCTACCTTATCAGGGTAGCGCTCTACCAGGCTAAGCTATAGGCCCGTGAAACTAATTTAATAATAGCAAAATTTTAAAATTTATGCTTATCTTCCAATTAACTTAAATAAATCCGATTTAGTGACAATTCCTTTAATTTTGTTACCATCTGAGATCAAAACTGCACCATAATTTTCTAGAAGTGGTTTTATGGAATCGATCTTTGTCTTCTCATTGATTATCGGCAATGGTGGTTCCATCACACTAAGGACCTTTTCTTTTTCAATGCCTCTCCTGATATGTTTGACTATTGAGCTTTCTGTTATGACCCCAACCACTTTACCTTTCTGAACTACAGGTAACTGTGAAATACCATAATTTTGCATCAACCTGCATGCTTCAGAAACCTGTCTTGTAGATTGAATTGTGATCACATTCTTTGTCATCACTTCTTCACATGTAATATCATTCTTACTTTTTAATACATCAATTATTTTGTTTATGGTTGATAACCTGGGATCGACTTTGTTATGTTCAATTTTTGCAATGTGTGCTTGACTAACACCAACCAATCTGGCTAATTCTGTTTGTGTAAGGTGCGCCTTTTCTCTCAATCGCTTGATCTCTTCCCCATCAATTATAACCATCAGTTATAATTATTAATCAAAAGTATATAAAGATTTTTAATGAATTTTTTTCTCCAAGAACTAAGTGGTAAAAATGAGAAATATCGTAATTGATGAGTTAAAAAGAACACCGATTGATGAACAAAGGATAGAAATTGTCGAGAGGAAGGGAATTGGGCATCCAGACACGATCTGCGACGGTATAATGAATGAAGTTTCAATTGCACTATCAAAAGAGTACATAAAAAGATTTGGAGCAGTAATGCATCATAACATTGATAAATCACTTTTAGTCGCCGGAGAAGTTGAAAGGAGATTTGGTGGTGGTATCGTAAAAGTACCTATGTTATTAGTGTTTGGTGACAGAGCTACCTATGAAGTTGGCAATGTTTCAGTACCTGTGAAAGAAATTGCAATAGAGACAGCAAAAAAATGGATTCGCGAGAATCTTAGATTTGTTGATCCTGAAAAACATATGAAGTATCAAGTTGAATTGAAGAGAGGTTCAGCTGAATTAACCGACATATTTAAGCGAAAGGGTAAAATATTGGGCGCCAACGATACTTCTGCAGCCGTTGGATATGCACCGATGACAAAAACAGAACGGATAGTACTAGAAACAGAGAGGTACTTAAATTCTAAAAAATTTAAGAAGGAGTTTCCAATGTCTGGTGAGGATATAAAAGTGATGGGGTACAGGAAGAATAGTGATTTGAACATGACGATTTGCATGGCATTCGTTGATAAGTTCATCGATAGCGAAGAAACATATTTCAAAAAGAAAAAGGAAATATTGGAAGTAATCAATGCGTTTGTAAAAGAGAAGACAGATTTCAAGAGAATTTCTATTTCATTGAACACACTTGACAAGAAAGGGAGAGGAATGGGTGGTATGTATTTAACAGTACTAGGTACGAGCGCTGATGATGCTGATTGTGGTCAGGTTGGCCGTGGCAATCGAGTAAATGGGATCATACCGTTAAATAGACCAGTAAGTTCAGAAGCAGCAGCAGGTAAGAATCCTGTGAGCCATGTTGGTAAGGTCTACAATGTGCTTACATACAAGATGGCAGACAGGATATACAAAGAAGTTCCAGGTATAAGAGAGGTTTATGTTTGGTTACTTAGCCAGATTGGAAAACCAATCGATCAACCAACAATCGCAGCAACACAGATAGTGATGAAGAAGAACAAAACAATTGATGGTATCTCCAAACAGGTAAAGAAAATAATTGATGACGAACTAGCGCATATTAATGATTTTTGCAATGAATTGATAAATGGAAGAATAAGTATTTTTTAAATAAATTTTTATTATTTCTATTATCTGAATTTCTCCTCCTCCTGGTGTGCCTGGCGGTGGAGTAACTGAAGTCGTTATTTTTGCTGCTAAACCAGAAAGTGCTCCCATCAACAAACCAATTACTGCAAATATAAATCCAATTATCATGCCCATGTTTTCACCCAATACCAAATAGTCTAGCATTAACATCAATCCAGCTGTAAAAAATGCAATGCCCCATCCTGCTTGTACTGAGAATAGTACAAGAAAAGCTAGGAACAAAGACCTTGCAATGATGATCACCCATCCCCATGGCATGTCCATAATTATTGTCTTCAACATTTCGGCTGGCATCGTTGCGATTGTTTCTAATGTTTCAACCACAGGATCTAACGATTCTAAGTGTATCATATTTAGTATTTTTATAAAAAGCCTAGCAAAGAAGTGGATTACTCTTGGTAGTGAAATCAACACGCTCACGATTAACCAACAGAACATGAGAAGTGTGTAAAACCATGCTGGGAATGGGATGATGAATGCGAGTTCCCAATCAAATATTTTTATAAAGTAGCCAATGGGCGGCGCACAATTCCCACCCAAATCGCAACCTGCAACGCCAAACAAACCAATTTTTAATCCAAACCCAAAGTTAGATATTGCATTTCTAAAAAGTTCGACTACCATCTTAATCGGTGGGCCTATTATTGGTAATATTTCGATAAACCATAACATGTCTATTCCAAGTTGTAAAAGGAGCATGTATAAACACAGAATGATACCAGGTACTCCCATCACATCAAGTGAAACAAGAAGGAATGGCCATTTGAATATGTTGAAGTCGATGTTAAACATTGAAAAGAGCATTGTGAATAATGCGCTCATCGGCGCCCAAAAAACACCAAGAAATAAGATGATTCCTATGATGAATTGTAATAAGAGACGCCAAAATGAAAATTCTTCGCCTTCTTCTTCAGGCATAATAATTATTTAAAAGGTAACAAAAATAAACTTTACTAAAAACATCAAAGATAAAAAAAAGTACTGTTTATTTATTAAAATGTTCAACATTGCGTGCACTGCAGACATACATGCTCCCACTTATTTTGAGGATTTTAAAAATGCACTTGCAGACCTAGAAAAAATCGATCTCTTCCTACTCGCTGGCGATATAATATTCAAAGGTAATTTTAATGAAATAGATAAAGTAATTGATGAAATTAGAAAAAAATTCAATGGTATGATTATTGCTTGTTTTGGAAATGAAGAATATGAAGAAATTAGGGAAAAATTGATGGAGAGAGATATTATTTGGCTCGATGATGATTACAAAATTATCAAATTAGATGGGATGAAAGTTGGGATAATAGGTACTACTGGTTGCTTGGATGTGCCCACAAAATGGCAATCGAAACACATTCCAAACATCAAGGATATATATGAGGAAAGGATAAAAAAGATAGATCAATTGATTTCAGAATTAGATGTTGATCTTTTAATAATATTAAGTCACTATTCACCAACGTATAAGACAATTTTCGGTGAAGAAAAATTCAAGTATAAATGGCTCGCATGCAGGAAGTTTGAAAAAGTGATCATTGAGAGAAAACCAAACTTTTGGATACATGGGCATGCACATAATTCAAAAATCACAGAAACAAAGATAAATACAACAATCGTATTAAATGTGTCCCTTCCAGCAATAAAAAATATTAAGACGATAAAAATTGATGAAGGATTAAGAAAATTTTTGGTGTGAAAATGGAAGAAATAGAGAAATACAAACTCAAGAATTTGATTAAAGAATTAGAAAAAATAAAAGGAAGACACACAGAACTCATCACTGTTTATGTGCCTGCTGGTGGTGATTTGAATAGTGTTAGGAATCAATTGATACAGGAGCAGAGTACGGCCGAGAACATAAAACTCAAGACAACAAGAAAGAATGTGCTCGCTGCACTGGAAAAAATAATTCAAGAATTAAAATTATATAAGAAAACACCTGAAAATGGTCTTGTCATTTTTTGTGGGAATACAAGTAAAGAGGAGGGATTACAGGATGTAAAACTGTGGATACTTGAACCACCAGAACCGATTTCAATCCGATTGTATAGGTGTGACCAAGAATTTATACTTGAACCATTAAAAAAAATGCTTGAAGCAAAATATGTGTATGGATTGATCGTAATTGATAATTCACAAGCTGCAATTGGCTTCTTGAAGGGGAAAACAATTGTGTGCGAAAAGGAGATGGATTCTATTGTTCCTGGAAAATTCAGAAAAGGTGGGCAAAGTGCAAAGCGCTTTGAGAAGGTGAGAGAGAACCTCGCGAAAGATTGGTACAAAAAGGTTGCAGATGAGGCAAAGAACGCATTTTCAAAGGAAAATATAAAAGGTATTTTAATAGGTGGTCCTGGTCCTGTAAAGGAAACATTCGTGAATGGAGATTTTTTACCTGGAGAATTGAAGAGTAAAGTTATAGGTGTAAAAGACATCGGGTATAGTGATGAAAGTGGATTATATGAGCTTGTTAATCGAAGCACTGATTTACTTGAAAAGGAAGAGATAATTGAAGAGAAAAAAGTATTAAATGACTTCCTAACTAAAATTGCCAGTAATAGTGATATGGTAGCGTATGGTGAGGAAGAAGTGAGAAAGATGATTATGATGGGTGCAGTTGATTTGCTACTAATATCGGAAGAAGTTGGCAAGGAGAAGATAGAGGAATTTTTAAAAATTGCAAAAGACTATGGGAGTAATGTTTTTATTGCATCAAGTGAAACAGCTGAAGGAGTGCAATTAAAAGAATTGGGTGGCTTCGGCGCAATATTGAGGTTCAAAACAAATGTCAGTTAGGTGAGAGGATGGAGAAAAAAGTTGAGGATGTTGGTTCATTGAAAGAAGGTAGATTTGCCATTTTGGAGGACGAACCATGTACAATTGTGGACATAAAAACAAGTAAAACAGGAAAACATGGACATGCAAAATCTAGGATAGAAGGAATCGGATTAATTACTGGAAAAAAACATGTTATAATTTTACCTACACATGACAAAATAGAAGTGCCAATTGTGGAAAAAAGGGATGCACAGGTATTGATGTTGAGGGAGAATGTTGCGCAAGTGATGGACATGAAGACTTTCGAAACAATTGAATTACAAGTACCAGAAGAGTTAAAATCAAGGATTAGGGAAGGATCACAGGTTGTTTATTGGGAAGTGATGGGACATAAATTGCTAAAAGAAGTTAGGGGTTAAATCTAGTATTCACAAGTGATTCTATTTCTTTTCTTTTAATCTTGAGTAATGAATCAGCACCAAAATTCTGGATTTTTCTTGAAGCAACCGCCATACCATATACAAGTGACCTGAGCGGATCTTTTGTTCTAATGAATATAGGTAAAAAACCACCTGATGTGCAATCCCCAGCACCTGTTGGGTCTTGTATTTTTGTTTTAAATGCATCAACTTTTTTTATTTTATTATCATAGCAGATACATGCACCTTCCCCTTCTTGTTTAACACAAACAATTTTTAAATGAAAATTTTCTTTTAAAAATGCAGAAGATTTAATTGGGTCTTTTATTTCTGTGAGAAGAAATGCTTCTTCCTTGTTCGGCCAAAGGATATCGATATCCTCAATCAAATCGAGCACTTCTCTCTTATGTTTTTTTATATAACCAGTATATGTGTCAAGGGAAGTAATTATGCCTCTCCTCATTGCCTCTTCTTTAAATCTCTCCTGTTGTTTAGGTGGCATTGTAGCGATGTGTATAATCGCTGTTTCATCCCAAACCTTTTCTGGAATCAGTTCGGGGTTAATTTCTTCACCAGCGCCATGCACTGTTTTTCCTTCATCATAACTTGCATGCCAAGTCTCATCATACTCTATTGTGAAACTTGTGGTAGATTTTTCTGAAATCACAATTTTACCATCTATCCTCTGTAAAACATGTTTGTATCCATCAGGAAAATCTTTCCCTATTGCAGTCAGGATTTTTATCTTATCAGTAAAAATTCTTGAAGAAAGACTGGAATAAAGTGCTGCACCGCCAAGCACATTTTTCTTTTCCATATAAGGAGTAATGATATTGTCAACACTTGTATGCCCAACAATCAAAATATTTTTCATAATTTTTTTTCAAATAACATAAATTTAAATTTAATTGTAATAAAAAATATAAAATTCAATCTAAATATTCAAAAACAATCGAGATACGTTGAAATACTGAGACAATCGATAAAAATGCTGTTAATGCGATCAAGTAACAAGCATATTCAAGACTAAAGTTTGAAAGTAAAATAATTAAAAAAATTAATATCAACCGCTCTGCTCTTTCTAATATCCCTCCCTTAATCTCTTTTTTAACAATCTTCTTCTCAAATGCAGATGCTTTTACATATGTTGTCATCATGCTCCCAAAGAGTAAAGTAATCAACCAAACTTTCGAATCAAGTATGAATTTGGGATAATCAACAAAAAACAATCCAAGAATGACTATGAATTCAACAAACCTATCTATAATTGTGTCAATGTATGCCCCTTTTTTTGTTACCATCTTCCTATAACGAGCGACTGCGCCATCAATTACATCGATGAATGATGCAATGGAAAAGAAAATGAGTGCAATCAAAAAGCTTTTCTTTAACAAAAAATAAAATGTCAGTAAAATAAATAACAAGGATAGAGATGACCACATATTTGGAGTTAAACCAAACATACTAAAAAACTTAGCAATGTTTACTTCCAATCTTTTAAAGATCTCTCTTCTTTTGTACAACATCCAAAAAACCTCGCCAATTTTTTTCCAGATAGTAAAACTAGACTTTTAATACCATTGTATTTCCCAAAAATTTCAACTTTTCCTTTCAATATCATAGAAATTGGGTCACCATCACAAATTATGCCTGCATTCCCAACATCAGTTACGTGGTGCGCATCGCTTCCAGCTACTTTTGGTTTTTTAAATTTATTTGCTAATTCCAGCGCTTTTGGATTACTGTCTCCTCTGCAACTTGCATTGAAAACCTCAACTGCATCTGCTTTTATTGCTTTGTCACCAACACATTTTCTAAACAAGTGCTTGGCAAATGGATGGACAGCAATTGCAATTCCTCCAAGTGCATGGATTTTTTCAATCGTTTCTTCAAGACTCAAATCGTCCCTCACATCTTCCTTAATATCCAACCCTATCACTTCTCCATCTTTAGTACATATTTCAATCCCTGTAATCAACAAAAATCTTTTACCTATCCTCTTAATATAGTCCCTAGCAACCAAACTTCCTTTAACTGTTTGATGGTCTGTAATTGCCAATCCATCTAAACCTTTTTTCATCGCTGCTTTAACCATCTCTTTTGGTGTATTAAACGCATCCCTCCCCCAAAGTTTGTTCTTGCTATATATTGTGTGACAGTGCAAATCTATCTTCATTACCATGGCACCTTTTTTATTTTCAATGTATAGGCAAAAACATTCGCAATCTTATGAAATATTGGAGTGATGACGATCATTATTATGACCATGGTTATATTTAATTCAATGAATGGAAATATGAATAAGATAGTGCCGAAAACAAAGTTTAATTGATCTAAAAGAGGTACACTTGCGCCTGGTTTTATCCCAAACCGACGTTTAATAAAACTTCCAACCAAATCACCAAACATTGCACCAAAAGCAATCAAAAATGCAGTGAAAAGGTTCATTTTTGGTAGAGAAAAACCAAGTGAACTTAATGTGTATTCATTTATTGGACTCCAAAGGAGAGATTCTATAAAACCCGTGATCATTCCACATATTACACCAGTCACAAAGCCTTCTATTGTTTTGTTGTCCCCAAATATCCTTTGACCAAGGAAGAACTTTCCGAAGTCGATCGGTCTTTTCCCTTTTGCTAATGGAGGGGTGGCATTTGCCACATATGCAGGAATCAATATCCAAAATGCTTTAATTAAATCAGGGATAATATTCATCTTTTCACTTCGGATAAAATCTAATTCTTATTGCGCCAAGCGTTTGCTCCTCATCTAAAAATCTCAATTTCTTCACGCATATTGCTTGTTTGTTTATCAAAACTTCATAATGATCGTCCTTTTTCTTAACTATTGCGTCTCTATTCAAATTCCTGTTTCTAATTTCTTCCTCTATTAATTCAATTATGCGTTCATCTTTTGTTTCAGCTATATAATGTTTTACGTCTTCTCCTGAAAAGTTAAAATTAACATCAAAAAACTTCTTAATACTAGATATAATTTTTTGTTCATTTTCTGTGGGATAAACATCAAATTCAATAATTATCCTCGGCATTTTGGATCTGTTTTAATAAAATATTAGATTGTATTTTTGGTGATGGATTTAGCATGAAATCATGTAAAAGTAGTTCATTGTTTCCAGAAATAATATTTTTTCTTATTTTTCCAGTAAATAAAATTGATTTACCATACAATTTATTAATTTTTGAATCAATTATGGAAAAATAATCTTCTATTTTATTTATTTGTTCATATAATTCTTCTATTTTTAAATCCAATAATTTTTCTGCTTTTTTTCCTATTAAAAAAGCATTTATTGTAGCAGTTCCATCGTCAATTATCATTTTGATAATTAAAACCTTTCTTGGATTTATTTCACCATCCTTGGCGCAGTATTTATTATTCATCTCATTGAGTCTACTGTTACATTTAGGACAAAAATATATAAGTGGATAGTTTTTTACTAGTCTGACAATTGAGCCAATTATTTTATACTCTTTGTCCGGTTCTGTGTCTATCAAAAATGAAAATCTAGCGCTTACTTGTTTTGTAATAAATTTAGTTTCCTCATCGCTTGGATTTATCTCAATTTTACTTTTGGAATTAAGATGAATCTCCTTGAAACCAATTTTATTCTCTCTCGTTGTTCCTGAGATGACTTTGATTATATCTCCTTCCTTGATTTCCCCTTGCTCAATCAACTTGTTTCTATCATCCCAAATTACAACCCTTGCCTTACCTGTTTCATCACCTAACAAGAAACCTCCAACTTTACCTTTGATCTTTCCTTTTTCAAATTCTCTTGGTTTGTAAATCTTAAGAACCCTACCCATCACAACAACATCTTTAAGGCCAGGAACCAAACTCTGTATCAAAACCCTTGTCTTGATCTTTCCTTTATTTAATTTTATATTAAGTTCATTTGCGATGATTAGGGCAGCACCTTTTTCTGAAATCAAACCTGAAAGCTCTTTTACCTTGTCTTCAATCTTCTTTTTAATCTCAGATTCTAGTAATCCAGTTTTTTGTTTAATTATTTCTATTATCTCCTCAAGCGTCGGTTCCATCTTAATTCAAATAGAAAATGTTTTATATAATATTTACTATATTGAAAAAATGCGTGGTAGACCTCCTGGCTCAAAGATCCGGGAAAATATTGCTTTAATATTAAATAAATTAAATGTCTCATATGGTTATGAAATATACAAGGTGTATAAGCAAGTATTTGGAAAAATCTTATTGAGAGATATTTATTATCATTTAAAAAAAGGCCAGGAACTTGGTGAATTCATAGCAATCGAAACCAAGGTAGAACCTGGAAATTTTACTTGGGGAACACAAACAGAAAGGACATATTATACTCTGGGTCCTTTTATTCAAATAAAAATGGATGAAAAGATTGAACAAAGGATGAGTATTTTCAAGGAAAAAGAGGTTAACATAAATTGGGAAAATGAGATTAATAAAATAATTATCTCCTTAAATGAAGAAATTGAGAGTATTACCCAAAAAAAGATGTCTTATCTAGCAAAGAAAAATGTCCAAGATATGTTATTAAAAAAAATAGAAAAACTCAAAAAATGGGCAGAAAATAAAATAAGCAAGGAAAAAATGATGGAAATAGAAGAATTAAAGAAAAAAGTACTTTTGATGATTTTAAGATAACCATATAACCCCTTCATTTCTCTTGGAGATTTTATTTTAATAATAATTAATTAATTTTTTTCCATATAGAAATAAAAAATATTAAAATTTTTCCAAAAGAAAGACTTAACTTTTCCATAAGAAATAATAAGAGAATCCATAAGAAAAAAAGGTGTCATATTTTATATATTTTCTATTATAAAAAACTTTATTAATACTTTTTTTCTTATGGCGTATACTTTTAAAGGGGTGCTCCATGAATAAAGTTCAAGAATATTTTGAAAATTTTTTAAACAAAAAATCTTTGTTTCTGAATAAAGAAGTTCTTTCAATTAAATATATACCTGATCAAATATTACATCGTGATTTAGAAATAAAACAATTGAGTGAAATTCTTGCTCCTTCACTTAAAAATGAAAAACCTTCTAATATATTTATTTATGGTAAGACAGGTACTGGTAAGACTGTGATTACAAAATATGTTTGTTCACAGCTTTATGAAATTGCAAAGAAGAGGAATATACCTATTTCTGTGGTATACATTAATTGTAAAATGAAAAAGATTACAGATACAGAGTATAGATTGATTTCACAATTAACCAAAGAGTTCGGTAAGGAAGTACCTTATACTGGATTACCAACAAATGAAGTATATAAAATGTTTTTTGAGGTGATTGATAAAAAAAATCAAGTAATTATACTAATATTGGATGAAATAGATAACTTAATAAAAAAATGTGGTGATGAAATTCTTTATAACTTAACAAGGGTGAACTCCGAATTAAAAAATGCCAAGATTACTATTGTTGGAATAACAAACGATGTGACATTCATAAATGAATTGGATCCAAGGGTAAGAAGTTCACTAAATGAAGAGGAAATAGTTTTTCAACCATACGATGCACTCCAACTCAAAGATATCCTACTGGAAAGAGCAAGATTGGCATTCGAACCAAATGTGATTTCAGAATCTGTCATTTCAAAGTGCGCAGCATATGCTGCGAGAGAACATGGTGATGCAAGAAGAGCAATTGAGTTATTAAGAGTAGCAGCTGAGATTGCAGAGAGAGATGGCAGTTCCATGATAGAAGAAAAACATGTGGATCTAGCTGATGAAAAGATTGAACTTGATAAAGTGATAGAAATTGTGAAGAAATTACCAAAACAATCTCAAGTACTTCTATATTCAATTATTCTTATAAATAAGAATAAAGGTTTGATTTATACAGGAGAAGTCTATGATGTTTATAAAAATATCTGCTCTGAAGCAAAAGTTAATGAACTAACACAAAGGAGACTCTCAGACTTAATCGCAGAGCTTGATCTTCTAGGTATAATAAAAACAAGATTGATAAGTAAGGGTAGATATGGAAAAATGAGAGAGATATCTTTAATGATAGGTAAAGACACAATAAATAAAATAGAAGGAATAATTAAAGAACAACTTGGTATTTAGATTTGGTGTTAGAATGTCAGAGATCATAAAGAAGTTTGCTGAGAAAGGTTTTTTAATTTCTCCCACGCTTGTCCCTAAAATCACAGATCATACAAAGTTCTTGGATTTTCTAGAAACTAACTTCAAAAATAAGATTTCTGTTGTGACAGAAGAGATATATAAAAATTTTGTTAGTGGATGTTTAACATTCACAAAAAATAATAAAGATGTTAAAATTGTTAAAGAGAGGGAGGTCAAACAAGACGGGTCAAAGGTGGAAATAACAAAGATATACGAACACGAAAATAAGAAAAGAGATATAAGTGATTGGGTGGGATACTACAACAGTAGGTTTGAACAGATTAAAAACTTCCTTTATCACAGAATTGAATTACAAGGTGCAATATCCATCAATCGACTTATTTCAAGAGATATGAAAGAGCTAGCAACAATTGCCATGGTTAAATCAATATCAAAGTCAAAGTTTGGCAATTTTATCATTGAATTAGAAGATACTACAGGTGTAATCAAAGGAGTTGTAAGTAAAAATTCACCATGTATACAGAAGGTTGAAGAGCTTGTAGAAGATGAGGTAATAGGTGTTTTGGGTTCAAAATCAAGGGAGATGATCTTTATTCAAGATATCATATTTCCAGATATCCCAGAAAAAGAGACCAAGAAATGTAATGAAGAGGTTTATGCTTGTTTTATTGCAGATACGCATGTTGGTTCCAAGATGTTTTTATCGAGCGCTTTTGACAGATTCTTAAAATGGTTAAATTTGGAATTGGGTGATGAAAAACAAAAAGAAATTGCCAAAAAAATAAGATACTTATTTGTTGTTGGAGATCTTGTTGATGGTGTAGGTATATATCCTGAACAGGAGAATGAATTGTTAATTAAAGATATCTATCAACAGTATGAAGAATTCGCGAAACTTATTCAAAGAGTACCAGAGAGAATTAGTGTGATCATTTCACCAGGAAACCATGATGCGTTGCGCATAGCTGAACCACAACATGCACTTTATGATGATATTGCAAAGCCAGTTTATCAGCTTCCAAATGTGATAATGACTTCAAATCCAAGCTACGTAAGGATACACGCAATTGATGATTTTCCAGGATTTGATGTACTTCTTTATCATGGCTATAGTTTAGATTATTTTGTTGCAAATGTGCCTAAATTGAGGAGATATGGATACGAGAGGGCTGATCTATTAATGAAATTTTTATTGAGAAAAAGACATCTAGCACCGACACATGGTTCAACCTTGTTTGCACCAATGCAGAACGATTTTCTTGTGATAGATAAAGTACCAGACATATTTGCAACAGCACACATACATAAAGCAAGAGTTGGATGTTATAGGAATGTGATAAATATTTGTTGTTCTTGTTGGCAAGATCGAACGGTATTTCAAGAAAGAGTTGGACATGTACCAGAACCAGGGAGGGTCCCAATCTTCAATCTTAAAACAAGAGAAGTGAAGATGATGAGGTTCATATGATTGGTATTTTTATTGTTTAAAGTAAATAAAAACTTATATAGAGGCTTTTTCTTTTTTTGCTCATGCCAATTGCTTCTGAAGAAATGCAAGGATATTTTAGTGAAATAGAGAGTAAAGTAAAAACAGCATATGAAATTGCACAAAAAGCAAGGAGTCTCGGTCTTGATCCTGAAGACTTTGTAGATATTCCTCTAGCAAGGGACTTGTCAGAGAGAGTTGAAGGATTGGTTGCAGTTCTAAAACCAGAGATAAAGGGCACAGGATTGTCACAAAGGATTAGAGAGATAGAGAAAGAGTTCAAGCCAAATGATTGGAGAGTTGCATTGAAGATAGCAGAAGAGGTTGCAAGGGGGAAGTTTTGTTCATTTAATGACTTAAGAGAAGCAATGGAACTTGGAATAAGGGTTGCATTGGCTTATGTTACACTTGGTATTGTCTCCGCGCCATTGGAAGGTTTTGTTGAACTCCAAATTAAAAAAAGGATGGATGGTGGTAATTATGTTGCTTGTTTTTTCTCTGGCCCAATAAGGGCAGCTGGAGGAACTGCTGCTGCATTTACTGTGATTGTTGCTGATTACCTGAGAAGAGTTTTTGGGTTTGATAAGTATGATCCGACAAATGAAGAAATAGAAAGATATGTGACTGAGATTGATGATTATCACCGGGTGTTGGCAAGGTTGCAATATTTACCGATTAAGGAAGAAATTAGTTTTTTAGTATCACATATTCCAATTGAAATCACAGGAGACCCAACATCTGATAGAGAAGTATCTAATTATAAAGACCTAAAGAGAGTTGGTACAAATAGGATAAGAGGAGGAATGTGTTTAGTTCTTTGTGAAGGTGTTGCTCAGAAAGCAAAAAAAATATTGAAAGAGATAAAAAGTTGGGGAAAAGATTTTTTCTTAGATGAATGGGTGTTTCTCCAAGATTACTTGGAAATTCAGAAAAAAGCACATACAAAGGAGATAGAAACAAATTCAAAGATAAAACCAGATTTTAGATTCATAGAAGAGTCAGTTGCAGGGAGACCCGTGTTCTCTTTTCCACTAGCGAGAGGGGGTTTTAGATTGAGGTATGGAAGGAGTAGAGTCAGTGGTTTGGCCGCATGTTCAATCCACCCTGCCACAATGCGCATATTGGATGATTTCATTGCTATAGGTTCGCAATTAAGAGTTGAGAGACCAGGAAAAGCATGTGCAATTACTGTTTGTGATACGATCGAAGGACCAGTTGTCAAATTGAAAGATGGAAGTGTAATTAGAGTAGAGAATGAATTACAAGCACTTGAAATCAAAGATAAGATTGTTGAAATCCTTTTCTTAGGGGATATACTTGTTAGCTATGGAGATTTTTTAGAACAGAACCACGTACTTGTTCCATCCGGATATGTTGAAGAGTGGTGGATTCAAGAACTAGAGGAAAAAGCAAAGGATAAAGTTGATATAAAAACTTTAAAAGATAGAATTACAAAGATTGGGGCTGAGGAAGCAGTGAAATTTTCCTTAGAGTATAACATTCCTTTACACCCACGTTACACATATTTTTGGAACAACATCGACAATAGTCTGTTATTTTACCTTCTAAATAAGCTCCAAACCAATTCTTCGATTTTCGAAAATGAGATTTATGTAGAAGGGGATGATAAAGTTAAACGCGCCTTGGAATTGATATGTATACCTCATAAGTACAAAGAAAGGAAAATTTTGATTGAAGGTGATGATGCAGTTGCATTTCTTTATTCAATTGGATTTCTTCCGGATAAAACGTGGAAAATGAAGGAAGCACTTGAATTCAAAGACAAAGATATACTCACAATTCTAAACTCAATTTCAAAAATAAAGATAAGAGATAAAGCCCCAATTACGATTGGTGCCAGATTGGGTAGACCGGAAAAAGCAAAATTAAGGAAATTAAAGGGAAGCCCACAGGTTTTGTTTCCAGTTGGGAACCAAGGAGGGAGGATGAGAAGTTTTAATGAAGCAATTAATAAAGGTTATGTTGAAGCAGAGTTTCCCATATTTTTTTGTGAGAAGTGTAACATCAAAACAATATATACTCATTGCGAGATCTGTGGTGAAAAAACGAAAGAATACAAAGTATGTCAAAAATGTAAGAGATACACACAGTTAAATACACATTGCGGAATGCCAACAAGAGCATTTGAGAGAAGAAAGATTGAAATTAAAGATGAGATTGAGCGTGCATTAAAGAACTTAAATGTTGAGCTTCCAGAATTAGTTAAAGGAGTAAGAGGAACATCAAACAAGAAGCGGATACCTGAAAGAATTGAAAAGGGAATTTTGAGAGCGATACATGATCTATACGTAAATAAAGATGGGACGATTAGATTTGACATCATTGAAGCACCCATCACACATTTTAAGCCGAAAGAGATAGGAACGAGTATTGATAAATTAAGGGAACTTGGATACAAAAAAGATATTTTTGGCAATGAAATCGTGAGTGATGAACAGGTAATTGAATTGAAACCACAAGATGTGATTCTTCCTGATTGTGAAGAATGGGAGGGTGCAAGTGCATCTGATGCATTGATGAAGATATGTAATTTTATCGATGATCTTCTCATTAGATTTTACAAACTTGAGCCTTTTTACAACATCAAATCCAAGGGTGACCTTGTTGGTCACTTAATCATTGGATTAGCGCCACACACAAGTGCCGGTATTGTTGGGAGGATTATCGGATTTTCGAAAACACAAGCATATTTTGCACATCCTTATTTCCATGCAGCGATGAGGAGAAACTGTGATGGTGATGAAGCTTGCTTCATTCTCCTATTAGATGCATTATTAAACTTCTCACACCAATTTCTTCCCGCAACAAGAGGAGCATCAACGATGGATGCACCACTTGTATTGACAACAATTCTTGATCCGATAGAAGTTGACAAGGAAGTGCACAACATGGACGTAGTCAACATTTATCCGCTTGAATTTTATGAAGCGACACTTAATTGGAGAGATCCAAATGAAGTGAAAATAAACAAAGTTCAGGATAGATTGAAAACTGAATTGCAATATGAGGGATTAATGTACACGCATGATGTTTCTGATATAAATGCTGGTGCGAGAGTCTCATCATACAAGACACTCGTGACAATGATAGATAAAGTTGAGAAGCAAATGGCTCTAGCTGAAAAGATCTTAGCTGTTAATAAATGTGATGTAGCCAGGATCATCATTGAAAAGCACTTCTTGAAAGATATCAAAGGAAATTTAAGAGAATTTTCAAAGCAAGAGTTTAGGTGTATTGATTGTAATGAAAAGTATCGTAGAATACCATTAAGTGGCAAGTGTTTGAAATGTGGAGGAAAACTAGTGCTCACAGTGGCCGAGGGTACAGTAAGCAAATACTTAGATATTTCCTTGTCACTTGCAGAGCGATACAATTTACCTTCCTATTTAAGACAAACGTTGGAGATAATAAAAAGGAGAGTTGAATCAATATTTGGCAAGGAAAAAGAGAAGCAAACATTACTTAACTCTTATGCAAAATCATAGTAGAAGCAAAAAATGTTGAGAGAAGATTTGAAGGAAAAACAAAAGAAAAAATTAATTGCATTACAGATACAAAGACAAGTGCAAATACAGAAACAGAAAGAATTTTTCTTAATATTTTCTTTTATATTGACTGGTGTGATCGGTAGAATTGCTTTACAGAGTATACCTAGTGTTGAACCAATTACAGCAATCGCAATCCTTTCTGGTATTTTATTTGGAAAAAAGAAAGGCGCATTTGTAGGGGCTTCAAGCTTCTATCTCTCAAATTTTTTTGTTTTTGGTGGGCAAGGCCCTTGGACTTTTTTTCAAGTTTTGGGTGCTGGGATTGCAGGTTATCTCGGCGGCTTGGTAAGGAGGAATAGAATATTATCAATTCTTATTATAACAATAATCGCTACAATTTTATATGAAGCAATTGTTAATCTTACAGGTTTATTTTTTGTTGGCCTTCATTTACTTCCAATTTATTATCTTACAAGTTTACCATTCTCAATCACTCATTTAATCTCAAACATATTTTTTGTATTGGGGGTGCCGAAATTTGCGAAGTGGATCGAAGCTAAGACAAAGTTTAAAGAGATTGAAGACAAAGTATCTACCTTATTTTTTGAGCATAGTGGTAATAACCATACTATTTTTAATTTTTGGAGGAGAACACACAGGAAAGACCATAGTAATAGGAGAGAGACAAATTAACTGTAAGATCATCGTAGATGACGGCAACGTGACGAACAGCTTTGACTTGGTTGTAAATAAAGGTAAGACTGCAATTGAAGCATTAGAAATAGTGATGGATGTTGATGTGAACCAGACTAGTTTTGGCCCATTTATTACTTGTATTAATCATATTTGTGGTAGTAATGAAGAAAGGACATATTGGGCTTTCTATATCAACGGAGAATACGCGATGGAAGGAGCAGGAAGTTACAAAGTAAAGCAAGGAGATGTTCTTAGTTTTAATCTTACAAAATATTGATAATTATTTCAGATACCAAAGCATTGTTGGAATAATCAAACAACCCATACAATTTGTCCTCTTTATCTTTGTTTTTATTGTGATATATCCAATTGTTGTTGAGGCAATTAAAATTAATAATCCAATATAAGAGCTAAAAATAAAAACAAGAAGACATACAAAAACAAGTGAAAAAATCGTGAGTTTCCTGTAATTTATTTTGTTGATTTTATTACAGATTAAAGATGAAAGTTTTAAAGATATTATAAAGCACAGAATGGCTGATAGAACACAAGTGAAAAGCAAGATTAATAAAGAAACCATATCAAAAATAGGTATTTCTCTTAGTAATGTAAATGCGCCAATTCTTGCTTTTTTCAATGTGAAAAATGTAATCAATGAAGCAATGACATAGGAGGAAGTTATACTTGAAACAGATAATAGATATTCCTCATTATTTTCTTTTTTTGAAATTTCATCTGACAATATAGATATCTGGGCTGGACTTAATGTTGGAATGAAGCCTAGAATGATTGATGTCAACGAACTGCTTGTAACAATGTTTAATGCTCTTCCTTTTTTGATGTTGATATTGAATTTTTTCTTTTGCTCCTTTATTTTAACACTATTCTTCATATTCAGGATGAGATTACTAATTCCAAAAAAACCAGTAAGTAGTGGAAACAATGGTTGATTGACATCAATCAAATTCAAGGAGATGAAACCAAGTAAACCAGCGCATAGAAATACTAAGATTGCAAATGATTTTTTTCTTAAATCTTCTTCCTTAAGTATTAGATGTACAGAAACTAAAAATAGGAATACAGGCACCAGCCCTCTTGCGTTGTAATAAATTATTGGTAAGATTTTGATGAAGATTGGAGATAAAATCGCAGATATTAATATTGAGAAGAGTGCGCCATAGCAACATATTTTCACGGCTTTCAGACCATAGCCTTCCAATACAAACCTATGCGCAGGCAAAACAGATAAAGAACTAATTTCATTTGGTATACCAATAAATGTTGATCTTAAAAATTCAAAGAAGATAGAAGCAGTTACTGTGCTTATGATAAGAATGCCAATTTCTAAAGAATTAAAATAATTCATTAAAAAAGGAGCAATTAGAACAAGCAAATTTGTGTGAAAGCCAGGGATAACTCCAAATATTATACCAAGGATTATGCCAATGAAAAATGCAACGAAACTAATTAACATATCTGCAGAACCTTTTTATTGGACACATTTCACACTTTGGCTTGGATGTTCTGCATATCTCTTTTCCGAATTCAACAAATAGAAAATTAACCAATTTTTTATCTTTTTCTTTGACAAGTGCTTCAATCTTTTCCTTTATTTTTTCGTAGCCATCTTTTTCATCTACAATACCCAGCCTTTTCGCCACAACAGCAACGTGAACATCAACCGGTATCGTAGCAACACCATAACCAAAGCATAAAACACAATCAGCTGTTTTTTTACCAACACCAGGTAAATTGATCAATACTTCTCTTTCCCTTGGCACTTTCCCATTATATCTCTCTTTCAATATCTTTGCAATCTCCTTTATCCTCTTCGCCTTTATTCGATAAAAACCAACAGGTCTTATCGTCTCCTCGATTTCCTTCACATCAGCATTTATAAAATCATCAATTTTCTTAAACTTTTTAAACAATTTTTTTGAAGCTTCATGTGTGATTTCATCCCTTGTCCTTTGTGAAAGTAAAGTTGTGAACAAAACATGTAATGGTTCATCTTTATATTTAACAACATGGTATCTTCTTTTGAGTATATGTATGACATCATCCAAAAAATTATTTGAAGGATTCTTCACCCCAACACACCGAACAGCTTGCTTTCTTTCTTTTTTCAATCACATCAATAATCTCTTTAACTACTTCATCTATCTTTCTTTTGCTTGTGTCTATCTCATGCACTTTATGTCCATTCTTTAATGCTTCATAAGTGCATACACCAACTATCTCAGCTTCAACATTTTCTATTATTTTTTCTTTTTTGTATCCTTTACTTTCCAATCTTCTCTTCAATTCTCTTGGATTACACCTAAGTACAATACAAATTTCACAGAATTTTGGTTTTGCCACATGCGCAAAATGTGAATCCACAATTACCTGCTTGTCTATTTTTTTTATGATGCTTTCTATGTCCTGCGCAAATCTTTCTTCATCGACAATCTTTATTTTTCTTTTTTTATCATAGCCAATAACAACTTTTTTATCTATTTTAATTACATCATCAATACCCACAACAATTGCGTCTAATCTCTTCGCTAAAACCTTAGCAATCCTTGTTTTCCCAGTTCCAGGTGTCCCCGAAATCAATATTGCTTTTTTCATAATTCAATTACAACTCCTTTTTTCCCCGCATTTATTACTTTTGTTTTCTTAACAAAATCTTCCTCTCCAGCATGCTCGTGTATATGACCACATATACAGATTTCCACATCAGCACTTTCGATGAAATCTCTAATGGATTTGCTTCCAGTGTGCATTCCAAGCAGATGATCTAATTTTGTTTTATAAGGTGGGTTATGGGTGACGAGCACAATTTTATTTAAATTTAAAAAACTTGAAAGAAGCCTTTTAAATTCACTCTCACTAATTTCATAAGGTGTAAAAAAAGGCGTTGGGAGGGAGCCACCAATCCCAACAAAGTTGTAATTTCCAATTCTCTCACTTTTTCCATGTATGAATTTAAAATTATACTTCTTGCAAATTTCTAATAAAATTTCAGGTCTTTCACTATTGCCAGGTATGATGAAAATTTCCTTGTTTGCCTTAGCCAATTCCGCGCAACTTCTTTCTAGGCCAGTTCCGAATGTGCTGATATCACCTGCACAAACTAAGAAATCCACTTCATCCGCCCTTTCTATGAGCTTTCTAATTGCTTCCAAATCTTGATGTACATCGGAAAAGGCAAGAAATTTCATTTTGCTTCGACTCTTATACTCGCTTTGTACTTCTTTTCTAACTTTTTTATTCTTTTTCCCTTCCTTCCTACTATATTTGCAATCTGTTCCTTTGGTACAATGATCAACACATTACTACCATTTACTTCTATACTAGCAGTAGGTGCAATCTCACCAAGTTCTTCTTCTATCTTTTCTCTTAACCCGGCCTTTCTCCTTATTGGCACAACAACAGTTTCTTCTCCAAATGTGTACATCTCATATTCTAGTTGTTTTGTTAAAAAGTCCCTAATTTCAATTACAGGCCTTGATAGATCTCTCTCCCTCATTCCACTTGGCATCTTCACCGTCATCTTCAATTCGTACACCTTTGCAACATTTCCACCCTGCATGAATATCACAGTATCAATAATACTTGGTATCATACCGAGTTCAACTCTCCTCACAAATCTTTGTATTGCATCAATTGCAGTCGATGCATGTATCACACCAATCATACCAATTCCAGCTAATCGCATATCTGAATATAACTTAAAATCTGGATCATCTCTCATTTCATCAAATATTGTATAATCTGGTCTTGAGAGTAAGAGTATGTCGTGTATCTCTTCACTCGTCCCCAATTGCTTTGAATACTGTGTGATCTCATCAGGTAAAATTAAGTCCCTAGGGCTTTCTACTGTTTTCACAATTTTCCCCTTTTTCTGATAAAATTCAGCCAAAGCTTGCGCCATTGTTGTTTTTCCATGACCAGGTGGCCCAGCAATTAATATTCCTTCTGCCTTTTCCTCAAACCTTTTTATCAACTCCTTAGGTAAGTTATAATCCTCGATATTTAATTTCACCAAAGGTCTAGCTGCCGTTATCTCCCAACCATCAGAAAATGGAGGCCTCGTAATTATTATTCGATAATTCTTTAATTGAACGATTGTCGAACCTTTCCTATCAATCTCAACGAACCCTTTCTTATTCGTTCTCGCGAACTCAACAATTTCCTTTGCAATTTCCTCGATTTCCTCTTTTTTAAGTCGCTCATCACCAATTTTTACAAATTGCCAATTTCCAGGCTTACCTTTTTTTGCATATGGAAAAACATTTTCTTTTAAGTGAACACTCATTGTTTCATTATCAAAAAACTTCTCAAGTTCCAACTTCTCTTTTTTTGGCCTTAATTCAATATAAATTGTTTCAACACCCATTGCTCTTGCAGCTTCTGCTTGTACAAGATCACCAGTAATCAGACAGGCACTCTTCTCCACTGCCAGTTCGCGGATTAAAGCATCTATCTCGCCAGCCTTTGCATATTTTATTTCCATACTACTGGGTCTAACCCCAGTAAATTCTAATTCAATCTTTTTCTCATTAGCCAATTCTCTCAGTCTTCTTAACTCATCAAGACCAGCCAATCCGATTGGTTTTCCAAAATTTGCCTGATTCTCAAGTTCGGAGATCACTGCGTTGTGAATAATTATCCTACCTTTTATTTCACCCTTCAAAATCAAATCAGAAACAACTCTTTCTATGATTACACTGGTATCTGGCACATATAATTTTTTTTCCATATCAAATAAACAAATAAATCTAATTTAAATTACTTTGCTTTTATTACTTTTATTCCGTTCATATAAGGAACAAGCACATCTGGAATTTTTACAGAACCATCTTCTTGTTGGTAGATTTCTAATATTGCCATCATCGTTCTACTCGTCGCGAGCGCAGTGTTGTTTAATGTGTGCACATAACCAGCAGGGGGTAAACCTTCTTTTTCCCTATACTTTATATTCAATCTTCTAGCTTGGTAATCAGTGCAATTTGAGTTCGAGCCAACTTCTCTATACTTTCCATCAACCATCCATACTTCTATATCATACTTTTTAGCCGCAATTGTACCAATGTCCCCAGAACAAACATTAACAACACGGTAAGGTAATTTAAGCGCTTTGTATAAATCTTCTGAATTTTTTTGCAATTCTTCATGAAGTTTCCACGAGTCGTTTGGATGACAAAATATGAATTGTTCCACCTTATTGAATTGATGCATCCTAAACAATCCCTTTGTATATTTTCCATGTGCTCCAACTTCCTTTCTAAAACAGGGGCTAACTCCAACGAGTTTTATTGGCAATTCTTTAGCATTTATTGTTTCATTCATAAACATTGCTGCTAACGGATGTTCAGCTGTTGCGATCAAATACAAATCTTCTTTTTCAATCTTGTACATTACATTTTCAAAATCAGCTAAATCCACAACACCCTCATATGGTTTTCTTCTTATCATGAATGGCGGTTCAATTAATATGTATCCTCTCTTCATTAAGAAATCGATTGCAAACCTAATGATTGCATAATCTAAAAGCACAAGCTCATTTTTAAAGTAATAGAAACCCTTCCCTGCCACTTTTGCAGCTCTTTCTTGGTCAATGATCCCAAGCCCCAATGCAATTTCCAAGTGGTTTTTTGGTTTGAAATTAAATTTTGGTATCGTTCCCCATCTTCTTATTTCAACATTATCATTCTCATCCTTACCAATCGGTACGGATTCATGCAAGATGTTGGGTAATTTGTATAATATCTCATCTATTCTGTTTTTATATTTCTCAATTTCCATTTCAATCTTTTTAATTTGCATTGGAATTTCTTCAATTTCCTTTATCTCTTTACTTACATCCTTCCCCTTCTTTTTTAATTCTGCAACTTGCCTTGAAATTATGTTTCTTTTATGTCTTAATTCTCCAACTTTCTTTACTCCCTCTCTCCATTTTTTGTCTATTTCCAACAATTCATCGACCAATTGAACCCTATCTTTCATACCTCTCTTTATCAGATCATCTTTAACAATTTCAGGTTTCTCCCTGATGAGTTTAATATCCAACATAAAAACACTATTATATTTAGTGATAAATAAACTTTATCAAAACCTTAGAATCACATTTTTCATTTTTTTTGATAGATTCCTTATCCTCACCATCTCATCTACGCTAAAGCTTTTGCCAACAAGTCCCTTATCTACAATATTACCAATGTCTGACCGAAACATCTGCCAAACCCAAATTTTATAAGGAAAGATTTGTTTATGGATCATCTTTAATTCTCTCTCTCCAACCAAGCCAGGGACAAGGGTTGTTCTCAATTCATAATCAACATTAAATTTTTTAGCGATTTCAATACTTTCTTTTATTTTTTTAATATTTACTTCCTTACCTGTCAAATTTCCGTAGCTTTCTTTATTTAATGATGTTTTAACATCGATTGCAACGAAATCCAACAATTCCATCCCCATCAATTCTTTTAACAGATCGGGAAAGCTTCCATTCGTAAAAATTCCAATTAAAAGTTTCATTTTTTTACCCCATTTTCCAATCTCAACTACTGCATCTTTTTGCAACAAAGGCTCACCACCAGTTATTACAATTGCATCGATTAACGGTAAATTCTTTCTTATTTCATTTTTAACCCAATCGATTTCTCTTAAGAACCCAGGTTTAAACACTAATATGTCAGCATTGAAACAATATCTACATCTAAAATTACACCCAGCAAAGAAAACAACAGAAGCTATTTTCTTTGGATAATCAACTGTTGAGATGCCTTGTACACCAGCTATGTAAGCTTTCATTTACTCTTCCTTTAAATCAATTTTATCAATCTGCATTTTACTTTGTTCAATTAATTCTTTTAATGTTTTGTTGTTCATTGCATCGTGTTCCTTTAAGTAGACGACCCTTTTGATACCTGCATTAATCAATGCCTTAAAGCAACCAATACAAGGAAAGGTTGTTGTGTATATAGTAGCACCATCAACACTAACACCATGAACTGCTGCTTGTATGATTGTGTTCATTTCTGCATGCACAGCCCTGCAATTTTCATAATCAACCATAGAACCGACATTTAACCTTAAACAAGTCTCTCTCGTGCAATGAGGTAAGCCCCTTGGTGCTCCATTATAACCAGTAGCAATAATATGTTTATCTTTTACAAGTACTGCCCCCCTCTTTACTTTCACACAAGTAGAACGTTTAGCCACCAACAAAGCGATTCGCATAAAATATTCATCCAATGGCATTCTATTTTCTTCCATATTCTACCCCTTCTCAGCATACACACCTTTGTACCCTTCCTTTGTTTCCCTACTCATTCGCATGAATGTAAGCTGTGCAACTCTTGCATTTTTTTTAATCTTAATTCCATTCTCATTCATCACATAAAGCATAAATTCAAGTCCTCCTCTAAATCCAGCATCGATCAGTCCCGTTGCCACACTTGCACCATTCCTTAACAGTGTAGTTCTCGGTCTTAAAATTGCAACGAGGTCGAGTGGCATATTTATTCTTTCATTTGTTCTTACTTTATAACAACCCTTTTTCAGAAAAATCCAATCATTTTTCCATTTTATCGCTTTTGTCTCGGATATCTTCCTTTCTTTATTGTCAAAATCAACTTGTCCATAATCGACGAACTCGTGGATTTCTTTCACAGACAAATCTATACCATTTGGAGTTAGTTGTGTTTCAATATTAATTGTATTTTCTATCAATGGAGGATTTTTCTTCTGTAATTCCAGGATTTCTTCCTTACTAAGTATCATTTTTATCCCATCGCTTTCCTTATTTCTTCTTTTAATTTCTCTTCTTTCGGTATCTCACCAAAGAATATCGTTTCATCATTTATTGCGATGCTTGGCGTGGATACGACTTGATGCATTAAAGCCTCTTCTGGTTCCTTTGTGATGTCTATCTCCAATACTTTAACCTTCATTTCCTTTGCCACTTTCTCAACGATTTTTTTTGCAATTGGACAATTTGGACATTTTTTTGAAGTAAACAGTTTTATAACAACATCCTTCATTTTTTATCACCTTAACCGATTTCATATCTTCTTCTCTCATTCAACTCAGCAATTTTTCCCATATTCCATGCCTTCACTCTTGTATAATAACCTGTTATCCTTGAAAACCATTCTATTTTGTCTTCACCAGCATTACAATTTGGACATTTTTTTAATAATCCGCCAGTTACGAAATTACAATTTGTACAAGTGGTCAAATCTCTTGTGTATGCAAAATATGAACATAAACTTTTTGTTGATATTTTTCTCGTCATCTCCATCACAGCACTCGGATCAGGCTCCCTCTCCCCCAACCAAACATGCATGATCGCTCCTCCCTGAACCAACGGATGAAAGCTACTTTCTATCTTTATTCTATCCCACAAAGGTATATCCGCTCCAACATAAACATGTGAGGAATTTGTGTAATATACTGAACCACCTTTCCTATCTCCTTTTACAATTGCCTTTTCTCCAAAGTCCTTTACATCTAGAGTAGCAAATCGATGTGCCGTGCTCTCCGCAGGCGTTTGCACAAGCCCATACCTTTGACCTGTTTCCTCTGTTTTTTTGTCAATGCATGCTCTCATGAATTTCACTACTTTCAATCCAAACCTCCAAGCCTCCTTATCCTCATGCAGCTCCTTTCCTGTCATATATTTTACTGCTTCATTCAATCCAACAAAACCAATCGTATTTGTTTGCTTTTCTAATTGAAAGTAGGGTTCACCATCGTAATCCATCATGAGGAATGGAGAACCACCATTCAACAAGTATTTTCTTAAAAATTCTCTTTTCGCATTAAAGATAGCTTCACCCAAATCAATTCTACTTTCAATCGCATCAAAGAACGCATCTTCATTTTTAGAAATGTACGCAAGTCTTGGTAAATTTAAAGAAACAACCTGTAAGCTGCCAAATCTTAGTCTTCCTTTTTTCATCTCAATCATTTGATCTGAGTCAGGGATTAAGAAATATCTACAACACTGAGACTGTACAACATCAGGCATGTAATCTGGACATAGGTTTAAAAAGTAAGGACTACCAAATTTAGAAACGAGCTTTGATACCATCTCCAACAATTCTAACTTTTCACCATCCCCTTCCCAAATCCCTTTTCTAAGTTTGAATTCTGGTTTTGGAAATGTAAAAGGTTTTCCTACGCCATCCCCTTCCAAATAATTTTCTATGAATGCTCTCATGATCATTCTCGCTTCTTTTTCGTAGTTTGCATAACTATCTTCTTCACTTATTTTACCACCTGGCAGAACAACAGGTACATCTTCCATGTGTTTTGGAACATCGAATTCCAAACTTACATTTGTAAATGCAGTTTGTCCACCTCTCGAAAAGTTCATCGTATCCAAATCAAAAATAAAATACTGAACGCGTCTCTTTATTTCTTTGTATGTTAGACCTTTAACATAAGGCGCAAGGAAAACATTGAAAGAATCGTATCCCTGTCCACCAGAAAAATGTACCTGAGAAACTTGCAGTACTTTTGCTAGCTGCATCATTGCTGAATCAAAGTGACTTGGCGGTTTGGCATACGCAGTATAAACACCCAAACCATCTGTTTTTAGGCCTCTTGTCAAAAAGAAAGGGATTGAATGCTCAAAGCAAAAAGGCCTTGTCAAAAAATACTCAAGTGTATGGATATGAATTTCACCCCTCATATGTGCATCGCTTGCTTTTGTTGGTATGACATTTAATAAAGCATATTCTTTAGAAACAGCGCTTCCCATCTCTTTGTGTACAAATTCAGGATTGTAGTATGTATTTGCATTCTCCTTATTTACAGAAAAGATGAGATTTGTTACATCATGCACTGGCATACCAACCCTCGTATATTTTTTCCTTGCTTCTTCAAGCCCATATTCTAACAATTTTACACAAACCATTTCTCTAACTAGTGGTCCAGAAACGAACTTCAGATCTAATTTCCTTAATTCATTGCTTACTTCCTTCGCAATTTTTTCAGCGATATTTAACGGTAAATTTGCTTCTTTGATCAAGGAATCTCTCACTTTTTCCCAGCTCTGTTCCTCAATTTTCCCAGAACTGGTTCTTATCAACAATTTTTTTGTTTTTTCCATTTAAGATACCCCATATCTGTACCTTTCTCTTAATTCAGCAATTTTACCCGGATTCCAATTTGATACATTTGAATAGTAACCAGTTATTCTACTCCACATATCTAAATATTCCTTCCCACTTCCACAATTTGGACACTTCTCTCTTAAACCCCCGCTTGTATAATTACATTTTCTGCAAACAGTAAAATCTCTAGTATATGCCCAATAAGCAGCTAAACTTTCTCTGGCTATTTTTCTCGTCATCTCCATCACAGCACTCGGATCAGGCTCCCTCTCCCCCAACCAAACATGCATGATCGCTCCTCCCTGAACCAACGGATGAAAGCTACTTTCTATCTTTATTCTATCCCACAAAGGTATATCCGCTCCAACATAAACATGTGAGGAATTTGTGTAATATACTGATTTTTCATTTGCATTTCCTTGCACGATGACATTGAATCCATTCTTGAATAGTTTATAATCTATCATTGCCAATCGATGTGCCGTGCTCTCCGCAGGCGTTTGCACCACATTGAATCTGAGGTTATTTTCTTTATTGTATTCTTCTGCCTTATCAGCCATGAATTTCACTACTTTCAATCCAAACCTCCAAGCCTCCTTATCCTCATGCAAAAATTTCCCAACATGGGCCTTCAACATTTCATTCAATCCAACAAAACCAAAATTGTGTGAGCAATGTTCAATTGGATAATAGTACTCCCCATAACAATCTTGACTTAAGAAAGGAAGCGCACCTTGTTCTAACCTCTTTCTTATTATTTGGTTTTTTATTTCTAGCGCTTTCTTCGCCAATTGCATCCTTTTTTCAATTTCTCCAAATAACTTTTCATCATTACCTTTTGCCAAGTAAGCACAACGTGGCAAGTTTATTGTCACATACCCAATTGCACTTGATCTTATACTTCCTCTTTCTATGTCCCTCATTTCTTCTTTTGTTGGACTTAAGAAAAATCTACAACATTGTGAATTCACAATTTGTGGCATGTAAGGTGCGGCCATGTTTAAAAAATAAGGACTACCAAATTTAGAAACGAGCTTACTTACTAATAAAAATAAATCATCACATTTCCCATCAATCACTGCCTTTCTTATCTTGTATTCAGGCTTGGGCCATTCAAACATTTTACCAACATAATCACCTTCGAGATAAACTTCTGTTATCGCCTTAAGGAATGTTTTTGCCTCATCAATGTAATCACTATAAGTTTCTGGACCAACAACACCACCAGGTTTTACTGCTGATAGTTTCGTAATGTAATCTGGTGGCTCAAATTCCAATGATATACTTGAGAATATAGGTTGACCGCCGCGTGACACATACATTGTACAAAGCTCATACAAAAACATCTGTGCAAGCTGTTTTATTTCTTTATAATCTAGCCCTCTCAAGAATGGTGCAAGGAAAACATTGAAGAAATCGAATCCCTGCCCACCACCACAATTCGTTTGGCTAGCAGCCAATACCTTTGCTGCATGCAAAATCGCAACATTTGCGTGTTTTGCTGGTCCGCAAACAGCCGTATGTGCACCACTTCCATCCACTTTTAATCCATTTTTAAAGAAAAATCTTAAATCGTGACTCAAACAAAATGGTCTCGTAGCGAAATAATCAAGTTGGTGTATGTGAATATCTCCCATTAAATGTGCATTTGCAACTTCTTTTGGTAATAACACAGTAAGCGCATATTCCTTCATCACTTCATCTGCAATTAGTTTGTGTATTGTTTCAGCATTGTATTGTAAATTTGCATTTTCTCTGAACCCATATTTGAGCACATAGTCTATGTCAAATACAGGTAAACCAACACGCGTATATTTTTTGTAATACTCCTCCAAACCTCTTTGTAATAGAAAATAACAAGCAATTTCTCGAATTAGATGACCAGAAAGGAAACGGACATTGGAATCGACAAGAAATTTGAATATATCTTTAGATATTTCATTTGCGAGCTCTTCACTCATTCCAGTTTCCTTCACTAAACTTTTCACTATCTTGGATTTAACAAATGGTTCATACATCGTTCCTTCGGCAGAGCCATAGTCAAAGCTCGTGAATGCAGCACTGACACGAACAAATACTTTATTTTTAAATTCAAAACCTTCAGCCCAAGCAGGATTCCTCTTCTCTAGCTCATCAACGACCATCTTTCTTATCTCTTTTGTTTTGATACCATCATAGACTTTTTTCGAGATAGAGATCGCAATCTCCTTTGCGATACTTTCAGGGACGTCTGCCCTCACACAAGCTTCTATGATCTTTTCAATTGAAAATTTTTGTTTCCTACCATCCGATTTTATTACATAGAATTTAGAAGTTCTCTTTTTGACTGAAGATAAACTTTCTTTCATATCGATTTTTTCCAATCAAAACTGATTAATAAACTTATTTCCCTTGTCTGATATATTTTTTACCCCATATTTTACTTTTTAGTAGATAATTGAATGTAAACAACCATCACATAAAGTAATATACTTGTTTTGTTTATTTTAAATGGATAAAAATGAGATGTTTCATTGCAATCGAAGTGCCGGGAGAAATAAAGGAAAAAATAATTTCACTGCAGAAAGAAATTGAAAAGAGTAATGCAGATCTGAAATTTGTTGAAAATGAAAATTTACACTTGACATTAAAATTTCTTGGCGAAATCGATGAGGAAAAAATTAAAGAAATCAATGCGATAATTGAAGAAATTACAAAGGACACACATAAATTTAAGATCCAACTTTCAATGTTAGGTGTTTTCCCAAATTTCAATTATTTAAGGGTGATATGGGTTGGTGTTACAGAGGGAAAGAATGAGATTCTGGAACTTCATAGTAAACTTGATTCAAAACTTAGAGAGATAGGGATAAAAAAAGATGAGCAGTTTGAGACGCATTTGACAATAGCAAGAGTAAGAAGCGCGAGGAATAAGGATTTGTTAATAAAAAAAATTAAAGAGTTTTACCATACACAAATAGGTGAATTTGAAGTTGACGAGATAAAATTGAAAAAGAGCACGTTAACATCAACCGGCCCCATTTATACAGATTTAAGAACTTTTAAGTTGGTTTAATTATGTTAACGCGCAAACAAGCGATCAAATTATTAAAAAAAGCAGGCTGTAGGGATAATGTTATCCAACATTGTATTGCTGTTTCAAAACTTGCAACAGAGATCGCTAAAAAAGCAAAAGAGAATAGATTTCCGGTTGACATAAAACTAGTAGAGATAGGTGCGCTGCTTCATGATATTGGCAGATCAAGTACCCACACCATAAAGCATTGGAACATTGGATCAGAGATATTAAAAGATTTTAGTTTGCCTGCGAATTTGACCAGATTTGCAGAAGTACATGCAGGCACAAAAATATCTGCTGAAGACGCAAAGAGGCTTGGCATCAAAGAGAAAGATTATTATCCAAAAACGATTGAAGAAAAAATCGTTGCTTATGCTGATAAGTTAACAAAAGTAAGATTTAGTAGAAAAAATCAAAAGTGGAAATTCATTTTCTATGAAGATATAAGTCATGAGATAAGTAAATTGAAAAAAAAGAAGGATCTTAGTGATGAGCAAAAAAACAGAATAATAAATGATCTAATCATGCTTGAGAACGAGGTATTATCCCTCATCAAGTTCAAAAAGCTTCCATACACCAGTTTAAATTGATTCAAAGGTGATTTTGTTTAGTATTAAATTTTATTAATCTTTGATATCTATAATTTATGTCTGGAAGGTGAGCATTTGAAACTGATAATTGCTGAAAAGGCACTTGCCGGAGAATCGATTGCAAAAATCCTTAGTGGTAATAAAGCAAAGAAAAAAGAGATAAAGAATGTGCCAATTTGGGAATGGGATGATGGGAATACAAAGGTCGTCGTAATCCCACTCAGGGGACACGTAATTACAGTGGATTTCTCAAAAGAATTCAAGAATTGGCAGAAGACAGACCTTAATCAATTAATTGATGCAAAAATTGTCTATTACCCATCAAAAAATGCAATTGACAACATCAAGTTACTTAAGGAGTATGGTAAAAATGCGAAAGAAATGATAATTGCAACTGATTTTGATGTTGAAGGTGAATGTATTGGTCTAGAAGCGGTTAATATTGTAAGAGAAGTCAATCCGAACATCAAAGTAAAACGTGCTATTTTTTCTGCAATAACAAAAGGAGATCTGGACAAAGCCTTCTCAGAACTCAAAGATCTAAATATAAATATGGCTGAAAGTGCAAATGCAAGGAGAGAAGTTGATTTAATATGGGGAGCAACGCTGACAAGATTCATTTCGCTTGCAAGCCAAAGGATGGGAAATGCCTTTTTATCTGTTGGTAGATGTCAAAGTCCAATGTTGGCGCTCATCGTGAATAGAGAAAAAGAAAGAATGAAATTTAAACCAAAGGAATTTTGGATGATAAGTGCCATCTTGCGAAAAGGTAAGGATGGATTCATTGCATCATATGAAAAACCAAAGTTATTCGATAAGAAAAAAGTTGACCAAATTTTAAGTATTAAAACAAAAGAAGCAAAAGTGCTCAAGGTTATTAAAAAAATAAGAAAAAGTAATCCACCCACACCTTTTAATACTACTGATTTCTTAAGAGCAGCTTCAGCTCTAGGTTTCTCAGCACCAAATGCAATCAGAATTGCGCAGCAATTGTACATGAGTGGGTATTGTTCGTATCCAAGGACAGATTCACAGGCTTATTTTCCAACACAAAACTTGAGAGAAATTGTTGAGAAGCTTGCAAAGAGTAAGGAAAAGTTTGGAGCGTATGCTGCAAAACTACTAAAAAAAGAAAAACTAGTTCCGACTGCAGGAAAAGCAGCAAAGGACCATCCACCAATACATCCGGTTGAGCTTGCGGATAGAAGCAAGTTGAAAGCAGATGAGTGGAAGATTTATGAATTAATCGTCAGAAGATTTCTAGCAAATTTAAGTGATCCAAGTAAGGAGAATGTCATCAGGGCAACGATAGACATAGGTGGCGAAAAGTTCATTGCAAAAGGACTCAAAATAATTGAACCTGGCTGGAGAGATATATATATTTATTCAAAACTTGAGGAAACCTACTTACCAGAGATAGAAGAAGGTGAAAAATTAGAATTCGTTAGGTTCGAATCCAAAAAAGACCAAACAAAACCACCAGAAAGATATGGACACGGTGGGATAATAAAGAAGATGGAAGAGTTGGGTATAGGTACAAAAAGCACGAGACCAGAACTTTTACAAAAACTAATGCAGCGTGGCTACATTTCTAAAGGTTCATCACTTATACCACATCCCGTTGCAATTGCAGTCACAGAAATACTTGAGAAATACGTTGAATCGATAACAAAACCAGATATGACTGCAGATTTAGAAAAGGAGATGAGCTTAGTGGAAGAGGGAAAAAAAGATAAAAAAGATGTTGTCGAGAAATCAAGAAAGATGCTTAAAAATATACTTAAAGAGGTGATCCCGAAAAAAGAGACAATAGGTAAAAAGATAAAAGAAGCATTGAGACTGCAGAGAGTGATTGGAAAATGCCCAAATTGTGGTGGCGACTTAAAGCAACTTTTTAGTGTGAAAACAAAAAAAAGATTTGTTGGATGTTCAAATTATCCCAAATGTAAAACAGGTTATCCACTACCGATGACAGGTTTGATTGAGAGAACTGAATCTGTTTGTGATAAGTGTAAAACACCAATCATCCTCGTAATAAGGAAAGGTAAGAGACCATTTAAAATGTGCCTTGACCCCAAATGTCCATCAAAAGCAAATTGGGGTGAAAAGAAACAAAGTTAATCATTCTAAAATCTCTTTTTTTGCAATCTCAATATCTTCAAGCTTTATTGTTTTTCTACCCGCATGCTTTGCTAAGGTAGCAGCCCTAGCCGATATCTGTATCGCAATTTCTTCTAGGACTTCAGCCAAAGCCTGTTTTGCATCTTCCCCAACGCGCTCAGCACCACCTTTCTTTATTATTTTTTCCATCGTGGCAAGTGGTAGTACCATGCAAGGATATAAGAAGAAGCTTCCTTATAAACGTTTTTTAGCAGTAATTTTTATTTGAAAATCTTGAATAACTAAATCGTTGTTATGATTGGGTTCTCAAGCACCAATATCGTGTGTTCAAATTGACTAACGAGACCGAAACCCTTCTCCCTCAGAATATGATAGTTATGAAGTATACTATTTCTTACAAGATCAGCAAGTAAGAAATCAAGATTTGCAAATCCCCTTAACCATCTTTTTGCAAATGGTAATTTATCATATTCTCTCGAAAGAAAGGACAAAAGTTCTCTTGAGCTTGCCAACCTAGCTTTCCCATTTCCAGTTACTCTATATATTTCAGACTCTCTTCCTTCAACAACGAGACCTACACCATTCGTTGCAAATGGTTCTATCGCGATTACATCCCCAATTTCAAGTTTTCTTGTACTCCCATTATCAATATTTGGTATGCTTTCACCTGTGTGAATTTCATAGCGAGCAATGTGGTGCCCACTAAGATTTGAAATTGGCGTAAATCCGAACTCCTTAATTTTTTCTTGAATTACTCGACCAATATCAGAAATTTTTATTCCAGGTTTTACAATTTCAATCGCATGTTTTAGTGCTTCTTCACTAGCTTTAATCAGATCTTGATTTTTGCTCGTTGATATCTCTTTCGTAAATGCTGTATCTGCAATGTAACCATCAAAACTAACACCAATATCAACTTTAACAATATCCCCTTTTTTTATTATCCTTTCTTCATTTAACAAAGCAGTATCATGCGCAGCAATTTCATTTACTGAGATATTAACAGGAAATGCTGGTTTCATTCCAAGTTCAATTATTTTTTCGTTTATTTTATCAGCAAGTTCACCATAGTTAATCCCCTCATTAAGAATCTCATTTGCGTATTCCCTTACTTTTTTTGCAACTTCTCCAGCCTTCTTGTAATTCTCAATTTCATCTTCCTTCATTTTTTTCCTCCCTTTCTATGAATCCACCAAGCCTAGTTTGCTTACCTTCAATCTCTTCAAAAGAGTAACCAAGCGCTTCCAATATTCTTTTTGTCGCAGGTATAATCTGATGTTTTATATAATAATCAGGATCATAAGTTAAATTTTTTTCAATTGCTTCTTCTAACAAAGTAGCCCTATCTGAAATTTTTCCAACTCCCTTTGTCACAACCCATTCAATCAACACACCAGGCCCAATTTTATAACCCCTATCACTCGCCTTCTTAGCAGCGACCACATGAGGACCCATACTTGCATAATCACCAAATTCCTTCGTCATCTGCGTGTATATTGCCATTTTTCTCAATGGGACCTCATTATTTTTTATTTTTTTTATTATTCCTCTGATATAATCCATTGCACCATCAACGTCTTTATTTTTTAATATCATTTCAAGCACTTTTGCTTGTGTCTCCTTTGCGATATCAGCCCAGTCCCTTCTAACATACTCGAACCCCTTTATCGTTATTTCTCCCTTTTCATCGATCAATGCATACTTCTTCTTTGCCCCGTGTTCAATTTCACTTTTCTTTGAAACAAATATTCCTCTCTCATAGAAACCTTGTAATTCTAATAAGACCATCCCAGGCAACTTTTTGTTTATTTTTTCAAGGAAGTTTATTGCATCTTCTTTTGTCTTGTCTTTTAAAGCGATCATGATTGAATCCGTATCACCATATATGACATCGAATCCTTTCTCTTTTGCTTCTTCTATCACACTAGTAATGTAACTTCTACCCCAAGCAGTAATGCTTTCAGCACATTCCAAACAATACCACCTCGCCCTGGCAAATCCAAGATAACCATACATACTGTTTGCGATTGTCTTTAATGCTTGTTGTCTTGCATCAAGTATTATATACTCTGAACTTCCTTTTTTTACCTCCTTCATTATTTTTCTTATTCTACTTCTCCTTTCAATTAAACTTTCAAGAATGGAAGGGATGATTCCCTTTCTTTTCTTACAAAACCAATACCTTCTTTTTTCTTCACCTATTTCTGGTGTTACATTCCCATCGCCCCTACAACAATAACAATTTATCGTAGATGGACATACATTGTGTGAAACAATGATGCTAGGATAAAGTGAACGAAAATCGAAGACGACGATGTTTTCACTTAGTCCAGGTGAAGGTTGATATACAAAGGCACCCATGTAGGTCTTTCTCTTTCTTTTCTCAACTTCATCTTTATCTGGTCTATTTGGTATTAGTTCATTGAATTTTTTAACTTCCTTAATTAAATAAGATTCAACAAATTGACTAAACTTCATCCTACTCACTTCAAATAAAGGTTGGGCAACAAGTTTTGTTATTTCAAACATTAAAGGTAAAAATTTTTCTGATAATTTTTCAACTAGTTCAGAGTCTCTCAAACAATATTCGCATATTTTTACTAGATCTTTTCCACCATTTTCCCAAATTTTCCACATTTCACTCCAACTTATTTTTACCTTTCCGTAACCCAATATTTCTCTTGCAACAGAATCCAAATCAAGCGTTTCTGTTTTCAATGTATTTGAAATTACATTGGCAATAAAATGATAAAGATCAATGTGTATGATCCCCTTTATTCTTGCAGCCGAATATAAACCGTGTTTGACAAATTTTAATTGAGAATTATCAAGCCCAATGTTTAAGGAGATCTTGTGTTCCATTGCCTTGGACCTCAGATATGGAAAATCAAATACATCAGAATTGTATCCAATTAAAAAATCAGGAGACTCCTTTTTTATGTACTCGATAAATCTCCTTATTAACTTATCTTCCGATTCAAAAGATTCGATATAATCATAGCCGTCCAATTTTTTTGAGATGAAAACCTTCTTTTCACCATAATTTGAAAAAACAGAAATTGCCATGATTTTATTTTTATTACTCTTAATGTCACCCCTAGGGCTATATGTTTCAATATCGAATGCGAGAAATTTAGGATTCTTTATCATTTCACCATTTATGTTTTCTATTTTTTCAATAACCACCAAGTAATCTACATTATAATTTTTTTTATCAATCTCTTCCCCAGTAATCCTGACTTTGGTTAATGGACAAATTTCATTATCTATCAAATATCGCTTAGAAAACGGAATATCGAATTCATTTTTGTCCAGATAGCCTTCTATTTTTTTAATTTCATCGCTAATTTTGTTTATAGCACTTGGATGGTTTACATAAACTTTTATTGCGCTAACTTCCCTACCAAGATAATTTTTTCTTAGTTTTTCAGTTTTTATTACTGAGAATATTCTTTCACCTTCTCTTACATAAATCTTCTTTAGTTTTTCTTCAAATACTCCAGCATCAACCCCTTCCTTCAATGTTACGTAAAAATAATGTGTAAAATTAGGATCCAATGCTACTATCTTTTTACCATCATCACTAACACCAAATATTCTTATTATTGCTTCATTATTGCTACCCGTAATATGATCTACATCCAACACATAAAATTCTGAAACTAGTTTTGCCATTAAAAAGATTAAAATAATAGGTATTTTTAAGCTTACTATCATGCTCAGCGGAATAGATCTCGCGTTCGTTAGAGTAGAATTAGAAGAACTAATTAATGCCAGGATTAAAAAGATATACCAGGTAGGAAAAAAATTTTTCATTAAATTTTATTCAAATAAAATTGGAAAACGTTTAATTAAAATTGTTCCTGGCGAATACATTTGTTTCACAAATCAAGAATATGAAAAAACAATTCAACCATCATCTTTTTGCATGCTTCTTAGGAAAAATCTAGAGAACCTGATATTAGATAAGATAGAACAAGAGGATTTTGAAAGAATACTTATATTTAACTTTAAGGGAAGGGAATTGATTAAATTAATTGTAGAATTTTTTTCTCATGGGAATTTGATAATTTGTGATAAAGAAAATAAAATAATTGCTGCTCTAATACCAAAAAAATACAAGGATAGATCAATAATAAAAGGAGAGATTTATAAGTATCCACCAAAAAAAGAGTTCTCATTTGAATCTAAAAAAGAGATTGTTAAAGAACTTGCGAATTATTTTGGCAGTAAATATGCAGAGGAGATTTGTGTATTATCAAAAATTGACAAGAATAAAAGAGCGATTGATTTAAGCGATGCTGAGAAACAAAGAATTAAAGAGAAAATTAGTGAAATAGAAACAAAAATATCAAAAGAGAAAGCACCCCAAGTTATTATTGAAAATGGGAATCCGATTGAGCTGCTGCCATTCGATTTTATGTTATTTAAATATAAAGATAAAACCAAATTTAACACATTTAGTGAGGCAATCGATTACTTTTATTCGAAAAAAGAAGCTCAGACAGAGATGCAATTATTAGCAAAAGAAAGTGAAAGAATGAAACAATTGATAGAAAAACAAAATGAGAAACTTGAATCCATGTTTAAGAAATACAACGAGCTGAAAGAGAAGGCGAATTTAATCATAAAGAACATCGACACGATTACATTTCTGTTGGAAGAGATAAAAAAACTTAAAGAACAAGGTATTCCATTTGATGAGATTGAGAAAAAAATTTCTTCCAAGATATTCAAGGGAATTCTTGAAAAGCAAAAGGAAGCTGTTTTTGAAATTAACAATGTAGAAATATCAATTAAAATAAACGAAAAGCCGAGCAAGATTGCAAACCAACTATTCGAAAAAGCTAAAAAATTAAAGGGGAAGATTGATAGGGCCAAGCAGATAATTGAGGAAAGAAAGCGTAAACTCTACTCAGAAGAAAAGAAAGAGGTTGTAAAAGAGAAAAGATATTGGTATGAGAAATTTAACTGGTTTTTTACATCGAATAATTTATTAGTGATAGCAGGCATGAATGCAGTACAAAATGAGATTCTTATAAAAAAATATATGAAAAAAAATGATCTTGTTTTCCATGCTGATATATATGGTTCCCCATTTGCATTATTAAGGGACGGAGCAGAAAAAGCGAAGGAAGAAGATAAAATCGAAACCGCAAAATTTGTAGCATGCTTTTCTAGGGCTTGGAAAAATGCATTACCTGCAATTGATGTTTACTATGTTTATCCAATGCAATTGACAAAACAAACAGAAGCTGGCGAGTTTTTAAGAAAAGGCTCATTTGTAATTCTCGGGAAAAAAAATTATATAAAAGATGTTGAATTGAAAATAGCGCTTTGTTTTGATGAATCAAATAACAAAGTTTTTTGCGCACCTATCGAGAGTGCAATTAAACATGGATGGAAATTTGTCGTGTTGAAACCAGGAAGAGAAACAAAAGAAGAGATAAGTAAGAAGATTAGGGAAAAATTAATAAAAACCACAGGAAACGAAGGTTTAAAAAATCTAGTTTTAGATAGAATTATAAACACTTTACCAGAAGGAGGATTCCAAATTGAAGATATTCCAACATGAATTTAATTTTTCAACCACACAGAAAATAGAGATATTTGATTTAACAAATGATATTAAAAAATTTGTGAGTGGTTGCGGGATAAAGGAGGGTATATGTCTTATTTTTGCCCCGCACAACACAGCAGCACTCCTACTTCAAGAGAACGAGTCAGGATTACTCGAAGATATTAAAAATAAGATTGATGAGCTCTTCCCAAAAGATGCTAAATATGAACATAACAAAGTGGATGATAACGCGCACTCCCACCTTTCCTCAATGATATTAAATCAATCCCTAGTATTACCAATAAAAGATGAAGAATTAATTCTAGGCACTTGGCAGTCGATTTTATTCCTAGAATTTGATGGGCCAAGGGAATTGAGGACTGTGATTACATATGCCATCGGAGAAGAAATCCATTAGTAAAAAAGACGTGATATCAGCATTAAGAAACGTAATCGACCCAGAGATAGGCATAGATATTGTTACTATGAAAATGATAAAAAAAATAGAAATCAAGGACGGCAATGTCAAAGTGATGTTTGTTCCAACGACACCATTCTGCCCACTGATAAATAACTTAGTTTTTATGATTAGGCAAGAAGTTGAGAAGATCAAAGGAGTTAAAAAGTGTGATGTTCAGGTTACAATAAAATAAAAAATAAAAATTTAGAAATCGCAAGCCCTTACTGTTTTCCTTCCATTTGCATCTGCTCTCTTTACTGCGGCATCAATCGCACTTTTTACATACTTGTCCAATGCTTCAACAGCATCGTCTGGAAATCTGAAATCCTTCTTTACTTTCTTCACATATGCTTTGACCTTGCTTTTAACGACCAAATCAGCCATTTAAATCACCATTTTCCTCATTGTAATTAGATTTACTTATTTTTATTTTTATCTAACTAACTAATAGTATTAAAACTTAACTATGTATGCCAAAATCTTCTTGTTCTTAAGAAGTTTCTCTCTTCCTTTATGATTTCCATCATCATTTCATCTTCATCTTTATAAAATTTGGAAAGTATCCTCTTAGCGCTTCTTATTCCAATACCATACGCTGAAAGTGTGATGATTGCCTTTTTACCGTAAACAATGAAGAGTTCAGCGCTTTCTCTTAGTCTTGAAAGTAAAATCCTTTCCTGCTCATTCATTTTCTCACTATTTTTATATTTTTTAATTACCTTTCTTGCATTCAAAGTTTCTCTCTCTCCAACAAAACCAATCAACTTTGCTTCACAATTAGGACATTTCAACTCTTCTTTTATATTGCCAACTTGGAACATACCGATTTCTTTGAAACAATTCATGCAGAACATAGAAATCATTTTCTTGGATATTCTTGCCTTTACCAAGTTTATCATTTCTTTCATCGCATCACTTGATCTCATAAAACCAGTAACACCACTGTATTCAAATCCAAGTAGACCTAAAGGTGAAATGATCGGTTTATTAGAAAGTGTGATTTTTATTTTTCCCTCTTCAATCTCTTTAACCACCCTTTCACAACCATCTATGTCCATCTTATCCTTGAATACTTCTTTAAATGCTTCCTTTTGAACGATGCTACCATCAAAAAGTTCTTCGATTCTTTTTAATCTTCCAATTGTATAATCAGCGTCCTTCGATATGATACCAAATCTCCTTGCGACATTGAAGAATCTGAATAAGTAAACCGAAGAATTTCTCAACGAAGAAGTTAAGATCTGTTTTACCCAATTATGCTTTAATGTCCTTATTACCTCTTCAGCGATTTTCAAGTTCTCAGTGTTAGGTACTCTTAAAATAATTCTATAAGCATCGCTTTTTAGCATTACACTTGAACCAATCTTTGTGGATATCAATGCTGAAAGCACTTGTGCAAGCGCATTGTTTATATTAGAACCAAAACAAGCATGAATGATTAAGTAATCCTCATATTTCTCAATTAGAATATGACGTGAATCAGGAATTCCAAAAGACATCTGTTCCTTTAGTCCAGGAATATCTTTTTTTTCATTTCTAATTGTACTAGCATAACTTGCAATTTCAAATGGTACTGGGATTAGCTCCCCTTCCCAACTAGGTATGGCCCCACTATAATCCTTGTCCCTCATCACATAAATTTTATCTTGCTTCACATCGTTTACCCTCCAAGGCTCAGCTTTCATGATGAAAACAGAACCAGGAGAGATATACTGCATTACAAATCCTTGGTGCAAAATACCAACTGCTTTGTTGGTTTCTTCATCAATCACAAGATATTGCTTTTCATCAGGTATCATTGAAAGATTTTCAAAATAATGATAAAGTGCTTTTTTTGTTCTACTTATCTTATTTTCTCTAATCCTTATTAAACCCAAAATTTCCATTTGTCTTAAAACTTCTTCAAATTCATCAATTTTCAATTCCATGTAAGGATAAGCACGTTTTACCACATTGAAGACATATTCCTTGCTGGGATCTTTCTGGTCAAAACAAAATCCAATAATTTGGTGGGCAAGTACATCATATGGTTTCTCTGGTATTTTTGGCTCTTCTAACCAGTTTTCTTCCATCTTTTTCACAATTGCTAAACTTTCAAGATAATCGTCCAAATCTTGTGTTAAAATTATTCCCTTCGATACAAGATATGTTCGATGCCCACTTCTGCCAACTCTCTGCATTAGCTTTGTTACTTGTCTTGGACTCATATACTGAATCACAAAATCTATTTCTCCAATATCAATACCAAGCTCTAAGCTACTTGTGCATATTAATGCATTCATCTCGTGTTTCTTCAGTGCTTGCTCAGCCTTAATCCTTACTTCTTTTGAAAGCGACCCATGATGTATGTCGATTTTTATTTCCTTATCCCAACTTTTAATTCTTGATGCAAGTATCTCAGCCATTTCTCTGGTATTCACAAAGATGAGGGAAGCACCAGTCTTCTTCAATTCTTCTCTTATTCTCCTCAGACAATAACTAGCATTTTCCGATATTCCAAGTTCATTTGCAATTTTTTTGTCTTCTTGACTAATTCTCGGATATTCAACAGTCACACTATACTTCTTCGTCTCAGCGATATTAACAATTTCGCAGTCTCTTCCCAGCCCGACTAGAAACTTTGATATTTTTTGAGGATTACCAATCGTTGCCCCGATTCCTATGCGCTGGAATTCTTCTTTGGTCAATTCTCTAAGTCTCTCAAGCGCGATTGAAAGCTGTGCCCCCCTTTTATTCTCAGCAATCTCATGTATCTCATCAATTATTACATACTTTACCTTTCTCAAGTGCTCTCTTATTAATTTACCAACAAGTATGCTTTGAAGCGTTTCTGGTGTTGTTATTAAAACATCCGGGGGGCTTTCTGATTGTAATTTTCTAATATAAGAAGGTGTGTCTCCATGTCTTACATCCACTTCTAGTCCAATCTCATTCCCAAGCTTAATTATCCTTTCAAAAATATCTCGGTTGAGTGATCTAAGTGGTGTTATGTACAGTACTTTTATTCCACCACCATCTTCATTAATTATTTTATTGAAGATTGGCAGCAATGCAGCCCAAGTTTTTCCATAACCTGTGGGCGCGATGATTAGTACATTTTTGCCTTCCATTACCTTAGGTATGGCTACGCTTTGAATAAGTGTTGGTTCACCCAAATTTTTCCTCAACCATGTTTGTATTCGCTCATCAAGTAATTTGAATACCATGTTTAATAGTAATTCAGTGAGTAAATTAAGCTTTGCTAAATACTGAAAACATTTTATACTCCTTTATTTTATCTTTATTTATGAACCAAATAAAAAATATAATAGAAAATGTCAAGCAAGAAATTAGACCAAAGGAAAGCGAGAAATTGAGGATAGATAAAATTATAACAAAAATATCTGAAAAAATTGAAAAATCAACCAAAAAATTAAAGATTGAATCCAAACTCACACTTGGCGGATCGATCGCAAAAGGGACATGGCTTTCAGAACCAGAAGATATCGATTTCTTCATGAAATTTGATAAGAAATATGAAAAAGAGGACATTTCCAATATCTGCCTTGAAATCTGTAAAGATGCATTCAAGAAAGTTGAAGTATTACATGGGTCAAGAGATTACTTCAACATTCATCTAAACAAATACAAGATCGAAATCGTTCCTGTGCTTGAGATAAATGAACCGAAAGAAGCGAAAAATAGTATGGACATCTCTCCATTTCATGTATTGTATGTTAAAACGAAGATTGACAAAAATAAAAGTTTAGCAGATGAGATAAGAATAATGAAAAAATTTTGTCAGGCATGCAATTGCTATGGCGCAGAAACCTACTTACATGGTTTTTCCGGATATGCGATTGAATTGCTTATAATTCATTATGGCTCATTTTTAAAACTGATAAATTCATTCGAAAAAATGCAGCCAAAGATAATAATCGATACTGAAAAATTTTACAAAACCAAGGAAGAAATAATAAATAAATTAAGTGATGCTAAGAAAAAGAGCCCGATAATCCTTATCGATCCCGTGCTTCCAATTAGAAATGCATGTGCTAGTTTGAGTTATGAATCATTCTCAAGATTTCTTTTCCACGCACGGATGTTCCTTAGAAATCCAAGCAAAGATTTCTTTAAAAAAATAGAATTTGGGAAGGAACAATTGAAAAGAAGATCAAAGATTAGAGGCACGAAAATACTGTTCTTCAATGTTAAAAGAGGAAATCTAAACGAAGAAACATTCCTCGCAATTCTAAGGAAGAAAATCAAATCGATTAAGAGCAGAATTGAAAGTGAGGGTTTCAATGTTTACGATGCAGACATAATCAAAGAAAATCAGAAGATCATTGTATTCTTTGAAATTGAAACGATAAAAGTGAGTAAAATGAAGCGACATTTCGGCCCACCAGTATGGGTTAGGAGAAAAAATTTTGATGAATTCATAAGAAAATGGAAAAATGTTTATGTTTATGAAAATAGGCTTGCGATTGATAGGAAGAGGACATACAAGAGTGTTAAGGATATCATCCAACCTTTACTAAGTTAGTTAAGATTACTTCTTTTTTCTTTATACATTTCATGATAGGACCCATCCTTTCTTGTGTTCCTGTGAAAAAATTATTGAATGCTGGGAAAATGATTAATTTAGATAGACTTACCCTATCCAATTTTTTAGGATATTCTTCCATTAGTCTTCGTTTGTCTATGTTTGCAATTAACCAACACTTCTTATAGTTGGAAATGCCTAATTTATCCTTATAAAAAAAACACGCATGCAAATGACCCATCAATGAAAATTTGCACTTTTCTATTGCCTCCTTGCTTGGCCAAGCATTACCATGGATCATAAGCACATCATCCACAGTCATCTCTTTATTTATATTAACACCTTTGATACCTTTCAGTATTTCTTCTATTCTTCCATCGTGATTTCCTTTAATTATATATACTTCTCTAAACTCACCTGTCAACTTCTTCACAAAGAATGGTACCTCTCTGAGTTCTTGAAAAGAAGCAAGGGGTATTCGGTGTTTTAAATCACCAAGAATTATTAGATTCTTTCTTTTCATCTTTTTGTTTATTTCCAGAATATCATTTAACATCTTCTCTGTCTGCGAGGGTATATTTATCCCTTTTAATGAAAGTTCTCTTTCAAATCCAATGTGCAAATCTGAGATAATTAAGAAATTTTTAAAACATAAAGCTGGAAAATTTTCAATAAATTTAAATACCAATTTTTTCCCTCATATCTTTTACTACACGTTGAATTTCGATACAATCGTTCTTTTCTAATTCTTTTCTTGATAAAACAAGGTCGAATTTATTTAAAAAATTCCTTGCAACTTTTTCATTAAATGGAAAACCATCTTTTTTTGAAACAAAGAATAGCGCATCAAGATCAGACAATTCATCAATTTTACCATGTTGTTTTGTCAAATAAAAAACACACATCATCTTCAATGCTTTAAAAAACATAAAAAAACTCATTGTGTAGTTCTTACTTTTAAAATAAGAATCAGCAATTTTTATCTCTGTTCTTATTTCATCTACTATCTTACTCTCTTCACTTATCTTTTCTTTTCTTTCTTCAAAATTTTTTACAATATTTTTCCTTATTTCTTTTAACCCCATAGCATTTCAGAACCATTTAATATTTTTAATTTTATTGATAAAGTTTTTATTACTTTACAATTTAATAATCAACATGGAGGAATGCATTTTCTGTTCAATTGCTGCAAAGAAAACCCCAAGTTTTTTTATATACGAAGATAACTACGTTTTTGCTTGCTTAGACATACAACCAGCAAATATTGGACATGTAATTGTTTTTCCCAAGAGACACATTTCAAGCATATTGGAAGCAAAAAATGAGGAAACATCATCAATCATCGGCACAGTAAGGAAAGTTTGTCTAGCAATGAATGCTTGTGGAATAACTGATTTCTCAATCATAAATCAGATAGGTAAGTCAGCAGGACAAAGAAGCCCCCACACAATTATACATATAATACCAAGACATGAGAACGATAATATCCAGATTTCATGGACTGGAAAACAATTTGATAAGGAAACTTTCCAAAAAATACAATCAATGTTAACAAACGCCATTAATAAAAAAGAGGAGAAAAGTGAAGAGAAGGAGAAAAGAATTGAGAAAGTAATCAGTGAAAAGATTCCAGATTATTGGACATAAAATAATGGTAATAAAATTAAATTTTCATAGTAAATTGTGAATATGAGTGTTAGTAATATGGCTGGTACAAAAGGTATGCCTTCTTTTATCTTTATTTTTCTTATTCCAGCCTCTTTTAGTTTCTTGATGTCTTCTTTCGTTAATCCTGTCTTTTTCTTTCTGACAATTACTTTATTACCTTTTTTCACATCACTGATCAACCAATCACCTTCAGTCAATTTTTTGACATCCACCACTTTTTCGAAACAATCCGCCTCAGCGACCTTGATGTAAGGATAAATTGTGGCAATTCCAAGGAAAAATGAATAAACAAGTTTGAAAGGTATTTCACTTGTAAAAATAAAGATGGTAGCCAGTAATATGAAAACAGATAGCACTTTTATTCTTAAACTAATCTTCCCCATTATTTTTTTAAAATTTTTTATGATTAGGATGATCATATAAAAAATACCATATATTGCCCCAATTAGTAGTAAGTTAAATATGAACCGAACAAAAAATAGAAATTTTTCGTTACTAAAACTAGCGAATAGTATTGAAATACCTGCCAGCAACTTTACATCTCCGCCACCCCATTGTCCAGTTTTGTACATCGCATATGAAAATAATGAGATAACAGTAAATGAAAGGATGGCAACCATCAATATTTTAAAATTATTAAAGTATAAGTATTGGAAAATCTTTAAGATAAATGCACTTGCCAACATAAAATAACTTAAACTATCAGGCACTTCTCTTGTTTTTATATCATATATACTCGCGATTGAAGTACCAATTACACCCAAGGTAACCATTATTGTTTCAATCATTAATCTTTTTATATTAGTTAAGTTTTTATTTTTTCTTATCCTAATATATGATATGCCAAAAGTTTTGTCAAGACAAATGTCCACGATGGAATTACTACTATTGTTCCTCTTAGTTGTCGTTGGTCTCTGTGGTTTTCTACTATTCTCAATTGCCATGCAAATCTCATACACTCCATGGCAAATGATAAATGCAGTGATGTCCTGGATAAACGCGATGATATTCATAATAGCAATTATTGTGATCGAAAGAAAGCTATAAGCAAAAAATACTTATAGGAACTTCATTCTTTTTTATTTATGCCTTTATATTTCATTAGTATGGGTCTATACGATGAAAAAGATATGAGTATTCGCGCATTGGAAACTGCGCGGGGATGCGATATCCTCTATGTTGAATTTTATACATCAAAACTTGATACTGATGTCTTCAAACTTCGTGATCTCATCGGAAAGGAAATTAAGCAACTTTCAAGGAATGATGTCGAGGAGAATTATAAAGAGATATTAAATGAGGCGAAGAAAAAGAAGGTAGGCTTGCTAGTCGGCGGAGATTGTTTTACTGCAACAACACACATTTCCTTGCTATTGGAAGCAGAAAGAGAAGGAATAGAAACGGGTGTGGTGCACGGCTCATCTATTTATACTGCAATCGCAGAAACTGGACTATTTATTTATAAATTTGGTAGGGTAGTAAGCATACCAATAAAGGAAAGGGATTTTGAGCCAGAAAGTTTTTATGATTTTTTAAAAGAGAACAAGGAAAGGGGGCTTCACACACTCATTCTCCTTGAAAGTAGAGAAGATGGCAGGTTTTTGAGCATAAATGAGGCAATAAAAAGATTGATTGAGATTGAAAAAAAGAGGAGGGAGAATGTGATATCTGAAGATACTATTTTTATTGGAGTTGCTAGGATTGGTAGTGAAAAGCAAATTATAAAAGTAGGAAATGCAAATGAACTTTTACATTTTGATTTTGGAGGACCACAACATAGTTTAATAATACCGGGAAAATTACATTTTATAGAAGAAGAAGCAATAAATAGATTTGTGAGAAAATGACGAAAAAAATTAGGAGGGGCAGAGAAAAAATAATTACTTGTGAGAAATGTGGTATGAGAACGCCAAGGTCAAAGACAAGATACTACTACCGATTTGGCAGAAAAATTTACCTTTGCATCAAATGTGCAAAAAAGTCAGGTTTGATTGGCAGGTATGCAAGGATTGAAAGAAGTCAATAGTTCACAGAAAAATCAATAACAACACGATACACCCTTGGTGCTAAGTCACCACATTTCAATGAGTTAAGTATTTTTATTTTCTTTCCAAACTCTTTAGCTCTCTCTTTAATTATTTTGATTGCACCATCAAAAATTTCTTCCTCAGGTAAAAAATAGTAAAAATGAATCGTTGCATTCTTCTTTGCGCATAAAAATGCAATGTCTAAAAAATCGCAAGCCTGTTTTGGTAGATTCATTATCACTCGATCAGCAACATTCACTAAATTCTCTTTTTTTACTACATCTCTACAATCACCCCAGAAAGCAGTAATTTTGTCTTCAACCTTATTTAACTTTATATTCTCAATTAAAAATTTGTAAGCATATTTGTTCTTATCGATTGCAAAGATTTTGACGTTTTTCCTTTTTGCAATTAAAATTGAGAATGGACCAACACCAGCAAATAAGTCAACAATTACTTCCCCATCCTTTACCTGATTTGCAATCCTCAATCTTTCGTTTGCAAGTCTTGGAGTGAAAAAAACCTTTGATAAATCAACTTTATATCTGCAATTATTTTCTTTGTGTATCGTTTCAGTTCTTTTTTCTCCAGCAATTATTTTTATTGGCCTTACCCTTTCTTCTCCACTCGTGAACCCAATTTTCTTACAGATCACTCTGGCATTTTTATGAAACTTTAAAAATGCACTTGCTATTTCTTTTTCCTTGTGTCTTAACTTTTCATCCAATTCAAGTACAATAATATCACCAACCATATCATATGCTCTTGGAACTAATTCTAATTCCTCATCACTTAACTTATTCTTGAGTAAATCAATTACACTAGCCATCCAATCCCCTTCTATCCAGTTCATTATTTATTATTGTGATGCAATGCGATGCAAAATACCTCAAGGGACCAACGCTTACTTTTGATATTGCAGATCTCATTGCAAATTTCTCCTCCTTCTTTGGTAAACCGATTTGGTCTCCAAGTATAAAAATAGGATCCCTTTCAATTTCCATTCTTCTTATATCGATTCCCTTCTCATCTAAGATATAAATAGCTCTTCCTTCTTTTTCTCTTAAAAGCTCTTGGAAGCTTTTTTTGCTCTTCTCGAAGCCAGCATGAACCCTACCGGCAATTACATTTCTCAAAATTTCACCAATGCTTTTCTCATCAGATCTTATTTCATATACCTTTGCACTATTCACACATATACAAAGTGGTGGATTACTTGGTCCATTTAAGATGACATTTAAAATTACATTCTTCCTTATTTTGTGCGAAAGAAATATCGATGAATTGATACATGCGCAGACGATGTCCAATCTACCAGCACTTCTTAGATCCTTAAAATCTGGTGTGGTATAACCTTTCCTCGAGAGTAAAATAAATTCGCGCATAAAGAAAGTTATTTTTTAATTGATTAAAAACTTTTTTAACACCAGTATTTTGATTCCTCGAGCTCTTTACCAAAATTGGTGTTCATTATTTCAGGAAAAGTTACTTCACCCTCAGTAATTCCTTCCTTTTCTAGTACCATGTATGGCCAAATTTTTGACCTCGCAAATACCCTACAACCTTCTCTAAGTTTTGCTTTATAACCTATGATTGAATGGTGTTCCACAATAGAGTTGTCTTCAATTTCACTAAGACCATCGATGATACAATCTTCGCACCGCACCTTCGCACCAATTTTAACTTTTTCGAATATAATTGATCCCATGACAATGCTTTTCTCACCGATTTGCGTATCATGTAAGATATAAGTGTAAGGTCCAATAACTGCATTTTTTTTGATCACACAGTTATCTTCAATTATTGCAGGACCCTTAATTTTCACACCATCTTCTATGACTACACCGTTTCCAATTACAACACCATTACCAGAGATGAAAGCATCCTCACTTATCTTTATATTTTTCTCAATTTTCCTTTTTAGAAAGTTCATTACCTCTTTGTTTACACCAATGTATGTCTCAGCATTTCCAACGTCACCCCATATACCTTCGAAAACATAACCAAATATTGGAATTTTATTCACAAAATATTGCCAAAGATCACCAATTTTATCCGGTTTTTCTCCCCTTGATTTTTTCTCGTTTACATATCTTGGTAAATTTTCTCTAAGAAATTTTTCATCAATTTGATAAAAGAGTGTGGACGCCAATCTTGAGACCGCTTCTTCTACCTTTGGCTTTTCCTGAAACTTCAATACCTTTCCTGTTTTCTCGTCTATGCTGGCAATTCCAAATTGTTCAACCTTTGATTTGTCTACCAGATTATATAATGCAATTGTTGCGAGTCCGCCACTTTTTTTGTGGAATGCATTGAACTTTGAAACATCTAACCCATATATAAAATTATCAGCACCAATTACCAGCGTATCTCCTTTAATTCCACAATTTGAAATCACATATTGTAATGCACCGATTGCACCAAGCTTATCCTTGTCAGAACTACTTTGCTCGAATACGTAATCCATTTTCACCCCAAACTTACTTCCATCTCCAAGAAATTCCTTCACTTTTTTCTGTGTTACATTTAATGACAATATTATATCTTTTATTCCGGCATCTCGAAGCATTTCTATGAGATAAACAATATTTGCTTTTCCAGCAATTGGCATTAAGCATTTTGGAGTTCTATAACTGAGTGGGTTCAATCTGGTGCCATAACCACCAGCAAGCAATATTGCTCTCAATTTTACCACTCCTTCAGCGCCTTCTCATATCTTTCAAGAGTATCGGTTGAGTACCATCTTCCAGAAAAAACATAACCGAAAAGCCTTCCTTCTTTTGCAATCTTTGGAAATACATCTTTTTCGATCAAAGAGTAGCCACTTGGAACTAAATTTATTACCTCCGGCTCAATTATGTATACACCCGCATTTATCAAATGGCTTGTTACTCTGTATCTTGGTGGCTTCTCTACGAATTCAACAATCTTATTTCCTTCTAGTCTAACAACTCCAAAACCAGTAACGTCTTCCATCGTTGTGAGCGCGATTGTTGCTAGTGCCTTGTTTTCCTTGTGAAATCTAAACATCTCATTTACATTCATTTTAAAGAGGTTATCACCGTTTATCATCAAGAAAGTCTCATCAAGCAATGGTTTTGCAAGTTTTAACGGGCCAGCAGTTCCAAGCTGTGTTTCTTCCTCAACATAAATAATTTTTACTCCAAACTTTTCCCCATTTCCAAAATAATTTTTTATCTTATCACCGAGATAACCTACAGAGATGATGATATCCCTTACTTCTTGTTCTCTTAAAAGGTCAATTGTGTATTCAAGTATTGGCCTCCCTTTAACAGGCATCATAGGTTTTGGTATTTCATATGTAATCGGCTTTAATTTTGTTCCCTTACCACCAGCAAGGATAAAGGCCTTTCTTAATTTCCCTTCACCAAGTGCCCTTGTTAGAAAATATTCGATTGCATGACTGCGTGATCTTATTACTCTCCCATCAATCACAGAATCAATTTTCTTTATTATTCGATCATCAACCGTTATTGACAATCTCCGCTTCATACCACCAAATATGATAAAATAATATTTAAGCTTTTTTAATCGATGTGTAAGAACGATTTCAGTTTTGGTATGCCTAACGTACTTGATAGTAGTTTTATGTCATTCTTATTGATCCCACCGAGTAGATATAGTATAATCAAGTAAGTCGGAGTACAAATGAAAGCTGCAGCCAAAAGTTCAATGATGCCGAAGAGATAGTAATGAATAGTTAATAATATCGGTAAAATTAATATTGATGATAGCAAAGCTTTTACACTGACACCATATTTAACTTTTAATTTTTCAATCCTGACTAGTTTAAAATAACCAAGTATAGAAAAAATGACTTCTGAAATCAACATTACAAGTGCAGCGCCAACCGCACCCATAATAGGTACGAAGATTAAAGAACTAATGATCGTGATGATCGCCAAGTATAATTTAATTTTGCTTAGAAGTTTCATTTTCCCATATCCGCCAAATAACGGATAAAGCCAAAGCGTGCTACTGTATATCAAAAACACAATTGTCATTACTTTCAATGTGTTATCTGCCAATGAAAACTCGTTCCCATAGACAAA
>JAPDLJ010000007.1:0-6720 GCA_025920705.1 Candidatus Jingweiarchaeum tengchongense
CAGAGTAGTTGGTCTATCATCTGGTGAAAAAACTAATAACACATTATATATGTATCTGGAACCGACTGCTTATCTCACAATTGTTGTTCCAAACTTTCCTTTAAATAACTTAGAACACTCATTAAAGGAAATCAATGTAAAATCTACATCAATTACATTAAGCACAGATTCGATTAAGAAAGAATATGAAGTTTTAGGTGGTAATATCATAAAACAGAGTAAAGAAATCATGAAATTGGAAATGGAGTTAATTGATAAACTAACTAAAAAAACATCATCGATTGAAATAATTGCAATAAAATAATTAAACTAAGAAATTATAAATATCCTTAAAGAAATTCTTCGCTTTATTAAGTTCTTTCTTTCCTTTTTTTGTTAGTTTGTAGTATATCCTACGTCCATTGGAGTATGACTTCACATATCCATCGATTTCTAGCAAATAAAGTACTTTATAGCTCGTTACATTGCCTGCTAAGAAACCAAATTTTTTCTCAATTTTTTTCCTCAGTTCATATGCATATGCATCTTTTTCGCTGAGTAATTTAAATATGAAGATCCAAAGATTCTCCTTCAAAACTTTTTCCTTCAACCTTTCTATCGGTTCTCTGACCACAATATTTATAATATTTTACAATATTATAAAACTTATGAAGAAAATAAGAGTTGGTGTCATTGGTGTTGGGAATTGTTTTTCCGGATTAATCCAAGGTATAGAGTTTTATAAGCGCAATAGAAAAACTATTAAAATTGGTTTAATGCACGAAAAAATTGGTAATTACAGTATTTATGATATTGATTTTGTAAGCGCATTTGATGTCGCAGAAAATAAAATTGGTAAAAAGTTATGTGATGCTATTTATACATGCCCCAATTGTGTCAATTGGGTAAAAAATGTATCGATTGGGAAAGACGTAATCGTAAAAGAAAGTCCTTTACTTGATGGCATAGGTATCTATACTGCAAGTCTCATAAAACCAAAAAAGCAAACAAAATCAATTAAAAAACTCAGAGAAGAAATTTTGGAAGAAATTAGAAAGACAAAAACTGAAATTTTAATTAACTATCTCCCAGTCGGTGCTCAAAAAGCTAGCGAATTCTGGGCAAGCATTGCAATTGAATCAAAATGTGGATTTATCAATTGTATTCCGGTATTCATTGCTTCAGATAAAGCTTGGGGTACGAAATTTAAAATGGCTCACATACCAGTAATAGGTGATGACATTAAAAGTCAAATAGGTGCTACGATAGTACATCGAACTTTGACTAAGTTATGTGTGGATAGAGGGGCAAAGATAAATAGGACTTATCAAATAAATGTCGGTGGGAACACGGACTTTCTCACGATGCTTGAAAGGAACAGATTAGAAAGCAAAAAGATTTCCAAAACAGAAGCTGTCAGAAGTTTGATTCCAAGTGGAATCGAGGATAGGAACATCTATGTTGGTCCGAGTGATTTCATTCCTTTCCTTGGAAATACAAAACTTGCATTCATAAGAATTGAAGGTAAAATGTTCGCTGAGATACCGTTCAATATGGAACTGCGTTTGGAAGTGGATGACAAGGCAAATTCTGCAGGTGTTGCAATCGATGCGATAAGATACTGTAAAATTGCACTTGATCACAATGTTGGTGGACCATTGATTGAGCCAAGTGCTTGGTTAATGAAGCATCCACCGCTGCAAATGGGTGATGAAGAAGCAAAGAAAAAAACTGAAGAATGGTTAATGAACTTAACTATGATTTAATTGTTTATACCATTGTATTATCACTACTTCTAATTTTTAATCCACCAATAAATTTAGCGACTTGTGGTATGTTCTCTTTCTTAAATTTGATACTTAATTCATCTGAATCGCTGATCCCTAAATAACAACGATTCTGATAATCTATATGAATGTCACTATCGTATTTTATTGATATTCCTTTTGGAATGGTATCTATTTTAAATTTTTCTGGTTTTATCTCTAAACCTATCTCCGTCAAGATAGGTTCTGAACCAAATACTTTCGCAATTTTCTCATTTGTATGAAGAAAATTAGATAAACTCCAATTTCTATCTAAATTTGATTTTAATAAATTTTTTCCCCAGTATTCTGACGGAAGTAATTTAATTCCATCTTCTTCCATCAGTCTTATTAATTGCAATTCATGTTCTGGTGGTGATTGGATTGTAAAAATATGTTCATTTTTTAAGTAGCGTGTTCTCACAGTTTTCATAAATTTCTTAGGGATTGGTATAATTGTGGTCCCAAGAATAATTTGATTGTCAGGAAAAAATTTTTCAACATCAATATATTTTCTTACATCGTCTCCCCATGTACGCATTGTTATTTCCACTATTGCATCTTTATCAATATTAACTATTTGTTCCAGCAAACTATTTACATTCACTGTATGTGTTTGTCCGGGTGGAATACTAAATGCGCTTGCTCTGTAAGTACTTAAAACGAAGTCCTCATCTTGATGTCTTATTGCATACTTCGTATTTTTATGCGTTACAATGGGGAAAGTAAGTCCTTTCAAAGAAAATTCTGTTAGTTGAATGCCTCTTTTATTGATTTCTTCTTGCAATTTTTCTAGATTTTCAATTACATCAACAGCGCCATTAAGTTTTTGTTCTAAGGAATGATTAAATTTCTGACCTTTGTTCACTGTCTCACCAATGTATAGTTATTGTAACTACTTTATAAAAGTTACTATATTAAATCTTTTAAATTTAAAAATTAGAAAATATTCGTATGAACTGTGTATTTTGTGAGCTTTACAATAGAAAAGAGGAAGTAATATATGAAAGCAAACATTTCTTTGCTAGATTTGATAAATTCCCAGTTTCACCGGGACATGCTGAGATTATTTCAAAGAGACATGTGGCCTCCTTGTTTGACTTGGTCAATGATGAGTGGAGTGATTTACAACACGCAATCATCGATGTAGTAAAATTGATTGAAAATACTGATTTAAAAAAAGTGTATGAAAATTCCATTGAGAATCCTCTGAATGAAAAATCTGTGCAATTTTGTAAGAAGATGTTAGATCATATAGGAATAAACAAGAAACCTGACGGTTATAATATTGGGGTCAATGAAGGAAAAGCTGCTGGTAGAACAATTGACCATTTACACATTCACATAATCCCAAGGTATTTTGGTGATATTGAAAATCCCATTGGTGGGATAAGAAATGTAATTCCTAAAATGGGGAATTACGAAAAATGAACAGTTATATGCCGAGTAATCCAACTCCACTCGTAACGCTTTCCTCTACTTCCTTGAATTTCTGTAAGAGCTTTTCTTTTTCATCTCCCTTAACTTCTTCTAAATTCTTCAGTATTTCACATTTATCAAAAAATTCCTTTTCAGCCTTGATTAGAAAGTAATATCCTGGTTTATCAACACCAAGTGTCTTTGCGCTTTCCATTGTAAATCCTCTTCCCTTAATCATTTCATCCTCGGCTATCCTTCTAAAATCTTCTGAATAGAAAATTCTTGATTCAACTAATTCAGCTTTTTTTTCTTCTTGGGATTGAATGTCTGCTCCTATCTTCTTTTTTCTTCCTCTCGGCATTTTCTCACCTTTTAACTACTTCACTAAGCAATCAAAACTTTATAAAAATTACTAATTGACGAAATACCCTAACAATTCTTTCCTCAGAAGATTAGTTAAATTTTTTACTTTTTTAATTGGGTTTATGTTTATAGATAGTATCCATCTCATAATCTCGACTTTAGGAACGTAACTCTCGTAATTTTTAAATTCATTATTTTGTAATGAAGTTCTTATAGAATCGACAAATTTCTTGCCAGAAGAGTAATTCAACTTATCCTTGTTAAATAATACATATGCCCTGTCAATTTGATCTATGTGGTGAGAATCTGAGCTGGCAATACCTGGGATATGATACTCTTGGCTAAACTTTTTCGCTAAAAGGTTAAATCTTGTTGCATCAATCATCCTTGGAAAAACTTTAATATTATAAGCATTAAAAGTTTCAACAGCGTCAATGTAATCTATTATTTCAAGAAGTGTTTCTTTTTTCATTCCACCTATTTGTGTGTGTAATATGTGGGCTGGTATTGCCAAGCCGCCTCTATCTTTTATTTCTCCTAAAATATCAAATAAATCATGTTTTTTATTAAAACACATTTTACCTTCATGTCCGATTGATAGAATATGTCCCTTATCTGTAAATATTTCAGCTCCTCTTATCAAGCAAAGCTCATGTTCTTTTTTATTAATAATTATTCCCCTATCATCAAAATCAGTAATGCTATATTTCATTTTGGAAGAATTTGCTAAAATGAGATCAATTGACCTATCAGAATTGTTATCAGTAATTGCAAGTATTTGTAAATCTACATCGAATGCCTTCTCAATCATCCTTTCTAATGTGCATCTTTGTGATGCGCTATTTCCCGAATAAATAGAATGGTTATGCAATGAAGCTTTCACTACGTTAGACATTTTGTTCATTCCCAAGCAACTTCAAAATGATTTATTTTATATATCTCTTTCTTTAAATCAGTATCAAAAAGCGACGCCTTAGGATATGGTAATTTTCTATATATCTCATCATTCAGTTTATTCTCTAGCGCTCCGAAAAAATTTGATGAATCTATCTCTGCCATTTTTAAAATCGAGTCATCAGCAAATTTTTCTTGATAGATACTGGCGTTACTTATCTTTGCGCTACCAATTCTACAGCTAGTAAATATCATATCCGTGTCGTTACCAATCTCACATAGAAGCATTTTCATGCATTCGATTATTTCGTCAGTGATATCTTTTTCTAATCCAACATTGGCCAAATCATTACTACGATCATCTTTAAAAATAAGTGCGGAATAGATTGGATTTGTCAAAACAAATTCTTTTTCTGGAAATGGAAAAAATTTACCTGCAACCCATTCACTTAAACCAAAATTACTATTTAATTTACTATTCAGGAAAGAAGCCCAATTAAAAAAATTTTTTCCAAATTGTTTTTTTAAGTACGGCCCCCTCTTACCGCCTCTAACAACATCAATTTCATTCACAATAATTGGAACCAACCTATCAGCAAACCTTTCACTAAGTTCATCCAATTTTTCATTCAATTTCACTTCTAGTGTCTTTGACTTTAATTTCTCTTTTTTCATTCTTTCATTGGTTTCTATTGCTATACTGCTCTCCAAAAATCTGTCTGGTATTATCGTTCTAGGTAATATCCTTAAATCATAAACATCAAAGAACTTGAACTTTTCATGAAAATATGAAGAATTAGAAATTACAGTGTATTTACCCATGAGATAATCTTTAGTTAATTCTAATAATGGTATACCTACTCTTTCAGCAACAAATTCATCAATGTTTAGAACAACAAAACTTCCATTTTCATTTTTTGCTTTGTAGGTTTCATTTTTAGACCTATTCAATTGATTTTTCTTTATATGGTCAATTTCTTCAAGCATTACTGAAGCGATCCTATCATTCGTTTTTGACTCGAGTAATTCACCTTCTAATTTCTTACCTTTTTTTACAATTTCTATTATCACGTCTCCTCTGATATTCATATATAAATGTGGAGAATTTACCATCCTTTCCTCTGCATCTAATTTCTCTAAAATTTTATTTTTTATTGGTGTTATGACACCATCTCTTATAATTGAATTTAAGTTTGCTACTCGATAATTTTTTCCTTTATAATTTTCTAAGACCATAGAATGCGGAGATTTTTTATTGATAATTGAATCTCTTGCTTCTTCCTCGATCCTATTTAAAAGTATTGAAATTTGTTTTGGTGGTACATAGCTTGTTATTTTTTCTATTTTAAAGTGATCTAGCATATTCTCTCATCAACTCCTCTTTACTTTTTTCAGATACTTCTTTTATAAAGCGTTTTAAACCAAGCTTCTTTTTTAAATTATGAGCAAAACGAAATGACTCGTCTGAATCCTTAAGCAATTTTTTAAAATCCGTTCTTAAGTATGCCGGAGATAAAATAACTTGGATAAATTTTTTTCCAAATAGATAAGGTAGATCTGAAGCTCTTCTATCAATTATTTTTTCTAATGACTCATTCATGGTAAGGATTGGAGATAATACTATCCCAGCAATAATACCTCCCTTCAATTTGTTCGGATTCTTTTTTATTAACTTGGAATTTGAAATGAAAAGTGGGTTACTTTTTTTCTTAATTTCTTTTATATCTTTTTCAGACATCGTGGCTACATATGAAATGATCTCTAACCAATTCAATTTCTCGAAATTTAATGTTGGAGTTATAACTCCAAAACCAAAGTTTGGAGTGATATCATAAAAGTTTGGGTTTTTTCCTAATATGTGCGCATGGATTGCCTCATGCTCAATTGCTTGATCAATTTGAGAACCAAAATTAACATCAATATATGAAACAAAGAAATCATCTACTCTTTTAACGTGCGCTTCAACTCTCAATAAATCTTCAAACCAATCCTTAGTTAGTATTGAGGTCTCTTTTTCACCTTTTATCTCTCTATATGTAGCTCGATCAACGATGATTGGTATAAAATACTTGTCAATGTTTTTTATACCATATTTTTCATAAATTCTTTTTCTAAGAATTTCTCTATCTGGAATCAATATAAGCCTCAATGGTGATTGATTAACCTTACCTCCCCTTGCAATTTTAGCTCTGGTCTCATTCTCTATTTTTAAAAAATAATTTGGATCCTCTTTTAATTTATCATATAAGTCTGGCATGTT
>JAPDLJ010000007.1:6730-50621 GCA_025920705.1 Candidatus Jingweiarchaeum tengchongense
TTGATTAAAATAAGAATATTTTTAAATTTTGTCATAATAGAGTAGTATCAAATTTAATACTTCACTATGATTGGCTTATCCCTTTTCGGTTCTGTCCTACCACATTTTGGACATGTATAAACAGATATGCAACCTATGTTTGGGGTTGGTATTTTAACTTCTTGCATATCTATGTGACAATGAGAGCAATGAACAATTTGATCCATTTAAATCACCATATATTTTATAATCATTGATCACATAAAAGATTATGCTTTCTTCTCTGTTGTTTTTTCAGCAGCTTTCTTTGCGTAATCAATGGAAATCTTAGTTGCCCCTATAATGATGAACAAAGAACCAAGTGCGAGTGTGCCATATGAAAGGAGTAGGGTTAGATCGGCAAGAAGTGGACATATTCCAGCGGCGATCATTTTATTTAACATTTTACACGCTTCTGAATCTGGATCCACCCTCATTAATAGTCCTAAGAAACCAGACCCAATAAAGATGATTCCAGTAATTATGTAACTAATTGCACCCATATTTTTGAAAATAAATTATAAAGTAAAAAACTTTTTGGGTTTTATTTCTAAATTCCAAATTGTTTGAACCAGTATGAGGCATAGAGGTAAAGTCCAATTAAAATCATAATTGTAACAATAATTATAATTATCAAAGCTTTAATCCATCGATTCATCTTATACTTAAGATAATTACTAAAGAAAAATTTATTGTTAACAGAAAATTTAAATAATACTACTACTTAGTAGTATAATATGAATAAGAAAATAAATGAAAATATTGAAGACATGATCGTAAACAGGTTAAGGGAAGTTTATGGTGAAAATCTCAGATCTGTTTATAATTTGAGTTCTACTGCATCACCCAAGGAAGGGATAGTAAAAGGGTTAAGAGATATCGATGTCACTGTTTTTTTAGATAAAATAGAGCCAGAAGGTGGAACTCGCATTCTTGAAGATATAAAATTTCTTGGAGAAAAATTGGGAATAAGTTTTGATTATTGGTCATATCCAGTCTGCTACTTGGAAAGAGGTGAAGAATGTATAAGGGAAAATTGGATGAGGCCGAAGAGAAGAGAAGGTATGGACTTAGTTGGTAAGGTCGTAACAAGAAGAACACAAAAATGTGGTTCTTTAATATATGGTGAGGATGTGTTAAAAAATGTGAAAATAAATTTAGATGAGCGAGATGCATGCGCATGGTCAAGAAATTCATTCCGAATGCTGTTCGAAAAGCTTCAAAAATATATGGTAAATAACACGGAGACGAATAAGAATAGCTTAATATATCAGCTTGCAAAAACTGAGTTGCAGACAATGGGTCAAGCATGGGAAATGCTAGCACTTGGTGATTATTTGGATTATCCTGAAATTGAAGAAAGGACGATCTATGATAAAGTAGCAAAGAAAATAAAATTGAAAATTGATCCAGCAAATGAAGAAACACTCAAAAAATATGGAATTACACTTGAATCTTTTCTTAAGAAAACAATAGGTAGGACAGGAGAGGAAGAAAAGTCTTCTTCTGGCGTGGTTTTGGCATGGCATAGCTACTTTTTACCCGATTTTCTAAGAAGAAGAGGTATAAAAATAAGTGAATTTGAGAAGTTGGGACCTGAAATAATAAGGACTGGGATAGCAGGATTTACGACCGGAAACTTTGATGATTTCAATGCAATAATGAATAAGTATTGGATTGAATCAATAAAACACAATGTCAAACTTATGAAAGAATTGTGTAATATCAAATCTCTATCTGCTGCAAATCATTAGGAATGATTAATTTTACATTATTTCTCTTCGCGTACTTTTTTATTATCGGTATTTTTTTCTCAACTTCTTTACTTAAATGAACTAATGCGAGAGTATTTGCATTCGCTTTTTTTGCCGTTTGAATTGCCATGAAAGGTGTTGAATGTCCATATTTTTTTGAATACTTTTCGTCCATTATTGCTGATTCGTGAATTAAGAGATTGCAATTTTTTGCAAAATTGGAAAGATCATCATATGTGTCTCCCGAATATACAATACTTTTTTTGTTGATGATTAATCTATAACTCAAGTTATTGACTGTAGATCTTGTTTCTTTTACAAAAAATTTTATCCCATTAATTGTGTATTCGCCAGTATTAACTTCTTTTGCAAATATTTTTGGTTTCTTGAGATTTGGTGCATCAAAAAAAATCTTATATGCTCGAGAAAGCTTTTCTCTTGATTTTCTCGGAAGCACTAGATTAAATATTTTTTTTGATTTATATTTTGAATAGAGAAATAGAAATAGTAAGCCGACCGCATGATCTCCATGTAAATGTGAAATAAAAACAGATTTTATTTTACTTACATCATAGTTTATTTTGTTGAGTTTATATAATATGTCTGGAGGTGTATCTAATAGTATTCCTTCGTCTGGTATTAATATACCAACGCTTCCTCTATTTGTCGTTGTATACGCATCTCCAGTTCCAAGAAATACAATCTTCATTTTATATCTAAATAATTGAAGTAGCTTCAAGTTTAAAATCTTGTTGGATTTTAATATTCTAAATAGAACTTTTTCGTTAAATAGCTTTTCAAAATCTTCTCGCTCGGTGGAAATATCGGTTTTGGTGGACTGTATATTGAAAACCACTTCCACTCAGTAATTTCATCAGGTTCCATTACTCTTGGCTCTCCTTCAAAATCCTCACAAAGTAGACCAATCGTAACAAAATGGGCATCCTCTACAATGTCATTTGATAAGCTTATTACTTTTGTGGACTTGATTTTAATTCCTGTCTCTTCAAGAACTTCTCTCCTGGCGCATTCTTCAAATGTCTCACCAAAATTTAACTTACCTCCTGGCATTGTCCATGTACCCTCACCGTGTAATTCACTATCTGCCTTGCTTGGATCTGTGTTTCTTTTGCCCAGAAGAATTTTATCCTCTTTCAAAAGTATTACACCAAGACCAACACCAACGCTCTTCTTATTCGCCATAAAATTTTACTCCTTTACATACATATAAATTTTAATATCTGAATATTTTAAAGAAGTTCATGAAAGTAGTTGGAATAAATTTGAGTCCAAACGAAAGAATGATTTCTGGTGTTTGTTTAATTGAAGGCTTAAATGTCTCTACATTTTCACCAAGGACCAATGAGCAGATCATGGAAATAATTAGTAGAGCCAGACCAGAAGTTGTCGCTATAAATGTACCATCTAATTTAAATGAAAACAAAGACGAGATGGAAGAGTTCGAGATAAGGTTTACCAGGATAAAAAATAATATTGAGAGATACAGTGAAATAATCAAGACAAATAATGAGACTGTGAAATCATTGTTAAAAGTGGATGAAAGTACAGATATATTTAAAAAATTCAATTTTAGACGAATGAACATCATAAGGAATCAATCTGAAAAAGATGCAATTCTGTGCGCGCTTGTTGCGCTTTTTTATAAAGAAGGGAAATACCAAAAGCTCGGGGATGAAAAGGGAGGTTTCATTTTCATACCATTAATCTAAATTGAAAATTTATTTATTATGTTTTTAATATCAGAAAAGAAAACTTTTTGCTTGCAAAAACTTGGCAAATACTTTGCTGCTTTGCATGAATTCGTAGCAACATAACGATACCCCATTTCTTCTATTGGTGAAACAACCATACAAGTATCTGCAACTACCATACCACCACTTTTCTCAATTTTTTTAACAAAACCTTTTCTTTCACAGATCTTTTTTATTTCTCTTGAAGTACAAATCCATAGATCAACGTTTTTCAGTTTTCTATTTTTTAGTAACATGGCAACTTCTCTTACCTCGTTGATAGAAGCATGTGGACACCCGATTGCAATTAAATCAACTTTTTCTGTGCTATTTAACTCATCATAAACTTTTTTTAATTCATTCTTTCCGAAAGAGAATTTCTCATTGATTTTCGGTTTAACTTTCTTTAATTTTATTTCTGGAGTAATGTTCTCAATATGAAGCAAAGAAACTGCGCCTGAGGCAGCTGATGCTGCACAAAGCGATTTCATACCCTCAATCGATATTTTTTTTACTCCTTTTATAATTGGAATTTTATCTCCACAAACTTTACCAATAAAAAAACCAAGTGTACTAAAATCAGATACATTCCTTAGCTTTGTTTGGACGTCTATTTCTATGCTTGGATTTCTCTCTTCTTGCTTATGCAATCCGTAATAAGGGGTTAGTCCTGTAAGCGCCGAAACTAAGCTCTTCGCGCTTCCTTCCCTGTTTGTCTTACAGCCCAAACAAGAATTTGCAAAACAAACTGCTGAGCTTTCAGCCCAAGCAATATGGGAACCAAATCTTGGACAATTCCCAATTAAATAAGGGGTGCATGTACATGTGGGTTCAATACCAAGCATTTTAAAGTAGTTTATGAGTTCCAATTGTCTTTCAGCAAATCTTTCTGGAATTTTCATTTCCTCCCATTTTTCTAGATCCATACCTGCTGGATTTAATGTGGTCATTACTCTGACTTTCAATTTTCTTTCAATCATCTTTTTTACAAATTCTAAGCCACCATCTCCACAAGTTTTATAAGAAACACCTGCAACTTGTGCTGAATCAATTTTTATTAATTTTTCAGCGTTAGCTAATTCTGCCTCTCTCTTCAAATATGCTAAAAGTTTATTATCTATTCCTTTAATTTCCTCAATGTAAATCTTCTTCCTAACTTTTTTCTTACCTTTTATTTTTACTTGAATACCAACAAGCATTGATGGAAGAATGATTGGGTCTGGTTTTTGTAGAATGAATGCTCTCGGTGCTTTCCCATATCGGACAGATTCAAATATTTTATATGTACCAACCGTCGAGCCAACTGAGTAAGGTAGTTCAACTATTTCATTAGCAATACTTTTACCTTCTAATTCGTGTCCCTTTTGCGTAATCACTCCTCTTTTTGGATCAAATCCATCAAGAAAAGAGACTGGTTGTTTTGTTCTTATCATTTCTTTTTTACCCGAACAAATGTCTGAAACTTTTCCTCATCATTTAAAATTTCGAGCGGTAAAGTTGCATCTATACCCCATTTATTTCCTTTACCTATCTTATCAAGTGTTGATCCTGCTGCTTCATATTTTATAATGCCTCTTAAAGGGTCAAGTCTAGTTGCCTCTGCCCATTCAACTTCCTCCATGTTAAAAACATCTATATCATCATCAACAACAGTAACTTTTTTTAGGCTCGGATGGCCAGTAAACGCAGCCATGATTGCATTCTTTCCCTCATTTTCCTTTTTCTTTTTAATTGAGATAATTGCATGAAACCAATTGCATCCACCCCTTGTCAAATTTATTCTTTGTACATTTATTTCTGCTGATTGAAGGGCCCTGTATATCTTAGGCTCTTGTGGTAGTCCCATTAAAAGTTGATGTTCAGAAAATCCCGGTAAGAGTGCTTGATAAATTGGTTCTTTTCTGTGTGTAATTGCATTTATTTTTACCACATGTTCTTCTCTAATGATATCGTAAGTTCCTGTAATATCAATAAAAGGTCCTTCTTTCTCTTTTTTGTCTAAGAGTATTTCACCTTCCAAAACATAGTTTGAATTGGCTGGAACTTCCAAATCAATTGTTTTGCATTTGGTCATCTCAAGTTCTCGATTTAGTAAGCTCGAAGCAATTTCCATTTCAAATATTTCTCTTGGAACTTGCATTGAAGCTGCGATCAAACAGGCAGGTTCTGCGCCAATACATATTGCAACCTTTGGATTTTCATTCCTTTCCTTGTGATTTTGTAGTATCTCATAAAGGTGACGTGGGACAATCCTAATCAAAAGCTCATCTTTATTCTTGACGAGCAATCTGTGTACGCTAGCATTTCTCCTTACCTTACCATTCTCTTTATCCTTTGCAATCACAAATCCAGCAGTAATGTACTTCCCAGCGTCTTTTTTGAAGTGCTTTAAAATTGGGATAGAATTGAGATCAACATCCTTCTCAATTACTTCTTGGCATTTAGCATTTTTAACCAGTTTTGTTGGAATTGGATTTTCCATTGCTTTCATTAACTTAAACAAAATTTCCTCTTTTTTTACACCAATGATACTTGCAATGTTTTCTCTGCTTGCAAATATATTTCCCACGACCTTTGTTTTATAGCCAGAAACACGCTCAAAGATTACTGGTCTTGGTTCGTATTTAATTAAATTTTCAGCAATTTCATACTCTGTTGAAACCTTATCCTTAATTCGAATTAAATCTCCATTCTTATCAAAAAGTTTTATTGTATCCTCTAGTTCCATTATTTAACATACAAAGTATTTTGGTTATAAAGCTTATCTTACAAAAAGAATTTAAGTTATATAATTTAATCTAAGTTTTTCAGCGTAGTTTATTGCGCTTGCTATTTCTTTATCATTTGGTATCCTTGCGATGTCAATATACTTGTGCGCAAGATATTCTGGCCTATATTGATCCATTACATTGACGATTACTTTCTTTCCATAATTTTCGGCGATATATTCAAGAATTGGTTTTGTGCAACATTCAATATGATTTGGCATCACCAAATGTCTTATTGTCAATTCAGATTGTTTAAATGAGATATCATGATTTCTGCTAATTATTTCCCAATAATTATTCACTTTGGATAATCTTCTAGCGCATTCATCATTCCCATATTTCCAATCAGAGAGATAAACATCAACAATGCCATTGAGTATTTCCATTGTTTCTAAGCTCATATACATATTCGAGTTCCAGACGATTGGAATATTTGATTTCATTTCTTTCAATGCTTCAAGTATGAAAAGTAAACTTGGAGTTGGTTCCCCACCAACAAGATTCAGGTTCCTTACCTTGAGTGCTTGTTCGTCTACTATCTTAGCTAGAATATCTGGTTCAATCCTCTCACCATCTTCATGCCACTGTGATATACTCCAATTCTGACAAAACTGACAATGAAACGTACATCCCATGAAGAAGCAAGTTAAAGAGGGGCTAATAAAGCTCTCTTCTCCCATGTGTACAAAGATCGAACTGATTAAGCATTCATTTCCAACTCTGCACTCACCTTTTTCACCTTTAAAACGATTTACACCGCATCTACGCTCACAAAGATGGCATCTTTCCATTATTTTTTCCACTAATTTTATTTTCAAATCAAGTAAAGAATTATCTTTGAAACCTAAATCCTTATGTCTCAATCCTTTTTTATCTATCTCTTCCAATGCATTTGAAAACTTTTGCATACTTTTCTTATGTAATCTCCACATCTCGTCTTCTTTTTTAGGTAACTTCCCAGTATCGATCGTCTTTAGAATTAGAAACTTTGCCGGTAATCCATCAACTAGAATCTTCCTATATCTTGGTAATGCAATTTTTACTCCTTCATTTTCAAGTGCATTGGGTATGTCTGGTCTAAAGAAAATAAAATTCAACCTCTCACCTACTTTGTAAATATTTTTAGCACATCTCGGTTTTTAAGTAGATATTCCTTACCAATCTTTCGCTTCGTTCTGCAATCAATCGCTGCAACAAAATTTTTCCCTATGTCTGTGTGTATCTTGAATGCTAAATCCAGTGCTGTTGAATTCTTTGACATTAAATACGCATCAGGAAGAACCCTACCTGTTCTATCTGAAAGTTTATTCTCATCTTCGACTGGGAAAACAACTAATGAATGTAATAATTCAAAAACCGCACTGTTTAAGCATTCCTGAATGCCAGTACTATTATAAACATTCAAAATTTTCTCCCTAATGAATTCAAGTGCGGCTGCTTGTTCTCTGCTCATTTCTTCTTTCAAAATTTCAAAATCACTCTCACCAGGTATATACTTAATTATCCCCTTCTTATCTGCTTCCCTCAATGCAAGTTCAGCCTCAGCGCAACATGGCACAATTTTATATATTGGAAATTCATTCTTTATCCGTTCGAAATTCTCTTTAGCACCTGGTAAATCTATCTTGTTGGCTGCGATTATCATTGGTTTTGATATTTTCCTCAGCATTGATGAGAATTTGAATAGCTCTTCATCACCAATCTTCATTTTTCCTTCTATCTCAGCATTTCTCATCGCTAATAGCACATCATCACTTTTTATGCCTAAACCAGAAAGCTGTTGCGCAAGCTCCCTCTCAAACTCTTTATGTGTTACTTGTGTAAGTCTAACTACCTTATCCCAATTTCTTTTTACTATGTCAAAAAACCAAAAATCTATCTCGTTCTCAAGAAATTTTATATCATTTATTGGATCGTAACCTTTTGTTGCTTCTCCTGTCTCGTTTGTCGTTCCGGATATGTCAAGGACATGAATGAAGCAATCTGCCTGCCTAAGATCATCTAAGAATTTATTACCTAAACCTTTGCCTTCATGTGCTCCAGGTACTAAGCCAGCAACATCCAAAAGCTCAACTGGTACAAATCTAATTCCTTCCCTACAGAATGAGTTCTTTGGGTTGCACTTCACGTTAAAATCTGTACAAACACATTTAATTTTTATGTATCCAATTCCATGATTTGGTTTTATCGTTGTAAATGGCCTATTTGCTATCTCAACATTCGCAAGTGTTAGCGCCTTAAAAAAGGTTGATTTACCCACATTTGTTTTTCCGATGATGCCAATAAGCATGATAGATTTAAAAAGAGTATAGGATTTAATTTTATTGGTCAAATTAGGAAAACGCTTATTAAATAATTTCTTTTCTTTTTATTCCATGCGGATCGCTGTGGTGAGGAAGGATCGATGTAAGGGTGGAATAGATTGTGATTACTTATGTAGAAAATTCTGCCCAAAAGTTAGAGCAAAGCAAGATGCAATAAAGATTGGTGAGGATAATAAACCAATTATTGATGAAAATCTTTGCATTGGATGTGGTATATGTATAAAGAAATGCGCTTTCAATGCGATTTCAATTGTAAATATTCCGGAGAAAATAGAAAGTAAAGTAATCCATCGATATGGTAAAAATGGATTTGTATTGTGTAGATTCGCAATACCTAGATTCGGGAAAATAATTGGTATTCTTGGAAGAAATGGAATTGGTAAGACAACAACACTCAACATCCTTTCTGGAAAACTTAAGCCAAACTTTGGAAACATAGAAGCAAAAATAGAGGAAAGAGACATAATAAACTTTTTTAGAGGAACGGAAACCCAGAAGTACTTTAAAGACTTATTTGAAGGTAAGATAAGGGTCTCTGTTAAACCACAGCACATCGATGTCTTATCAACATTCAAGGGGAGTGTAGTTAATTTCCTAGAAAATTTTGGTTCGCATGAAAGAATGATGGAACTTGCAAATTTGCTAGGAATTCAAGACATTTTGGATAGAAGAGTGCAAAATTTATCTGGTGGAGAATTACAGAGGGTCGCAATCGCGGCTTGCTTACTAAGGGATGCAAACGTTTTTTTCATTGATGAACCATCTAGTTATCTTGACATAAAACAACGTTTGAATGTATGTAAAATAATAAGAAAAAAGTCAAATGAGAATAATTGTATATTCGTAGTTGAGCATGACTTAATTGCGCTGGATTACATGTGTGATTTCATTCACATTATGTTTGGTGAAGAAGGTGTTTATGGAATCATGTCTAATCTTCTTGGGAGTAGAGAAGGAATAAACAGTTTTATTAACGGTTATCTTAGAGATGAAAACATAAAATTCAGAGAGTATCAAATAAAATTTGAAACGAAGCTGCCAACAAGAGCAATAGATAGTGCCATATCATTGGAATGGCCCAGATTAGAAAAAAATTTAGGTACCTTCAAACTCGTTGTGAATCCTGGAAGAATATCTGTAAATGAAGTGATAGGGATCATTGGGGAAAATGCAATTGGTAAGACAACATTTGCAAAAATTATAGCAGGTGAACTTAATCCTGATAATTGTAAATTGGATTTAAACATCAAAATTTCTTACAAACCACAGTACATCGAAATAGAAAGCAGAGAAAGTGTAAGGGAAGTTTTATCAAAAATAAATAAAAATTTTATGAGCGAAGAATATAGAAATTTTTACATATCACTTGGTGTTCATCACTTATTTGATAAAAGAATAAATGAACTGTCTGGTGGGGAACTGCAAAGTGTTGCAATTGTAAGTTGTCTGCTTAGGGAAGCAGATCTTTACCTCCTTGATGAACCATCAGCACATCTAGATGTTGAACAAAGAATTACGATTGCAAAAATAATTAGGGACTTTGCAAAAATGAAGAAAAAAAATGTATTCGTGATTGACCATGATTTGCTATTCATTGATTACTTAAGTGATAAATTACTCGTGTTTACTGGCACACCTTCTAAACAAGGGATTTGTAGTGGCCCTTATGAGATGAGGGAAGGAATGAACATGTTCTTAAAAGAGATTGGGATCACATTCAGGAGGGATGACGTTACGAATAGACCTAGACCAAACAAATTAGATTCTGTCAAAGATAGGGAACAGAAAGAAATTGGAGAGTATTATTATGACTAAATATCACACAAGCATTGCTATTCTTATTATATCTCTTACTGCAGGTGCCATACCAAGAATATAGATGCAAACCCTTAGAAAATCGGAAAGTTGCTTATCTTCTGAATGCTTCTGTATCAAGTAGATTATTGGTAAAACAATAAAAATTTTTAATAAATACATTACCGAAGCGCTTCCAAAGAAAAGCGAAATAAAAAAGTTCGGTACTACATGCTGTTCTATGTATCCATATGTTGGAAAAAAATCTAAGCTCACAAATGTGGCTGTTGCATCAGCAATGTGCGCTGCAAACGGTATGAAATTCATTTTATCTTGGAGAAATTTTAATAAATTTGTTGAATTGGCTAAAAATCTGAATGTAAGTAAAAATGCAAATAGAAAGCTAAAGAAATAAAGGAATGCGATCGAATTTACGATCTTGATGTATGGTAATAATGGAAGTAGAAAAAAAATCCCAACAACAAGAATGAATTTATGAAGTTTAATTTTCTCTTTCTTTTCAAGAAACAATCCAACTAATATTGTTATAATTACAGGTAAGAATGTTAGTATGTAAATTCCAGGTGTGATGAACCAAAATGAAAATGGGAGTATTTTGGCATCCTCAAGTACTCTCAAAATTGAACCAAAAAAAATGAATGGTGTAATACCTAGCATAAAATTCGCATCAAATTCAATTTTAACCTTGTATTTCTTACTCATCCAATAAAAAAATGAATTTAATAGATATATTGCGATGATTAGGATAACACCATAAACAATTGTGTTCACGGGATTATAACCCTCATTTTCTATTATTGGTTTTATAAAAAATTCATGTAAGAAATTGCTTAGATTCATTTTATCTCTCACTAATCATGTGTTCCAAAAATGTCAAGCGTTGATCTATCCTTTCAACAATCACTTTAATTGACTCAATTTTTGTTGAGAGTAATTCAAGTTGGCTTTTTATTAGTTCAGTATCACTCTTCGTTTGTGTTAATGGTGCTTGTGTACTCATACCTAACTGCAACTCTGGTGGCAATCCTGGTGATTGAATTGGTGGTGTTGGTACAGCAGGTTCGGCATATTCTGGAAAGGCTCCAATATCTCCACTGTAATCTTCTTCCTTCTTCCTCAACAATGGAATCTTGTTTCTTATACTATCAACAACACCCATTTTATCACCTTCTATTTTTTAACTATTCAAAATTTTTTTAAACTTATAAAACCTTACATTCACTATAAAGGTGCACAAGAGGTACAAAATGGTAAAAAGAGTATATTACCTACAAATACCTGGTTTACCTACACATTGGAGAAAAAAGAAAGTAATATTTGAAGACGGAAAAGCACTTATTCAGAAATGGGAGTTAATATACGATTCTGGTGATGCACTTGAACCGTTCTATTATACCGCTACTGATTTACTTAGGGCTGCAGGTGTGAAGTTGGTCAAGCTCGTTGATTACTATGCATTCTCTGAAAGGAGTCAAGAGTGGGGACAAATGGAAATGAAAAAATACTATCAGACACAGAATGCAATGGCATTATTAAAATCAATCCAAGATATGTATCGCTCTTTAATTGGAATGGAAAAGGACTTACAAAGGGTGAATGAATGTTTGGATTACTATAAAGAAAAGAAGGGACAACCACCTGATCTTGTATTAAAAGGTATATGGGTTGACTTCATTGATTCTAGACTTGGAGCCGGTAGTATACAAGTAATGTCACAACAAACACAATTTTTTCCATTGAGAGATTGGTTTTTTGTTGCGCAAGATGTAAAAGATGTGGATAAACTTGAAACAAACGAGAGAATAAAAAACATATTAAAAAGAAAACTTACGGAATATGAGGCTTGGAAAAAGTATTGGAAGGACAGTTTGGAAAAGATGAAGAAGGTACTCGAGGAGCGCATCAATGCACAGCAAAAATCAATTGAATTGTATAAAGATTGGGCAAAGCCACTCATAAGAAATGTAACAGAATTGGAGCAAGCACTTAAAGGAAACAATTTTCTTAGGTGGATAAGCCCTGACATAATTAAAATCGGAGAAACGGTGTACTCATATGTGAAACTAATTGGATATCGAGATGTTTTCGAAAATGAGGATAATAGGTATCTATTTAGAGACTATGTTCCTTGCGTTGAAATTGATTTTGTATTGCGTGGTAGCTCACCTCGAGGTGCAATGAAAACAACGATGACGGTAAAAGCAATGATATATGAAGCGGATGAACTAAAAAGAATAATTGAAGAAGCAAAGAAAGATAAGATGGAAGAATGGTTCAAGAATTTGTATTTAAGTGCTGGTGGTGAGGAAAAAGAAAAGGTAAAAAAGAAAGAAGAGAAGAAAAAGGAAAAAAGTGAAATACAAACATTCTTTGAAACACTTAGTGGTAAGGAATGGATGGGAATGAGAAATGCTTGGGTTCAATGTCTGGAGGATGCGTGGTTAGCATATGATGTAACAAAGAAGGTATTAAAAATTGAATCTTGGCCTTATAAATATCCTGTACCTTTTGATTCCTTTGGTACAATATTACCGACAATAAGGAGAAAGAAGAAGGCACCCTGGACAACACAATAATCTTCATCTAATTGTAAGGATTTTAAATTTGAGAAATTTACGGTGTCTTGATGAAAAATGAAAATGACATTCTTAAAAATTTGATTGAAGATCTGAAAAAAATGAAGAGTCTAAAAGAGAAAATTTCCTTTCTTGAAGAGAAACTCAAGGAAGTTAAAAACAAATCAATAAAGGAAAGAATTTTCATGCTGATTCAATTATTAAAAAGTGGTAGAGGGATACCAACATCCCAGGAATTACCAACGGGTGGAATACTAACAGTAGAAGAATCAAGCGAAAGGTTGGAGGATTTGGTCATCGAAGAGGAGAGAGGGCCAGTGGTTGTAAGTGCTGAACCACTAAAAACAAATGAACCAAAAATCCAAGGATATTTAAATAGAGGGGAAATTAAGGCAGACTACATTCCTGGAATGAGGGAAACAGAAGAATTACAAGTCGGCGGATATCTGAGGATTGAAGAAGAGAGCAGAGGAGAAAGTAATGTTGGTGGTGAAATACTGTCCAACAATTTTAGAGAACTTCAACCTAAAATTGACCTGAAAACAGGTGTGGATGAAATACAAAATCAAATAAAGAGAGAATTAATAAAGAAATATAAACCTAGATTAAAAATAGAAGAGGAAGATTAAGATGGCATATTCCCAAGATAACAAGGGAGTACATGGTTACTTTTCTAAGTATTGGTTTGGTGTAGCAGCACCTATCACAGTAGCGGAGCATAAGGCAGTAGATTACTCAATAAGATGGGGTGCAAAACAAATAGAGCTCGGAAATTTTCCAACAAAAGTGGGCGACACTGGGAGACAAGTTCTAAAGGAGCTCGCAAAGGTAAACAAGCTCGAATACACGTATCATTTTCCATTTGCTCCTGAATATTACACGGACTTATCAATTCCTGAACCTGAGCAGCAAAGAAGAGTAAGAGAAACACTCGAAGAGTCTTATAAATACATGAAAGATGTTGGGGCAAAGGTAATGGTCGTACATCCAACTACCTTACCAAGAGATGAAGTTGATAGATTTCTTGCATGGGATGAAGCAGAAAGAACATTTGTTCCGATTAAAATAAGAAAAGAAGTCTTTGATGAGGTAATGGCAGATTTTAGAAATAAAGGAATGGACATTCCACAAGTTAAATCGGTTGTTGACTTACCTGTTGACATTAGAAATAAAGTGATAGAAGAGGCAAGAAAAAGAAGTTTTGAAGAGCAAGAGAAATTAATAAAAAGTGAGATTCTAACGAGCATTTCATTCCATCGACATTGGTATGAATACTACCAAGAACAAGCAAAGGCATATCAGGATTTGGCTGAAAAAGCTAGAATGTTGAGAACACAATCTGGAAAATTGAATGATGAAATAATAAAAGATATTGCCAGACAAGTAGGTATACCTATTTACGTAACAAAAGAAGACATTGAGAAAGATATCTCGCTCCAAGAAAAATTGAAAAGGGTAGAGGAGGAAGCGAGGAGAAAAGCAGAAGAAGTCAGATTCAAATTTGTTGAGCCAGAGAAACTTAGAGTGGAGGCTTATGAGAAGAGATATAAAAGATTCCTGCCTCCAGAGGTTGGTGGAAAGGGAGAAAATGTCCTAAATGATGCAAAACAAAAGATGGTAGAGTCAGTTGTTCAAAATCTTTTACCCTATGCTGAAAGGGCATGTAGGGACGGAATAAAGATTGCAATTGAAAACCTACCTTCACAAATGGCTTTTTCAACACCAGAAGAAATAGCAGCTGTGGTTAATAGATTACACAGTGAACTAAGAAAAAGAGGAATAAGTAATCCTGAAGAATACATAGGTGCGACATTTGATATGGGACATGCAAATACAATGAGAGGTATTCTTGGTTATGGTCCTGATAGGTTTTTGGAAGAATTGAGAAAAAGAGGTGTGCCTATAAAAGAAGTCCATGCTGCATATGAGCGATTACTCGGAGAACATTTGCCTGTGGGTGAAGAACCAGGTAAAGGCATAGAAATGTGGGAAAAAATAAAAGCTGCACTTGAGAAAGCTGGTTTCAAAGGACCTATTACAATGGAAAGTGGTGAGATGGGTGGGATTGGGTACTACATAAGCTTACAAAAAGCATTCCCTAGCTACTTTTCACAATATGGAATTCCATTTGTTGGTGATATAACAGGTAGAGCTAATATTTATGCCACGGTATATGATCCAATTCATATTGATAAAAGAGAGCATTACTTTACAGAGAGTTTTATTGGTTCGCCGTTGTGAGGTGGTCTTATGAAGGAAAAAATTGAGAGTCTGGCTGACATTAAGAGAAGGATTGGTGGAAAAAAAGAATTGAGTGAAAAAGATCTCGAAGTTAAAAAGGAAGAACTTGAACTGATAAACAACTTTTGCTCCAAATTGGTAGAGAATTTTGGTGGTTACATTCATGCAGTCATTGTCTTTGGTTCATTTGCAACTGAAGAAATGAAAGAAAAGAGTGACATTGATGTACTTGTACTTGTTGATGATCTACTTGTCCCAGCAACGAGCGATGTAGTTGGTGCGTTTAGGGTTGGATTAGCAAAAATACTCGCAGAATTGAATGCAGTGGATAAACTTCACGTGAATACACTCGGAATAAAAGAATTTTGGGATGGTGTGAGAAATGCTGATCCAGTGATTGTAGATACATTGAGAAAAGGTTTTGCAGTTGTGGATACCGGATTCTTTGATCCGCTAAAAAGATTGTTAATTGAGGGTAGGATAAGGCCGACGCAGGAAAGTATTGAAGCGCACATAAAAAGAGCAAAGGCAATGATATTCGCTTCAAAGCAGCATCTATTTTTAAGCATTGACGACTTATATTGGGCAACGATTGATAGTGCGCATGCAGCTTTAATGGCAAATGGTATTTTACCTCCTTCACCGGGTGATGTTCCTAATGTTTTAGAGAGGGAATTTTTAAAAAAGAAGAAGGTTACAAAAGAAGACGTGGATTTCGTAAAGGATATCTATAATACAATGAAAAAGATCACAAAGGGTGAAAAGAAAGAAATCAGTGCTGCAGAAATAGAGAGAATGATAAAAAGAACTAAAAAATTCGTTGATAAGATGGAGAAGCTCATCAAGCAAAAACAAAATTAAATCAATTAAAAAATAAAATCAAGCTTTAGCCCTTTATTCCGTATTTTGCCTTCACTGCATTGTACAAGTTCTGTATGTATGCACCGTAAGATTGACCTATCGCGTTTTGATTTAATCCAGCATATGCGCCAATGAAACCCAATATGTTACCTGAAACTTGATCTACCATGTTTCCTGCTCCTGAAATCACAGCTGCTTTTTCTCCCTTGTCCTTTGCTTTTCCTAGTGCTTCGCCAATCTTTGCTTCAAGTTCTGATAATGTTCTGTTTATTCCACTTAATGTTCTTCCAGCAAATTCTGAACTTACGATTGCCCTTAAACTGCCGCTTACCTCAGCCATGTTCTCTGGAAGATTGGCAACCTGATACAATCTTGCTGTTCTTACAATTTCATCGTCACTTTTGAATGCCCTGTTCAATACTTGATTTAGCATATCCTGTGCAATGTCTGGATCTGAATGTAATAGCACACCTGGCTTCGCTAGTACCTTCAATATGTTAATCTGTGCTGCTCTTATGTTTGAACCGAATGCTGCGTCTTTGGCAAATTGGAATCTCCCTAATCTTTCCTCCAAACTTGGTTCTGGTGTTGCCATATTTTATCACCAATCAGTAATAACACTTCCCTATTTATATACTTTTCGGTAGTGAAAATTTTATAAAACAAAGGTGAAAAATCATCTTTTTACCTAAAAATTTCCAACAACTATATAAATTAAGCATATTTAAATCTTATTGTGATTGTTATGACTAGGAAGAAAAAAGAAGAAGAAAAAAAGGAAGAAACGAGTGAAGAGGTGGGTGAAGAGGGAGAAGAGGCACCCAAACCAAGCTTGGTTTCTGATTTTCTCGCTCAGAAGGATGCAAGAGACGTGCAGACCTATACGCAAGCTGTTGTTCAAAAATTTGGCAAATACATAAAAAGTGTTGTTGTTTGGGGATCTCAAAAAACAGGAATTGGAAAGAAGAGGAGTAGTGATATAGATATCGCAATAATTGTGGACGACACTGATGTAAGAAGGATGACAAGACCAGAGCTAAAAGAAAAACTTTTTCAAAGACTTTGTGAAATGGGATTTCCAATTTCAAAAAAAATTCATCCCCAACCATATCTCCTCACTGAGTTTTGGGAATACATACGCGAGGGAAATCCTGTCCTTTATAATGTTTTAAGAGATGGTATCGTTGTTTTTGATACTGGATTCTTCTTACCAATACAAATGTTAATGAAAGCTGGAAATATAACTCCAAGTAAGGAAGCGATTGACAAGCATATCACAGTAGCAAATGAATTACTAAAATTGACAAAAGACACGATCACAACAAAACTCACATATGATCTGGAACAGGCTGTCGTTGCAAGTACTCAAGCTGTTTTAATGGAGCTTGGATACAGGCCACCCGCGCCAAGAGAAATTCCAAGTTTTGTTAAAGAGATTTTGGTTGATAAAGAAAAATTAGTTGATGAAGGATTTTATGAAATTGCGAGAGATGTGATAAAGTTATACAAAGATGTTGAACATAAGGAGAAAAAAGAGGTCAGCGGGGAGGAGATAGACAAGTATTACAAATTAACTGAAGAATATGTAAAAAAGATGAGTGATATACTTGCTAACATTAGGAAAGAAAAAGGAGAAAAATGGTTATTTGAAGTATACGAAAAAGCTGAAAGGAAGGAAATAAAGAGGGATGGTATTATCACGTTAGAAAGAAAGGAAGATATCGACAAAAAGGCTGAGAAATTGATCAAAGAGGACTTGGGACAAAGATGATGCTGGGATTATGGTCAAGGTTCCAGATAATTTAGATGAGGTGGTAAGTGAACTTAAAAAACTTAATGTCAACACATCAATACTTTATACTAACACAACGTATGTGATCAAAAAGAAAAAGAGGAATAAAGGTTTTCTAAATCCTTACAACATAAGAAAAAAATGTTTAGAAGATCTTATAAACTTCTGTGAAAATGATGCTAAAAATTTGAAAGAACAAAAAAAGGTTGAATTCATAAAATCCGCATTGTTGAATAGAAAGCCAGTAAAGATCGATGATTACATTCAATATTTATGCAAAGAATCAAGGAATAAGATTAGAGCACTTGACCAACCATACAAAAGAAAGGAAATAAAAGAAATAGCTGAAAATGAATTAAGGATATTTTTGCTGGGAAATGAAAAACGCGCTACAGAAACTTATTCTCATCGAACTGTATTAGAAAGATTTAGACCTGGTATTTATGCGTTTAATTTTAAGGATTTTAATGAAGTAGTGTCAAAAAAGTCTGGAGTAAGTTATGGTGATAAAGTGGCTGCAAGAGAAAATTTTCCCATACCTCACACCTACAGATTGACTTTGACCAGAGATAAGGATAAATTAAATGAAGCCGTTACTCGTTCGCAATCTTGTTTAGCCCCAAGCAATATTAAAGAGCACTGCAATGATGCTGGAACTTTGAATTTTTTGTTGAAGGTAGATAATAGAATCGTTGGATATGAGAGGCTTTTTACTTGTGTAACAGATAGAAATGAACCTGTACTGGTGCTTGACAATTTAGAATGTCATAATAAGGATTTTATGACTCACATCGATGATGTCATAGCAATGGGATTGGCAGCGATAAATTTGATGTTCGATGCTAATTTCAAGTATTTAATTGGTGATGAAGAACGGGCTTCATTTGGATTAAGGCAAGCTTTCAGTAACTTAGATAGGAATTTTAGACTCAGAAAACTTGGAGACCCAGATGTCACAAATTATTGTTTTGATCTGACAAATGATTTCGAGAAAAAAGAAGCATATGTATTGATGGAAAATTGGATGAGATAATTATGACTTAAGTTCTCTATACATCTCATCAACTATTCTTTTGTTTACATGATTGCGATGATGTCTAAAACCACCAGCAAATCTTTTTGGTATGTGAAGTAACTCATGAATAATCGTTTTTTCTTTCTCTTCCTCGCTCAATTTATCAAATCTTTCTGAGATCACTTCAATCACATAATGCGCTCTTATTCCAAGCGCTTTTTGCCATATCCTTGGCAGCGCATAGCATCTTGCAATCGTATATCTCGATTTTGATCCATAACTGCGCATAAAGATTACACGACTAGTATCTATGTGGCTCAAATCCAATTTCTGTATCATTTTGATGGCTTTTTCTTTAATATCATCTGCTGGCTGAAATTTTATCATAAGGTATTTTATGCGCTAGAAGTTTAAATCTTTATTTAGAATAGAAAAGCATTTCTTTTTCTTTCTCTTTCAATTAGTTATGTTGATCAGAGAAGGTGAAGCCAATATTGAAATACCAATGTATAAAAAATTATGTAAAAAAATGCCAGTTTTTTACAATCCAGCAAAGGAATTCGATCGAACGATTTCCGTAGTATTCCTCAAAGCATTCAGAAAAATTAAAAAGAAAAAGTTAAGCGTGCTTGACATACTCGCGGCAAGTGGTATAAGAGGTATTAGACTTGCTATTGAAGTAGATGGTCTCAGAGAAGTGATTCTAAATGATATAAATCCAAATGCGTTTAAGATCATGTCAAAGAATGTTGTGAAAAATATAAGTAAATTAAAATGTCCTGTCTATTTATATAACTTGGATGCAAATGCATTCCTCTTTTCCGAAAAAAAATTTTTTGATTATATAGATCTCGATCCATTTGGCTCACCAATTCCGTTCTTAAATGCCTGTGTTAGATTCATCCGAAGAGGTGGAATACTTGCAGTAACAGCGACTGATACTGCTGCACTCTGTGGATCAAAAAAGGAAGCTTGTTTGAGAAAGTACGATGCAAATGTAAAGAAATGGGAATGCTATCCTGAAGTTGGAATAAGAGTTCTAGCAAAGGCCGTCATAAAAGAGGGCGCTAAATTTGAAATCGCACTTAAACCTGTCTTCTGTCATGCAACCCAACATTATTATCGGATTTATTTCCAACAAGATATCGGAGCAAATCGAGTTGATGAATTAATCAAAAAAATTGGTTTTTATGATCAAATGGGGCCGTTATGGTTGGGTGAATTGTTTGATGAAAAGTTTGTAGAAAGAATGTATGAAGAAGCATTGAGTATCAATGAAGAAAGGTTGGTCAAATTTTTTAGTACGATAAAAGAAGAAGCAAAGATTAAATTTCCTTTCTATTTAAAAACATCAAGTTTTGGATTTGAAAAAGAACCAAGTATAAAGAAACTCATCACCAAATTGAAGGAGTATGGATTCACAGCATCGAGAACTCATTTTGATCCGAAAGGGATTAAGGTAAACACAAATCTAGCAGAAATAAAAAAATTAATGACAAGGTTAAATAATAAAAAAATTTAACTTGCTTCACTCACTTTTAATTTTTTTATGTCAGAATCAAGTGAGAGTTTGTCTAAAAGTTCTTTGTATCTGTTTCTTATCGTGACCTCAGTAACTCCAGCCACTTCCGCTACTTCCCTCTGTGTTCTTTTCTCTCCAGTGAGCAAGCTTGCAACATACAAACTTGCAGCTGCTATGCCCATCGGTCCCTTACCAGATGTTATCTCTTTTTGACTTGCCTTGTTTAGTATCTCGATTGATTTCGATACTGTTTGTGGTGATAATTTTAGCTCACTTGCGAATCTGTTGATGTAATCGGTTGGCGATGTTGGCAAGATTCGAATTCCGAGTTCCCTGCAAATGAATCGATATGTCTTGCCGATCTCTTTCTTATCAAGTGGGAATGCGTTTGATATTTCATCTAGCGTTCTTGGAAATCCTTGTCTTCTGCATGCTGCATATAGTGCACCTGCAACTACACTTTCCATACTTCTTCCCCTTACGAGGCCTTTTTCGGCTGCCATTCTATATATCCTTGCTGATTCTTCCTCGACGCTCTTTGGAATTGATAGATAACTGGAAACTCTTCTTAGTTCTGCTAATGCAAACTTAAGATTCCTTTCAATCGCTGTACTAATTCTTGTCTGCCACTTCTTCAATCGATAGAATCTTCTTCTCTCACCTGAAGAAAGCTTGTATAAATCTCCTGCTTTTCCAATCTTTGTACTCAGGCCTTTGTCATGTCTCGTGTACGTTAGTGGTGAACCTACTCTCCTCCTTGCCTCAACCTGCTCGTAGTCAAATTCTCTCCATTCTTGTGTGAAGTCAATCAGTCCGGAGTCAATAACAAAACCACAGTTTTGACACATTATTTCTCCTCTATTTCGATCCCAGAAAAGGTTTGTAGAACCACATTCTGGACATTTCTTTTTACCCTTTGTTTTTGCCGTCTTATCACTCTTTTTTGCCAATTTTATCACCAAGCATAAGATTTTTAAAAGTAATCCTTTTCCAAAATCCCCCCAAACCTTAAAAGGTTAGAAAAGAACTAATATTTAAATGTTTCTATTTATGATTTTGTTAACCCATGCAAAATGATTTTTACCATTTTACAAGAAGACGTTAAAGAAAGAGATCTTAGTTCTGAGAGATAAATGCAGAGTGTAAAACTTATATATTAACTATTTTATCCTATAACTGGGTGGTTTTATGAGTATAATAAAAGAATTTATGGACTTTTTAAAGGAGTACAATGTTGTTGCCCTAGCCATCGCTTTTATAATGGGTGCTGCCTGTACATCGCTAGTAAAATCCCTTGTGGATAATATCATTATGCCAGTAATAACTCCTTTTATCCCTGGTGGTGCATGGAAAACAGCAACACTAAATCTGGGTCCAATAGTGATCGGGTGGGGTGCATTCGTGGGAGAATTGATAAATTTCGTGATCATTGCACTAGTTGTGTTCATAATTGCAAAGAGAATAATGAAGGAAGAAAAAGTCACAAAAAAATAAACATCAAATTTCTATTGATTCTTTATTATTTGGTATATGTACCTCACGATCTTTTAATTTTGCATTAAGTGCCTCCGCTGCTTGTTTTTCCCCATGTACAAGTATCACCTTCTTTGGATTTATTGTGTTAATGATTTCCAAGAGTCCTTTCTGGTCTGCATGTGAACTTAGCTCAACTCTTTCTATCTTTGCCTTTACTTCCTTTTCTCCTTTTTCTGTAATCACACTTCTATTTTGTATTGCCATGCCAAGTGGAGTATCTGGGGCGACATAACCCGCCGGAACAATAATTGCGCAGTCTTCTCTTGGTGCATATGTCTTAAGTAAGGATTCGCTTGGACCACCATTACAAAATCCAGAACTTGCAATTACGATCGCCGGTTCCTTAATTTTTTGATTAAATTTTATATTATTCAAACTTAAATCTGTGTGCCATAAGGATTTCTTGTAAACTTGGAGAATTTCAAAACCTGATCTTGATAAATAATAAGCATCGCATTTCATTGTTTTTGCTATTTCATCCACTATTTTCATCAACTGTTGTGATTTTTCAAGTGAGAAAACTGGAATAAAGACAACTCCTTTACCATTCACACTCGTCCACCCAGCATATTTCATTATCCTTGATTTAAGCTCTGAAATTGTCTCAGTATAAGATTTCCTCACTTTATCCCCATATGTACTTTCAATTATGAGCACATCTGGATTTTTCTCGATTTTCCAAAGTTCAGCACCAGGATAGAAGATTGTTTTTTCATTGTTAATATCGCTAGTGAAAATGATCTTTTTGCCATTAGCATCGATGTAATACATAGCTGAACCGAGTGTATGACCTGAATAATATGGGATAAGTTGTACATCTTTTTTCTCAAATGGTTTATTGTGCCAGGCCATATTCCAGTGCTTGTGCGTGTCAATAATATCTTCTAGTGTGAATGCTGGGTCCCAACCTTCCTCTTTATCTATTTTTAAACCAACATTTAACATGATGTATGTAAGGTCCCTTGTTGGAGGAGTACCAAAAACAACATCTTCCTCTTTTTTTCTGACATAAAATGGTAAATTTCCGATGTGATCAATGTGTGGATGTGAAACAACAACAGCATCAAAATAAACAGGAAAATGGCAAGGTTCTTTTTTCCTGAGTGGCATACCATAATCAAGCGCTATCTTGGTCTCGTTTACTTTTAGTTCCAAGCATAGATTTCCAACTTCTCGTCCACCACCATGGATTTTGATTGTCGTTACCAATTCTACCATCCAAAGATTTTAATTTAAAATAAATTAGAATTAAAATTATTTCGTTTCTTCTTTTATTAATATTGCATTTACGATTCCTTCTCTGCTTGGTCTATTGGTTATTCTCGCCTTACCTGCTTCTGTCTCTATGATCGTACCTTTCGTGAGAATGTTCATTCTTGCAAAATGCCTATTCGCTGGATTCTGGACTACTTTTTTTATTTCAACGACTTTCATCTGCTTAGAAAATGGATCAAACACATTTGCTTTGTTCAATGAAATTGCTTTTACTTTTATCTTTCCACCATACCCTTTCTCTCTTTTCATTTTTCTTTCCATTATCTTCGTCAATGTTGGTAAATTACCAAGTTCCCTCTTTCTTTTACATCTTAATTTTTTATATTTTCCACCAGTTAGTTTTTTTCCTTGCTCACTTATTCTCCATATAGCCATGCCTACAGAACAAACATTTCAAAATAAAAAGTTTTTCCCCGACAAAAACGATAACTTTTTAATATAGAAAAAATTGAATGTAAAGCATATATGTGGTATTTGGAGGTGTTTAAATGCCAGAGATGCAAAGACCACTTGACACATTAAATTCCGCAAAAGGAAAGAGAGTAATTGTAGAAACAAAAAATGGTAAGCAATATGTTGGTAAATTAATTGCGTTTGACATACATATAAATATAGTACTTGATGATACGGAAGAAGTGGAAGACAATGAAGTCAAAAGAAAGTTGGGTAAGGTCTTTTTACGTGGAGACACAATCATATTAATATCTCCTTCTGAATAGATGCGTGACTAAAAATGGTGAAAAGGGGAGGAACTGCATCAAAGGGAAAGAAATCAAAGAAGAAGATACATATCAGATGCAGAAGATGTGGAAGACACAGTTACAACATAAGAAAAAAATATTGTTCACATTGTGGTTATGGAAGATACACCAAACTCAGGAGCTACAAATGGATAAAGTAGCTACTTCTTCTCTAATTTTCTCTTCATAAATTTTATGAAATCATTACTAACATCTTTGTCTCCAACAATTTTGCATGAAACTGTTTTCTCTGGTCTTCTTGCACTTACAAATCCATTTGGAGTCTTCTTGAACCAATTGCCATTAATTTCATAGTATGTTTCTCCGTCCTCACCCACATATTCTTTTATCATTTTTAAATTAACATATTAAAACATTTTAAACTTTACCATTCGGCCAAAATTTTTATGGTGAGATAATAATTTAAATGTGTGGAGTTTCAAATAACTTAATATTTATATTTTCATACTAAATATTAATTAAATGGGCCCATAGCTCAGTCTGGCTAGAGCGACTGGCTCTTAACCAGTAGGTCGAGGGTTCGAATCCCCCTGGGCCCATTTTTATTTTCTCAGTAATTAAATTTACTACTATATAATGGTAATATTTATAAATAGCGATTCTGTAATAGATGATTATGAAGAAGCTAAAAAATGGCTTAAAAATCATTTATGATGAGATAAAGAATAATAAGGAAGTTATAGCTTCTTTTGCCACGATAGGCATTGCATATACGATATTGGAACAGAATAATTTGTTTCCAGCAACTGATCCTTACTTGGTGGATAAAATGCTGCATGCACTTTTCGGTAGTGCAACATCAAGAGTCACGGATAGAGCATACACACTCTATAAGAAATTTAGAAAACAACCAGTAGATCCAATAAAACAGATGCATTATTCGATGTTGGTAGGGAATCTAGCTGGCATAGCACAGGAACTATCTGAAGAATTTGGAGTATTTAATCCAAGACATCCGGCAGATTTTTGGGACTATGCAGCCACAGGTCTTGGTGCAGTAGCAAGACAAATAGTAGACAAAGCCCCAACTTTGGAAGAGAAGTTAATGGGATTTGGAAATAAGGTTAAGAGAAGCCTAACTGGGCTGGTAGATAAAGTACAATCTTGATTCAATGATTCTCCAAAAGATTTTTATATCACAAAACTTTTATTCCTTTGTTTGTAATTATTTTAAGTGGGGAAAAATGGTAAGAAAGGAAGAATTAATTGATGAACTTAAGAAAAATGAAGCTAGGATTTGGAAAAGACTAGCTAAAGAATTGGAAAAGCCAAGAAGAAGTAGGAGAGAGGTCAATATCTCAAAAATCGAAAGATATACAAAAGAAGGAGAAGTTATCGTCGTGCCTGGAAAGGTGCTTGGAAGCGGCACGCTCAGGCATAAAGTGACAATCGCTGCATTTTCATTTTCTAAAGAAGCATCTGAAAAAATAAAGAATGCTGGTGGAAAAATTATTGATTTAAAACAACTGATAAAGGAAAATCCAAAAGGTACTGGGGTGAGAATAATTGGCTGATGTTTTCATCGATGCTACAAACTTAATTTTGGGTAGGATGGCAAGCATCGTTGCGAAGAAAGTACTGAACGGGGATACGGTTTTTATACTAAACGCAGAAAAGGCAGTTATTACTGGTAATAAAAGAAGTATTTTGGACACATACATAAGAAAAAGAAGCATTGGTGGTCCGCTATGGGGACCATTTTTTCCAAAAAGACCTGATGGGATCGTAAGAAGGACAATCAGAGGAATGTTGCCATATAAAAAAGATAAAGGTAGAAAAGCATTTAGGAGAGTGAAGGTATATATTGGTATACCGGAAGAGTTCAAGGGAAAAAAACTTGAGACTTTAAATGAAGCAAATGTATCAAAGTTAAAATATCAGAAATACATCACAATTGAAGAGTTAAGTAAAGAAATTGGTGGGATCAAATGAAAAATATCGTCACGATCGGTAAAAGAAAGACGAGTATTGCGAAGGCCGTCATAAGGGAAGGTAAGGGTGTTGTAAGAATAAATTCAATAAGATTAGATGTTTATTCGCCAGAACTGGCAAAACAAAAAATAATGGAGCCATTGATTTTAGCTGGTGATATTGCAAAAAATTATAACATCGATGTTTCTGTATCTGGTGGCGGTTTCATGAGCCAAGCAGAGGCCGCAAGAATGGCAATTGCAAGAGCTCTTGTGGAGATAACAAAAGATGCTAAGTTGAAGAAAAAATTTTTAGATTATGATCGTCATCTATTAGTTGCAGATGTAAGAAGGACAGAACCTCAAAAGCCGTATAGGAGCGCTGCAAGAGCACAAAGACAAACTTCAAAGAGATAGGTGATAAAAATTATCATTCCGATTAGATGCATGAGCTGTGGAAAGCCGGTAGCGCATCTTTGGGAGGAATTTCAAACAAGAGTAAAGAATGGAGAAGATATGAAAAAAGTTTTGGATGATCTTGGTTTAAAAAGATACTGCTGCCGAGCATTGTTCATGGGACATATTGATTTAATTGATTTGGTTGCAAAATATAAAAAATTTTAAAAAGAAAAATTACTTTTTCTTCTTTTTGGATGCGCATCCGCATGTTTTACACATTTTCAATCACATTTTTAAATATGAAATCACTAAAATAAAAAGTTTGGGGAGATCGGCTAGCTTGGCTAGGCTTCCAGGTTTGGGCCCTGGTGACCTGGGTTCAAATCCCAGTCTCCCCATGATATAACAGCGAAGAGTTAGACTTCTTTTGAAGATACATACCACAACTTTTATAAACAATTAATATTTATTACTATGAAGTAATTAAAATGTTAAAAAGAATTTTTGGTGAAAAGATTTCAAAGGATTACAATATCTTGGATGTTAAAACAATCTGTGGAAGCGAGAATAGGATATGGCCATCGACAACACAAGATCCATTAAGTACGCCAACAATTACAAACCCATTGATCAGCAACTATCAAATCATATTCTGTGCTGGTGAATTAACATTGGAGGACACAGAAACGAAGGAAAAGTTGTCTGCGATATTCTCAAAGACAAATATCATACCTTATGTTGGCTTAAAACCATCTAAGGAAGACGAAGAACTAATAAAGAAATTGGAGAGAAAGGTTGAAGAAATGCGAGAGGGATGTGCTCAATTGGTAGGTAAGTGTATACTGATATCTGGAAAAATTAAGAAAACTAAGGGGAAAAAAGTAATCGTCATCAATAACATAGATGAAATACTTGGACACCAGTAACACTTTAATAATTGATTTCTTCTTTTTGAATATGGATGAAGAATTTTTAAAAGTATTATTTATATTTTTCATTGGAGTGATCTTGGGATGTTTCGTTGGTTATTCTTTAACAAAAATTTACCTGTTGCAACCATATCTAAAAACTGAAATTTCAGACATTGAAATGATATTAATTTTCTTTAGATCTTCTTTTATTGCTACATTTTTATGTTATGCTGGTGCTGTTTTTTCTCTTGGTGAAATCTGGTTTTATAGACGCGTATCAAAGAAAATTTACGAGTTGTTAAATAAACCTTGGAATCTGCTGCGATCATTAATTTTCACTTTAAATGTAAGCGAAAGAAATGCTCCGTACGATAGCCTCCATACTTTATTGTTCCTTACCCCAACTGGTGGTTGCGTGGTAATCGGCTTAGTATTTGGTGTTTATCTCTCAATATTTTCCTTAAAATTTGGAATGCTTGGGATGAGAATGTTCTTTTATGGAATTTTTCCACACACTTTTATCGAGGTACCTTGTTATTTAATCTCTGCTTCGCTTGGTCTTAAGATAGCAAAGAATTTGGAGAGAATGTTAGGAAAAAAATTGCAATCCTTCGAAGGTGCTGTTTATAATGAATTAAATAACAGTGAAACGCTAAATAAAATGGTGATCCTTTATATACTATTAATTTTATCTGCATTTATGGAAAAATTTTATTGAAAAACTTTATAAGTATCGGATTAAGATTAAAATTAGTTTGATGTGATATGGCAAAGACAAAATTCGTGAAGACAACTGGTAGATTTGGTACAAGATATGGGTTAGCAATAAGAAGAAGAGTGAAGGAAGTAGAAGAAAAACAAAAGAAAAGGTACCTTTGTCCAAATTGCAAAAAATCCGTGTTAAAGCGCATTTCCGCTGGTATATGGTATTGTAAAAAGTGCAAGTCCAAGTTTGCTGGTGGGGCTTACTACCCTGAAATATAGGTGAAAAAATGGAATATGTGTGTTTTAAGTGTAAGAAAACTGTTGAATACAAGAGCATTAAAAAGAGACCACGTTGTCCGTATTGTGGGGGTAAAATATTCTTCAAGAAAAGGCCAGATATAATAAAGCGGGTTGAAGCAGTATAAATTCATCGTCCAAAAAATTCAAAGAACAAATTCCTCATTTTAAATTTAACCATATTCGATAAATATATAAGTTAGTTTATTTTTTCTCTTTCAATTTATAAAACAGGATAATAAAATTTATTTATAGTATGTAACTAATATATTATGAGAGGTAGAACATGGTAATCGAAATTCCAGAAAGTGCAAGGGAAGAAGTAATAAAAATGCAACAGCTTCAGCAACAGTTACAAGTACTCTTAATGCAAAAACAAGAACTGCAAGTGCAAGGTAATGAAATAGAAAATGCTTCAAAGGAACTAGAAAAAGTGGAGACAAAAGAGGTTTACGAAATAATTGGAAATATAATGATAAAAAAAGATAAAGAAGAATTAAAAAAATCATTAGAAGAAAAAAAAGAGATCATTGAATTAAGGATAAAGTCTCTAAATAAACAGATAGATTCATTAACAAAAAAAACACAGGAAATTCAAGATAAAATTGTACAACTAGCAAAAGAAAGAAAGAAGTGAGAATATGAATCAAATTGAACAGGCAATCGCTCTACTGACAAGGATTACTGAAGATAAAACAGTTCCAAGAAACATTAGGGAAATAGCATCAAAAGCAAAACAAACATTAAATGATAAAACAAAAGAATTAAATGTAAGAATTGATACAGTAATTCAATTATTTGATGAGGTTAATGACGATCCAAATATGCCTTTATACACAAGGACTCAAATTTGGAACGTAATAAGTTTATTAGAGTCTATCAGATGATTTAAAGGGGTGAAAAATTTGATTAAAAAATTAAAGGAAATTAAAGAAAAGGTTACTGGGAAAATATCAAAACAAATAGCTGCCAAACCAGCAACCGAAGAGGAAGAGTTTATAGAACTTGAACCAACCGGGGTTGAAAGAAAAACAGCAAAGATACATGTGAAGTACTTCATCCTAACTGACTTTGCTGATATAAAAGGAGTTTTAGATTCAATCAGAGAAGGATATACAATTGCGTTATTAAAAATCAAGCCACTAAAAGAGAAGGATATGAACGAACTTAAGAGAGCGGTAAGTAAGATAAAGAAGACAACAGAGGCACTCAACGGTGAAGTGGTTGGTATAGATGAAGACTGGATTATTGCCGTACCAAGTTTCGTTGAGATATATAAGGGTGAACCTGGTCAACCTGGTGAAGAAATCGAAGAGTAAATAAACAATCAAATCATAGGGAGTATGAATGCTTGATAGTACTGAATTATTTATTTTATATCTGTTTTTAGTCATACTAATTGGCATGGTGGCTGGATTAGCTTATTCTATTGGAATTATCCTGCACATGGATAAAAAGATTAAACAATTAATTGAGAAGACTGAGAAGATTGAAGAAAGGATTGAAAAAGAAGTGTTATTTATTTTAAAGGAGATAAGCAATAAAAAATCCAAGAAATGAACCTGAAGCTAGGAATGGCAGCGCTGGATAGTATTTCTTTTTTTCTCCTATGAGGACAAGAATAACTAGTGCTATCGTGGAGAGATATATAGAGAGTAGTGCATGCAATGGACCAAAATCACGAAGTGCTACAGATGCAAATAGAAGTGGAAAGGCAACATCGCCACCACCAAGCAATGCATATTCATCCTTGAATTTTATTACTAGTCCAGAAAAAATATCCATTTCTCTCTGTGCCTCGGCCAACTTTATCATATGTTTTGTGACATAAACTGCAATAATATCATATATTGAAAGTAGGATAAGTAATGTGATAATTGAATTGAAGTTCAACATTGGGACAAATAGTGCAGTGACCCCTCCATAACATAAAATTTCTGTAAAATTGTGAATAAAGTAATTTTGATACTTGTATCTAATTAATATAAGAATGATTGAAATTACAAGCGCAATTGTGCTCTCTAGAAATACATTTAAACTAATTGCAGCGCATATGAATAAAACAGAAAAGAACCAAATTTTTATCACAAAATTCATCTTAAGTCTTTTTAATAAAAGTAATATCATCGTCAAAATTAGAATGATGAATAAAAAATAAGGCGGTATTGCACTACTCGGAATCTGTGGTGGTCGAAGCTGGTATGGAAGATTCTTCTCATAATAGTTGCTTACAATAAATAATCCAAAAAGCTCACAACAAACAAATAGTACTATTAACAATAATATAGTCTCGATTGAATATTTCATGTTTCACTCATTTTTAAATCAAAAATTGCTGAACTGAGGAGCAGCACCATTCTTGGATTTCCCTTCGATTTTTCCCATATTTTCTTTATGTCTTCCTCAGTAAATGGTTCTATTGAATCACTTTTTTCTTTTCTAATTTCATTTAATCTTGAAACGATGAGTTCTCTAATTTCTTTTTCATTAAGAAGTGGGACATCCAAAATTTTTGCCCTATTTTTGATTTTCTCATCAAGTGCAAAAATTCTCGTGAGTAGTTCAGGGATGATGGCAATTATAAAAATAACATTATGCGATGATATTTCGTTAATTGAGTCAAGTAATTTTTTAAGTGTCTCATTGTTTAAGGTGTCAGCTAAGTCGAACCTATCAATCATCACAATCATCTTTTTACCCAAAGGCAATGATTTAATTTTAAACATAGTATTAAGATTAAAATCCATTGAAATAACTTCAATATTTTCCTTTGAAAACTTTTTTTTCAAGTGGTTCAGAATAAGCGTTTTTCCTGAGCCGTATGGACCACTTATGAATATTATTCCGCCTGTCTGCATACATTTAATGGTACTATCTAAATTTTCAATGAACTGTCGGAAATTTATGATATCTTCTTCAGCTCTTGGTACAATATACAAAAAAGGATTTTGTACTGTTGGCATATTTTTTAAAAGGACATGCTGATTTAAATCTTTTCCCCTATGAGAAAGTTTTTTGTTGAATCGATAACTTTAACATTAATAAATTTTCCAAAAATATTTTCATCGCTTTTTATCACGATTGGTTTATAAGCGAAGTTTCTGGCCACAAAGGTTTTATTTCTACCGATCTCGTCAACAATCACTCTACCGCTCCAACCAACCCATCCTTTGTTTTTCTCGATTGCGATTGAATTAAAGATTTCTGTTAGTTTCCTGCTCCTCTCTTTTATTTTCCATCCAGGTAATTTTTCCATTTTTTCAGCGATTGTTTTTGGTCTTGGGAAAAATCTTGATATGTTCAAAATATCTGGTTTTATTTCTTTTATTAAAGTGATGGAATCTTCAAAATCCTTGTCCGTCTCACCTGGAAATCCACATATGATGTCTGTACTGATTGTGATGTTGGGAAAATTATCCCTGAATGTATTCACAATCTCTTTAAAATCTTCTACTTCGTAAAAGCGATTCATTTTCTTCAGAATTCTATTTGATCCAGATTGCACGGGTAAGTGTAAGAATTTGAATATTTTTTCATCTTTATAAACACTGATCAAGTGATGCAATATTTTCTTAACATTTATTGGATTCATCATTCCAACTCGAACAAAAAATTCACCTTTTATTGCGCATATTGATTTAAGTAGATTAGCCAAATCACAACCAACATCAAATCCGTAACAAGCATTATCCTGGGATGTGATCCAAATTTCTTTTACACCTTGTTCCAAACTTTTTTCAATTTCATTAACTATTTCTTCCATTGGATATGAAAACAATTCTCCTCTTGCAATTTTTACACAACAATAACTACATGCGCCGATACAACCATTGGAAATGCCAACTATTTCAATAACGGGATTTGTCCTCAATTTTGGTAAATTTAATTTTGATTTTTTAATGTCTTCGATCTCTATCACTCGCTTGCCGGTAATAACGTCATTCACAATTTCTGCAATCTTGAATATTTGATTTGGTCCAATGATTGAAAATTTTGGAAATTTTTTCTCAAGTTGGATTACCTTTGGCATACACCCAGCAATTAATACGTTTTCTTTTCCACTTTTCTGAAGTTGCTCTAATCTCTTTATTATCTTATTTTCCGTGGGTTTTTTGACAACACAAGTATTTATTATAATGACATCAGCACTCATTTCATCCTTAGTAATTTCAAATCCATTCTCCTTCAAGATACCCATAATTATCTCGCTATCGCTTTGGTTCAAACTACACCCATATGTCTCGACATAAATTTTCATTTTTCAAAATAGCAAATTAAATGAATTTAAAGTATTCGGTACCTTAAATTCGTGACATCAAATTTATAAATTAAACTTTACTTTGTTAAACAAGGTGTTGGGAGTGAAAGGTGAGTCTCGGACAGAAAATTGAAGTTCTAGATCTTCCTAGCGGTGATTTTCGGACATAAAAATAAAAAGCTAGGGAGACCTAGAAAACTAAATGAAGTGCAAATTTATTGTGTGAAATGCATGAACAAAAACGGTTTAAGTTTAAGGGCGCTGGCAAAAATCTATAAAGTATCAAGGATGTGTATTTTTAGAGCAGTTAAGTATGATGGTGGAAAAAATGAGTGAAAAAGAGATTATCTCTGAAGCACTAAAAGCAGAAGAAAGATTGAAGTCTTATTGGTACATCCTTACGGAAGAGGGGAAGTTATATCCAATAAAAATAGAAGGAAATGATGTTACTGGTTTTGATTTCAAGAATTACGAAAATCTAAAAAAGTTTGCAAGGTATGAAATGGCAAAGGTTAGAGCGAGTGAAAAGGAACCACCACATATTGCACTTATGAAGAAGCTAGAGCTTGTAAACTTTGAACATGGTAGCGACCCTGGAAACCTAAGGTATTATCCAAATGGTAGATTAATAAAGAAGCTCCTGGAGCGATTTGTCAGTCAAAAAGTAATCGAGTATGGTGGGATGGAAGTAGAGACGCCTGTCATGTACGATTTCAAACATCCTGTATTGAGTAAGTATCTGCACCGTTTTCCAGCAAGACAATATATTGTTGAATCAGCAAAAAAGAAATTTTTCTTAAGATTTGCTGCTTGTTTTGGACAATTTCTAATGGCACACGAGATGACTATATCATACAAACACTTGCCATTAAGACTTTATGAGCTTACTAGATATAGTTTCAGGCTTGAGAAGGCTGGTGAGCTTTGTGGTCTAAAACGCTTAAGGGCCTTTACGATGCCCGATTGTCATGCATTTTGTAAGGATTTTGAGCAAGCAAAGAAAGAGATGGAAATAAGATTCAAATTAGCAAAAGAAGTGATGAGTGGAATTGGATTCAAAATTCCCGATGATTTTGAACTTGGTATAAGGATTGTACGTGAATTTTATGAAAAAGAAAAAGAATTCGTTATTTCACTTGTAAAGATGTTTGGAAAACCAGCACTAATAGAAATGTGGGATGAGAGACCATTTTACTACGTAATGAAATATGAGTTTAATTTCGTTGACTGCGCAAATAAAGCCTCTGCATTTGTTACAGATCAATTCGATATCGAGAATGCTGAAAGGTATGGTATATCTTATGTGGATGAAGGAGGAAGGAAAAAATATCCTATAATACTACATCTATCACCAAGTGGTGCGATAGAAAGAGTGATCTTCGCGCTTCTTGAAAAAGAAGCAAAAAAACAAAAAGAAGACATGGCACCCATGCTTCCTCTGTGGCTTTGTCCTGAACAGATTAGACTTCTACCGGTCTCGGATGTATATTTGGACATCGCGAGGAATTTGGCACATCAGTTCACGAAAGAGAAGATAAGAGTCGGAATCGATGATAGAAATTTAAGTATACCGAAAAGAGTTTATGATGCTAAAATGAAATGGGTGCCATATATCATCGTAATTGGTGAGAAGGAAAGGAATAGTAATGAATTGAATGTAGTTGTGCGAGAAGGGAGTAAGTTAAAGGAAGAAAAGATTGTTAAGATGAGTAAGGAAGAGTTAATTAGAGAGATAAAGGAGAAGTGTGGGGACAAGCCGTTTGAGCCTCTCTTTGTTCCAATGGAAATATCAAAAAGGCCGATATTTGTTTCTTAATAAGATTTATAAAAATTATTTTCCTTTTTAAATAATCAATGAGACAGGAAAATATACTCCAAAATATAAGAATGGTTCTAATTGACCCAGTAAAATTTTTCGAAAAACACAAAACAAAAAATTGGATGGAACTTGTGAAGTTGGTTGCTATTCTAGAAGTAGTCCCAACAATCATATTTACGATCTTTTTGAACGTACGTCCATTTATTTTTAGACATATGTTTGGACTTGGAATTTTTTGTCTACCGTTAATTTACTTAATTTTATTCGTAACCGGAATATTTGGACTGTTAATTGGTTCGATCATACTTCATATGGGTGTATATATAATAGGTAAACATGGATTGATAAAAACAGCTACAGTAAATACATATTCTTATGTGCCTCTATTATTGTTTTTTTGGATCCCAGTCATAAATTTGATAATACCTGTCTGGACCATCGCACTACAGATCATTGGGATAGCAAAGCAACATAAGGTAGAATATGTATCAGCAATTCTTGCATTTATATACTCATCAATAATATTACTCATCATATTTGGGGTGGTGGTTCTATCTTTATCCTCAATACTATTTCCATTCTTGATGGCACTCTTACCAGCCAGAATTTAGCAATTAGATTAGAACAGTAATTATAATCACGAGTACAAAAAAAAGCATTTGTAATTTAAATATCTCAAGTAGTACCAGTATCTCTTTCTTTTTGTTGATCAATAGAATACTAGAAATTAAAGTGCCTTCTAGTATATTGAATATAGAAATTAAACTTGCTAGAAGAATCGTTGGATTAAGTACATACAGTGATTTAACCATATTCAAAAGAATGAATATTGTTCTCTCATATTTTAATTTTTTAAGAAATTTTAATTCGGATAAGCTATACTTTGCTATTAGAAAACCAAAGAATTCAGCAAGTAAGATTAAAATGATTGAAATTGTGAATTTATCCATCATATTTTCTAAAAAATTCATATTTTTATTCTTTATTTATCGTAATAAAAAAATTTAAATCTAAAAGAAATACACTAGGATATGGACCAAAGGATCCCGCTTGTCCTCTCGACCATTGCACTTATTTTTTCATTATTACTACCAATCTCAATTTACATTGGTACAAAATTTTATGTCAGCAAATTTATACCTCAAATTGACTCAACAATTAGTTTTTTAGAAAAATTTTCTAAAGGTGGGATAGAAATGAACATACCAGTATCAACTTCTTTCAATTTATCTAAAAAAACATCTTTTTATATTAACAAAACAATTGTGATTAATGGTACACCATACGAATTAAATGAAGAGATACCTGTCGATGTTGATATGGTAATACCAATAGAAACGAATGTAAATTTAAAAATAAATGCATCTCAGTTGGGTATGAAAGATCAAGTTGATGCAATTTTATTTTTATTGAGAAAAATTAAAGATTTCGCGAGTTAGGGGGGTGCTAAAATGGAAATAAGATTTTTAGGGCATGCAAGTTTTCTAATTTCATCGAACAATAAAAACATATACATTGACCCATACATTATTCCAAAAAATCCATTGAAAGCAGATGTAATATTAATCACACATGAACATTACGACCATTGCGCAACCGAAAACATAAACAAGATAAAAAAAACAGATGCCACCATCATCGCTCCGCAGGCTTGCAAAGGTAAATTATCTGGAAATTTAAAAATAATTAATGTGGGAGAAACAGTCAAATTAGATTGGATTAGCATTAAAGCAGTGCATGCTTACAATCTAAACAAAAGTTTCCATCCAAAAAATAAAGGGGTTGGGTTTGTAGTTACAATTAATAATAAAAAAATATACCATGCTGGTGATACTGATTTCATACCTGAAATGAAAGAATTAGTGAGAGAAGCAATTACGGTTGCATTGCTTCCGATTGGAGGTACTTATACGATGGACTTAGATGAAGCAGTGAATGCGGCAATTGAAATCAAACCTTCTTATGTAATACCAATGCACTACAATTCGTTACCAGAGTTGAAGGCGAATGCAATGGAATTTAAAGAAAAGGTTGAGAAGAACAGTGCAATAAAAGTAATTGTTCTGAAAGAAGGAGAAAGTACAAATATTTAATGTAGTCTAGTACCTTCAACTCCAATTTTGCTAATGAATGAATTATATCCTTTTCTTTTATACATTTTAATCAATTCAAATATTTGTTTAGCATCCCTTGCCAATACGATGCAGCATCCACCTCCCCAACCACCCGTTGGTTTTGCTCCAAGCGCTCCATTTTCAATTGCAACTTTTATGATGTGGTCTAGTTTTTTTGTTGAAATTTTAAGTTTTCTTAATTCGTAGTAATACTGGAACATCAATTTACCCAATGCTCCCAAATCTTTGCGATTCAATGCGTTCAAAAATTCCATTGAAATTTCATTAAGTTTGTCAAGAATGTCATCAACAAATTCTCTGTTTTTTTCTCTTTGTCTTCTTATATGAGAAACGGTTTTACTGGTTTTTGCTGTTTCTCCGCTATCCACAAAAATTAATGGTAGCTTAAAATTGATTTTTAACTTTTTCACACCTTCTGACTTTTTATATTTTATGAAACCACCATATGTTACAATTGAATTGTCTATACCAGAAGGTGTTCCAGCATGCGCGATTACATCTCCATCGTAAGCTAAATCCGATATCTCCTTCTTTTTAAGATCAACATTTAAAAACTTCGAAACCGCTAAAGCAGTTGAAGCGAAGACAGCAGAACTTGAACCTAAATTTTTAGGAATATGTGATCTTATCCTTATTCTCATTGGTTTATATTTGTGCTTGTACATTATTCTAAAAATTATAAAATAAATTGGTGAAAGTGGGTCAAGCTCACATATCTTTGCTATTTCATCAAAACATTGCTTTTTTTTAATCTTCTCAATTTTTCTAGAAACACTGTACAATACTTCCTTGCTTAATTTCTTTTTTATTCCTAAATTTATCGCATCTATAAGAATGTCTCTACCACCCGGAAGAGCGGTAACAAAACATCTTTTACCGATACTCGCTGCTATTCCAAGCTTTCCATAAACTACGGCATGTTCACCAACAAGGATCACTTTTCCAGGTGAACTGGCGATTATTTTTCTAGTTGGCATTTTAATTGAATATTTAGTGTGATTTTAAAAACTTTCATTTATAGAATAAATTGCAGCGACTACTTAATCATGCTAATCAGTTTATAAATTAATCTTGCTGCAAGAAACTCAGTTACATGGTTTCCGGGCAAAGGTAACACTTCAACGACATCAAAACCAACAATCTTAGAGTTTTTAGATATTTCTTTCAATATAAACAACATTTCATTCCATTTCAAACCATTTGGTTCTGGAGTTCCAACACCTGGAGCAATGCTAGGATCAAGTGAGTCAAAATCAATACTTAAATAAACTTCTTTACCTTTTATTTTTCTCACAATTTCTTTCATCACTATTGCTAGTTTTCTTTTGTCTAAAATGTGTTTATAATAAATTGGAATATTATTTTTCTTAGCAAATTCAAACTCTTCTTTACTAATTGACCTAACACCAATTTCAATCAAGTTTTTATTATGTTCGAAAATTCTTTTCATCACGCATGCATGTGAGACCTTGCTCCCTTCATATTCTTCTCTCAAATCGGCATGTGCATCGATATTTATGAAGTAAACCTCTTTTGGAAAAGCAAGAGCTGCGCCAAGTGTAATTGTGTGTTCGCCACCTAATAAAATTGGTAATTTTTTCTTATCAAGTATGTCCTTCACAACTTCATAAATTCTCCTAACCATCGCCTCACTATTCCCGCGGACTGGTTCTATTTCATCAATTGTGCAAATTCCTTTCTTATGGGCCTCACTCTCTGTTTCTACATCAAATAGTTCAACTTGTCTTGATGCTTTAATTATCTCTAGTGGTGCATTCCTACATCCAGGAACATAAGAAGTTGTAGAGTCGTATGGTACTGGAACCACTACAAATTTGGATTTATCAAAATTTGAAAATTCCTCTTCTAAGCCGAGGAAATTGAATGGCAAACCATAAATCGTTTTCATAGTCTCATCTTTTCATATTTGATTTCAACGGTATTATTGACCCAGTTGAATATAGGCACTAATCTTCTCAGCTTTTTAAATTTTTCACTTAAAACATGTGAGATAAACGGTAAGGCAATTGTTGCATCGCAGTAACATATTGCCTTCTTAGCTTTTTTTCCTATTTTTCCCCAACTCTGTGCCTCTTCAAATGTGCAACCACTCAGCCCACCCCATTGCGGTGAATCAGTTGTTATTTGTACTGCATAACTATGACTTTTATCATGTCTTGTCTGGTAGCCAGCAATCACTGCTGTTTGTTGTATGAAATTTTTTGGTGTTCCCCCACCAATATAAATGACACCAGTAGCCTTCGCTTTCTCAGTTATTCTCGCACTTTCATTCACATCTTTAATTGAATCAACAATTATCCGCTTTCCTCTTCTCCTATTTGCAAACATTATCGAGAAACCAATTGAGCTGTCACCAAATGCTGGACAAAAAATAGGAACATTTTGTTTGTAAGCGCTAATTAAAATTGAATTCTTATCCCTTGCTACCTTGCTCAATGTTTTACCAAGCAAATACAACACTTCTCGGGATGAATATGGATAATTGTCTTTTAGTTGACTCGCAAATTCTTTCTCTATCCATAAGTCAACTTGATAAAATTTATCTTCATTTGCTAGCACATCGTATATTCTATCTACCCTGCACTTTCTTAACTTATTATCATCCATTAAATGTGAGCCGACAAAATGTTTTTTCCCAAGTGCCTCAAAGCAATCATGATACAGATTGGCGCCAGTAGATACAAGTACATCAATCATCCTTCTTTGTATGAAGTAACTAATGATTCTCCTCATCCCAGCTGGTACCATTGCACCTGAAAGTCCAAACCAGATTACCAAGTGCTTTTTCCTGATCATCCTTGTCCAAATATCAGTAATTTCTGCTAGCTTTCTACCTTGAAAACCAGTGTAGAGCATCTCTTCGCTTAATTTGTTAATTGGCTTATCAGGATAAACTTCAATTGGTAGTGTTGGTTGTTTCAAAAATTTATGCTTCATGTGGTATAGAAAAAATAAACTAACTTATATTTTTTTAGTTTATCTGTGTGTCACGTAACATTCAATGGGACTTTTTTTAATTGCATTGCAAATGTGAAAAAAAGGATTACATAGATGAGTATAACAAACCCTATGACAAACGCAAGAAAGTAAGTAAATGCTTTTATTCCAAACATCTTCTGTACCATATTCAAATTATTGATTTTGAATAAGATAAAACTTACGTTCAAAACATATTTAAGTTTATATCATTTTTATTAGAATATGACAAGAGTCAGGATAATTGCAGATGATTTTAAGCCAAAAAATCCAATTGTCATTGAAGGATTCCAAGGTTTTGGTCTTGTTGGCGTGATAGCCGCTGAATATCTAGCTGATAAGTTTAACATGCGACAAGTTGGTCACATAGAATCAAATGCGCTACCGGCAATGGCACTTTTGATAAATGGTGAAGTTAAATTCCCAATAAGAATATTTGCAGATGATAAAAATGAGTTGGTTGTCTTTGACTCAGAACTTCCGATACCTCAACACCTTGCTTATGATATCGCAAAAGAAATTGCTGAATGGGCGGAAAAGAACAATGCAAGACAAATCATATGTCTTGAGGGCTTGGCTGTTCCCACCACACCTCAAGAAAGTAACGTTTATGGCATTGCAAATTCAAAAGAGCTTGAAGAAAAAATAAAGAAAAAGGTAAAGATAATTGATAATGGAATCATCATCGGTGTAAGTGCTGCTTTACTTCTAGAATGTCAATCAAGAAATATACCTGCAATTTGTTTGATGGCAGAATGTCATTCAGAATTCCCAGACGGAAGAGCTGCTGTAAGCGTGTTAAGGGCTTTATCGGATTTATTAAATCTTAAATTGGATGTTTCACCCTTAGAAAAGGAAGCTCTCGAAGCGCAGAAAAAAATAAAATCAATCATTGAGAAAGCAAAAAAGATTGGCGAAGTCGGAGAAAAACCTGAAAGAATATATGGTTAACCCTTGTGCTCCAGCGCCTTCAAATAGTTCATTACTCGAACATCAATTGATGTTGTAAAGTATTTAACTACTTCTGTTGGCTTAACCCACTTCAATTCTTTTAAATCCCCACCTGCTCTTAGTGAACCAGCAACCATCTCAACTTCATAATAAAATAAAGTGATCTTTGAACATTCGCTTGGTACCCTACTAAAAAGAAATCTTTTAATCCTTATGTCTAAGCCTGTTTCTCTCTTGAATTCCCTCTTTAAACCAATTCTTGGACTTTCTTCGTCACTTATTTTTCCTCCAGGAAAAACCCATGTAAGTCTTGGTATAAGGAAGTCTTTTTCCTTTCTTCTACCAATCAGAACCAGACCATTTAAAAATAAAATACCTAACGCTACCTTCATATACTAACCCATTTTCCATTTATTTTGGCATCCATAAAGTAATTAAAGCAATACATATTTATTTCTTTTTTGAAGGCTTAAAATGGTAGATTTTACACCAATATTCAATTTCCTTTGGAGACATCAGATTAGTGGTATCTTCTTTGTTTCTTTTTTTGGTTCACTCATTTTTCTTCCTTGCCCACTTGATTTTTTTATTATTGGAGCAATTGCGATGGGTATGGATGCATTTCAAGTACTTATTGCAAGTTCGGTGGGTGCAATATTGGCCTCAATAGTAAACTATTTTATTGGTCTATTACTCGAAAAGAAATTCATTATAAAATACGTCTCAAAAAAAGACTTAAAGAAAACTGAAAATTTTATGGAGAAATATGGACCACCAATCATCATAGGTGTTTCAGTCACACCACTTTCAATTGACATATTCTCAGTTATTGCTGGAAGTACAAGGATGCATTTCGGATTGTTCTTGATCTCAATAGTGATTGGTAGGGTCCTGAAGAATATACTTTTAATCTATGGTGGTAGTGAAATAAGAAATATATTTTTACATAGATTTATATCTTGAATTATCTATCAAAAACACGTACTTGAATGAATGGGATGAGTGCCATCGGTGTGAACTGGGATGAAGGCACGTCATCGTTCCCGTACCATAAACCGGGATTATCTTTAATGCATTTACCCATCTCATAGACCATCATGTTCTCATTTGAAAGCTGTATTTTACCTAATAATTGATAAATACCTGAAGAGAAGAGATGTATGTTTTTAATTGGTAACAAGTTCCCATTTTTATAGAGATAAGTTTCTGGTGATAACTCCATTTCATAACCATTATGACCCGCACCAACAATAAAATGGGCCGAGAATGAATTAACCTCAGCCATATTTTTGAATGTTACAATAGTATCATTTTCGCAGGCTTCACACATTTCTTCCAAGGTCTTAAATCCTTCTTTATCAGGCAGTACATGCGTCACGCTCATCCTTGGTATTGGAATTGCTCCGACTTCTTGAAATCTTGCATTACCTACTTCTTTTCCATCAGAGTACTTTGAACCTAAGGTTCTACCAGTCACAATTCCATTTTGGATTAAAACCTTCCTTTCTGATTTGAACATCTCATCATCGTAGTCAAATCCACCGATCAATCTCTTTCCTTCAACTTTTATTTTTGGATCATCAGCTAATGAAAGATTCTCAGATATTTTATCTCCTTTCTTGAAGAGTGGTGTTTCGTGGTATGGGGGTTGTTCTTTTGTTATTCTTTCAATTCTTACTTCTTCTTCAAATGGATGACCTATTATTTCGTGTGCCCATGTAGAGAATGGTGTTATCACATCATACAATCCGTTTTGTATTTTAATTTGATTTTTTTTAGATTTAATGGCAATTTCATACAATGAACTTGATAACTCAGAAAATGATCGAGCATTTTTTATTCTAGATTCTAATGTGACATCTGGGGTGTATTTGATTAATTCCTCTATTCTACGTATATCACTGTTACTTCTTGGTATTATTCCAATAAATCTCTGGATGCTTTGTTCTGGTGCAATTTCCACTTTTATTGACGTAATGAATTGGGGTTGCCATCGTAAAACTTCGATGTCATTTGTGTTCATGGAAAAGGAAACCAAATCATTCAAACCATATCCTGTAATTACTTGATATTCAGCGTCTTTAATGTCAGATGCGTTTCTCAATTCCTCAGTCAATTCTCTAGGAACGGAGAGTTTTTTGATTTTCTTTTGAATAAAACTTTTTTCTGGAAAAATAGATTTTTCTGGAATGCGAATTGCAATCGGATGCAGGTCCTCGTTACACCCATCAATTAATCTATGAAGTTGCGATTCATTTAATTCACTCGTCCCAGTCGAAAATGAACCACTGTAAAGTAAATTGTTACGAAGCACTTCAAGTGTGCCAATTAATTGTAAATGTGGAATCTTAAGAGAGAATCTTTTTCCATTACTGAACTCTTCCTCTTTATTCCTTGAAATGGAAATTGTAAACGAGGAATATTTAGCATCTTTATAGTTACTAAGCAATGCCTTGATTGGTTTCTCAGCTATGTTGATTAACTCAGACATACTTAAAAAAATGAAAGCATCATTTATTAATTTTACTACTTAATAGGAGATAAATATAAAAAAATAGGACAATTGATTAAAAGTGTGTATGAGAGTGGCCTCTTTATTTTCTGGTGGAAAGGATAGCACATTCGCCACTTATCTAGCAATGCAAAATGGCTTTGATGTTGTTTATTTAATCTCAATCTTGCCAAAGAACAAGGAAAGCTACATGTTCCACTTTCCCAACATTGGATTAACAAAATTACAGGCAAAAGCAATGAACATTCCAATAATTCAGAAAAAAACGAGTGGAGGGAAAGAAAAAGAAATAGATGATTTGAGGGATATACTTGCGATGAAAAAGGAGAAAATTGAAGGTGTTGTCAGTGGTGCAATAGAAAGTGATTATCAGAAAACGAGGATAGATGGTGTGTGTGAAGCATTGGGGTTGAGAAGCTTTGCTCCGCTTTGGAGAAAAAATCAAGAAGATTTACTTAGGGAGGAAATAAATGCTGGTTTTGATGTAATAATCACTGGTTGCTTTGCTGCTGGTCTCACGAAAAATTGGCTGGGGAAAAAAATCGATGAAGAGTGTATAAAAGAATTGGTAAAATTAAAGAATAAATTTGGAATAAACATCTGTGGTGAAGGAGGAGAAATAGAGACATTTGTATTGGATTGCCCTTTATTTAAAAAAAGAATAGAAATAAAGAAAGGTGTAGTGGAATGGTGTGAAAACCATGGAATTTACCAAATAAAAAAGGCGATTTTAGTTGAAAAGTAATTAAAATTTCTTAGCGATTTCCTGAAATTCGGAAAATATTTTTTTCTCATCGCAACTCAAAATTTTACCATCTCTTAAAATGACTTTACCATCACAGATTACTGTGTTCACGTCCTTTCCCCTTGAAGAGTAAACTAAGTGATTGATGATTTGTTGCTCATTTACAATTGGTAAAAAATTCTCCTTTCTAATATCAATCAAAACTAAGTCCGCCTTCTTTCCTATTTCTATGCTACCTATTTT
>JAPDLJ010000008.1 GCA_025920705.1 Candidatus Jingweiarchaeum tengchongense
CCCACCTCGTTAATTTATTGAAAGAGATGGGTTATGAATGGATAATAGGTGAGGATGAGTGGCTCAGATTAATTAAAAGTAATTTTAGCGAGGAAGAAATGAGGAGAGTGCATTATGTGCTTGGTCTGGGTGGAGAAAAAATAAAGATTTTATTTAGACATAGGGAAGCATCATTGTTGCTTTGGAAATTAGGTGAAGATTGGGCAAAGAAGAGGATGATTCAAATATTTAATGCATTCGAAAAAAAAGATGTTTGTCTGTTAATTTGTTTGGATGCTGAGGTTTGGGGTTTATATGGAGGAGATAATCTAGGAAACTTGAAATGGTTAATTGACATTGTTAGAATGTTTAATATGGATTTCAAGCTCATCTCCGAGGTCGTCTCGAGTGGTAGAATCGATGACAATGGAATTTACATACCTTCATTCACATGGGCCCACCCTGAAGAGAGATATGGTTTAGAAAGTAAAGAAAATTGCACATTTTACAATTGGATGGATAATGATAGAGAAAAAATATTATTTCGTTTGATAGGATATGCCAGGGATGAGATCAAAAGAGCTGAAATTCTTTCAAAAAATGCTGAAAAAATAGAGGAAGCATGGAAGTATTTATTGTTATCAGAAGCAAGTGATTGGTTTGGATGGCAACACGTACCGTTTAGAGCACTCCTAGGTAGAGAATTTGCACTCAAAGCATATGAAACAGCGAAGGAAGCAATCGAGAGAAGATGATCATTCACTTTTTTCTATGATTCCAAACCTCTCAAGCATGAACCAAGTTGAGAAGAAAAGGAGGAGTAGTGCTGACACTAGTAGTTTTATTTTATCATAATTGTTTGTAATTATTGATATGATTATTATGACTGCAACATACATTGAAAGAACATCTTTTATGAAACCTCTTATTCCCATTCAATCACCAAGTTCCTCTTGTTCTTTATTTCAGCATTTTTTTTATAAATTTCACCATTTACTTTTATTATTTCCTTTCCAGGAACCGATACCTTCACATTTTCCAGACTTAAATTCATTACCTTGAGTATTTTTTTGTCTCCATATCTCTCAAAATTGTAAGAAAAGAATTCATTGTTTACCCTGAATTTTTGCCTTGAAAAACTTTTGATTTCCTCGCAAATCTTAGGCTCAATTAACAGTTCATTCTTCATCGCATTTGGTTTAATTCCAAAAATCAACTCATCATAAATCCTTGGAATGAAACATATACTCCATGCCTGACTCACAGCCCCCTGCGGCTTTCCACTCGAATCGTACACTTCATCAATCGAATTTATACATCTCCTTCCAAAATTCTTTTTTATCACATTAAGGTAATACATTGCCTTCTCTTTTCTATCATAATTGAACTCAGCAAATATCATTAAATTTGTGAGGAGACCCCACACCATACCTTTGTGATACGAATCTGGATTGAAATCAACGTTCTTGCTTGAATATGCCCTTATTCCGTAAGGTGTAGTGAACTCATCACTTTCCAACACATTCAGTATTTTATTTGCCTTTTCATCTTCTATTTCTTTTAAGTACAGTGCAAATAGAGGATTTGCTGTTCTTTGCTCCGATTTATTACCATTCAAAAGAATTCTATCATAATAAAAATCATTGTTATTCCAAAATTCACTTATCCTCTTTTTAATCATTTCGCGCTTATTCAAAATTTCCTTTCTATCATAAATCTCAAAAAAATTTAAAAATTCATAAGCTGAGCTAAATGCATTCATCCAGAGCACTTGTAGTTCAAATGGCTTAAGGCTTCTATCGAAATTGTCCATCCACGTGGTACTGTCATGGTACTTTGGACTGAGCTTAGATCCCTTATCTGCCTCAACTAAATGGTCACCATCGATATCAAGCTCTTCGAATAAATTTAATGCATTTTCAATTTTATCTTTGATCCTTGAAAAAAGTGCATTATCAGCATTGAATCTAAAATAATGATTTAAAGCGATCAGCCAAAGGGGAGTAGCATCACTACTTTCATAATCTACTTTACCGTTCACCATGATATTATTTGGTATTATACCCTTAGGATAATTTTCACCATTGCTCTGAAATTTTGCAAATAATAGGATCGTATCTACTACTTCTTCGAATCTCCCAAGTGTTACGTAACTTGGCAATATTAAGAAAGTGTCCCTGCCCCAGAACATTGTGAAATAAGGATAACCAGCAAAGTAGCCATTACCTATGTCAGACTCGTGACGAAACGAATGGATAGCATCTAAAGTTGAATTGAAAAATTCATTATCAGTTATATTCTCTATTTTTTGTTCGATCGGTATGATTCTTGCCCTATCTACCTCGGTCATCAAAATTTCTTTTGATTTTTTTTCGCTTCCAAAGAAGAAGAATGGGATGCTTTTCTCTTCATTTGACCCGATTTTGATATTAACTAAGATGCGAATCACAAAGCATCTCTGAGGTAACTCATAAAAAAATTTCCATTTGAGTGGGTTTATGTAATTTCCTGGGAAGTGCTCTTTATAACCATCCAAAATCACTTTGAATTCGTATGGTGATGAGACCAGAAGCATACCGATATCATTTTCAATAAATAGAGAATTTCCATCGATTGAGTAGTGATATTCTCGCAATGAATAATCTTCCTCATACATGCGAATATTTGCTGCAAATTCCAACATTACATTAACTTCCTTTTCTATGTTTGTGTTGTTTCTAAGAGAAATTTCAGAGACAATGCAAGAACCCTTTGGATACACTTTTTCCTTTATACTGATTTGATTTGATTCATAAGAGTGTATCGCCAAATTCTTTGAGAAATTGAAATCAGTTTGGTTTCCAGCAGATAACCACCATTCCTTCTCATCAAGGCGGATCTTGTATGCAAAATAATCGATCAATTTTATTGGCATTTTCCATATTCCACACCACTTTGATCCAAAGTAGGAATTTGCGAATCTGAAAATGAAGCTTTTTCCACTTGTGATTACATAACACTTCTCATTATCAATTTGCATTACATATAAGAATAGTTACTGTATTTTAAAATTATTTCTTGAGATCGTTTTGAAATAATATTTTTACTTTGAAGTTGTAAATACATTTATTACTTTAAATATGACGATGGATTAGTATTTAAAATAGAAATTTCTCAAATATTAAGGATGAAAAATGGTAACACTTAGCGTAATAAAAGCAGATATTGGGGGTTTTGTTGGTCACAGCAACACGCATCCAGAAATACTGGAAATAGCAAAAAAAAGACTTGAGGAAGCGAAAGGCAACGGAATACTGATTGATTACTATGTCACAAGATGTGGGGATGATTTGCAATTGATCATGACACACAACAAGGGCATCGAGAACAAAGAGATAAATACACTTGCTTGGAACATATTTTTGGAATGCGCTGAAAAAGCAAAGGAACTGAAATTGTATGGAGCAGGCCAAGACATTCTCTCGACAGCATTCTCAGGAAATTTGAAGGGAATGGGGCCAGGATACGCTGAGATTGATTTTGAAGAGAGAAAGAGCGAGCCAGTGCTCATATTTATGGCAGATAAAACAGAACCTGGTGCATGGAATCTTCCATTGTTTAGGATATTTGCGGACCCATTCAATACTGCAGGTTTGGTGATCGACCCAGAAATGCACGATGGATTCACTTTCGAAGTGCACGATGTAATTGAACATAAAAAAGTAATTTTCAGATGTCCAGAAGAGATGTACGACTTGCTCGCGTTGATTGGACAACCTGGAAGATACATAATAAAGTATGTGAGAAGAAAGAGTGACAATGAGATCGTAGCCGCCACGAGCACAACAAGATTGAGTTTGATTGCAGGGAAATATGTTGGGAAAGATGATCCAGTAATGATCGTGAGAGCACAAAAAGGATTACCAGCAGTTGGAGAAGTACTGGAACCATTCGCTTTTCCACATCTAGTCGCAGGTTGGATGAGAGGTTCCCATCAAGGACCATTTATGCCGTGCAGCTATGAAGATGCACATCCCACTAGATTCGATGGACCACCAAGAGTCATGTGTTTTGGATTCCAGCTCTCAAACGGGAAATTGATCGGACCAATTGATATGTTTAAAGATCCAGCATTTGATAGAGCAAGAGAACAAGCGAATCTAATCGCAGATTACATGCGCAGACATGGACCATTCCAACCACACTTACTCGGAGCAGATGAGCTTGAGTATACAACGTTAAAGGAAGTGATGAACAAATTCAAGGATAGATTCCAACCACTGGAATAGATCACAAAGAATAAAATTTTTTGTATTTTTTTGGATTATGTAGTATATCCTTCAATTTTTCAGTATTTTTGAGAAAAGTTTTAATTACATCAAATTTCATCTTTTTTGAATTTTTCACTATGAGTTTTTTTACACCATACTTTTCATTGCAAACAAATTCTATTTTCCCATCACTGAAAATGTGATACGGAAAGCCCTTGTTTTTTATTATATCATAATCATGTCCTGCTTCCTTTGGAACGAATCCCAAAACAAGCGAATCCGCATTCTTCACAGTTAATCGATGCATGTATCTTGGATGGATGAAGACAACATCCCCCACACCCATTTTTATTATTTTCGTGTCCATTTTCTCTTTATCAGTTAGAATCAAAAAAACATCATTTTTCAAGCATACATAGCATTCACCAAATTCTTTATTGTGTGCATGTCCATACGTGGAAAACAGTTCTCCACCTTTATTTACTGGGATCTTACCAAATCTTAATAATGTGAGATCGCAACAAATTCCTTCCCTTTCATCAAGATGGAATACTTCGTACGCAATCAAGTCTCCTTCTTTCTCCACAAGTTTTTTACCCTCTTCACGTGCCAGGACAACTTGATCATCAATCATTTTTTTTAGAGTTCTTTCCCACTTTTCAACGTGCTTATTAAATTTGACTTGAATTTTTTTCCTACCAAATATCTTCTTAATCCCTATCTCGTGCAGCTTCATTTTTGTTGCTCCAAAAATCTATTTGTTTCATTGATCGTTGGGAACCTTTGCCAGTTTCTCGTGATGTACACGCTAGCATTCGCGATCGCAAATTTTGTCGCGTAATCCAATCTTTTCTTGTTCAAGAAACAATAAATGAAACCAGCATTAAAAACATCACCAGCACCCGTCGGATTTAGTACTTTTATCTTGAATGCCTTTGATTTGAAAATTTTTCCTTTATTGACCGTTATTGCACCTTTTCTACCAAGATGAATCGATAGTATATCAACTTTATCCCTCAACTCATTTATCCCATTCTCCAAATTTTTCCTTGTCAAAAATTTTAATTCCAATTCATTTAAAAAAAGTATGTCAATATATCTCAAGAAATCATATAATATTTCCCAATTTTCCTCCTTTATCGTTGCACCAACATCAAGAGATGTTGTTAGATCGTGCTCTTTTGCAAATCTTAGTATTCTTTTAATGTGTGGTATTATCCTTGTGATGTGCCAAATACCAGCGATGTGTAGGTGTCTACTTAGTTCAATCAATTCAAAATTGATATCGCTTAATTCGAGCTCAGAATTTGCACCCCTCCTCGTAATAAAAGATCTTGATCCATCCTGAAAGGTAATTGCGATCGTTAGCGCAGTCCTTTCACTCTTGCTTAGATTCGCATGTACATTGTAACTTCTTAGTTTTTCTAATAGAAGCGAATAGAAATCACTACCACACTTCCCAATGAAACTTGTTCTTAATCCGAGCGTGGATGAAGCACATGCGCAAAGCGCGCTTGATCCACCTATGTTCAATTTTATGTCATCCACTATTATTTGCTCATCCTTTGATGGATACTTTTTGATCGCATCCGTGATGATATCCAGGTTTATGTCACCAACACAAGTTAAATCAAATTCAGCGATGTTAACCACCACTTATCATCGGTAAAAATGAAATTTTATCATTTTTTTTGACTTCTGACTTCAAATCAGCTCTTCTACCATTAATGAGTATGAGATAATTTTCATCTGAAATTATTTCTTTTTTAAAATCAGGATCAATTGCATTTATTTTGTTGATCAGATCTATCAACTTCGTTTTTTTCTCTACTTCAAATTCATGTTCAATTTTTCTCCCAAGACTTTTGAATATTAAAATGTGTACTTTCAATTTTATCACTTCATCCCAGAGATGAGTTCCAGTATTGCTTTCTCCTTGTCACTTGCCTTGACTACTCCAGATGCGAGTAGGACACCCTTTGCTCCCAATTTCAATGCTCTTCTAACATCTTCAGCTGTTTTTATGCCAGCACCAACCAACAACGGTATCTTTCCACATGCTTTCACACCATCAGAAATCAATGTTGGCTTTGCTGTTGACACAGAGAGATCACCACCAATAAGCTCCGGTGGTTCAATTGCAATGAAATCTGGTTTCAATTGCGCAATTGCACATGCCCTTGTTACGTCCCTTTCACAACAAACCGTAATTAAACTGTATTTTTTTGCCATTGAAATACATAGTGATAATGAATCAAATATCATCTTTTTTTCCGAGTGATTTAATAATGTACCTTTTGCACCTGCCTCTTTAATTGAAAATGCACTTATGTGACCAGTAAATGCACCTGGTTCAATTGGGTCAATGTGCTGTGCAAATACAGGTATCTTCACTTTCCTTGCGATCACTGGTATATCCATGAACTGGGGACAGATGATTATGTTAACATCCTCCTTGATTGCAATTTTTTCACAAATCTTTGCAAGCTCGAGTGCATTTTTACCAGTACTTTCAGCATATGCTTTAAAATTAATCATCAAGATAGGCATCTTCATCGCATTCACCCTGTTTTTTGATACCTGGGTTACAAAACTTTTTAAATAGATACATTCTCTAAATTTAAAATCTTTTAGTGAAGAAAAAGATTTAAAAGAACTAAATATTTTATAAGAATGGCAAAATGATACCTTTTGTCAAGAGAGAGGGGAAGAGCTACAAAATTGGGATTAGATGTAAGGATAAAATAGAACTTTCAATCATAATTGAGGACCCAAACGGGAATGTTGAGATATTCTTACCAGACATAAAAGATTTGCAAGCAAATTCTTTTTATGACCTCACCTATCTTTGTAATGTAAATTTGAAAAAAGTTAGAAAAAGTGGTGATGATTACTTCGTATTCTTTGAGCCTGAAAAGAAAGGTAAATTCATTGCAAAGTTCTTGATAAACAAGGGCAACGAGAAACTCATGTTGAAACAAGACTTTTATATAAATTGAATGTCTTCAATGCAATTTCCTTCCAACTTATCTCATTTGTTAACATGTATCCATTCATACCAATTCTTTTTCTTAAACCTTCATCTTTTAAGTATCGGTATATTGCATCGCGGAATTCATTTGTATTCATTGGATCAACAAGTATCGTATTTTCCCCATCTTTTAACATTTCAACTACACCAGCCCTTTTTGAGATTATCGTTGGCACTTTGTACTTCATCGCTTCCAATGCAACAATTCCAAATGGCTCATACAATGATGGCATTGCAAGTAATTTTGCTCCCTTGTAATATTCCACCAATTTCTCATCACTTACGAAACCTAGAAATTTAACATTTCTTTTGATGCCCAACAATTCAGTCAATTTTTCCAAGCTTTTTTTAAGATGTCCCTTACCAACCACATAAAGTTTCAGTTTCTTATATTTCTTAAATATTGGTAATAGTGCATAGATGAGGTACTCAACACCCTTTTGCTCCGTGAGTCTTCCAACAAACAGCACATAGTCCTTCTCTTTTCTGACTATGTCCTCCTTTGCCGGATCAATTCCATTGTACACGACTTGGATATCCCTTTTTACTTTAAACACATTTTTTATCTGCTCAGCCATGTGTTTACTCACAGTGATAACCAAATCAGCATTCTTTATTCCAATGCCCTCGACCTTCAATACTCTACTTTTCTTTAAGAGTACTCCACCGCTCCTATCCAGTTCTGAACTGTGTATCGTGAGAACAAAAGGTATGTTGAAAAACTTCTTGATTTTTATCGCAGCATTCACATTCATCCAATCATGCGCATGCACGATATCAAATTTTACTCCAAGATTTTTTATACAATTGAAAACATTTTTTGGATACTTGTATATGATTGTGTTGACTTCATCTGTGTATGTCTTCTTTTCAAACTTATAATCCACTTTAACTATTTTTATTCCATCGACTTCATTCTCTTTGGGTGCATTTTTTCTTGGTATCGTGATGTAAACATCATTTCCAAGTAGAACAAGTTCTCTCGCAAGTGCGTAGCAATGCCTAGCTAGACCACCAGATATCTTCGGTGGGAACTCCCAACCAAGCATGCAAATTTTCATTACTTTAAACAAAGAAGGATAAAAATAAATTTGTTTCTAAACGCATTAAAGCAGCTTTTGGTAGACTTCTATCGTCTTCATTGCGATCTTATCCCATGTAAAATTTTCTTCAACTCTTTTCCTACCCTCTTCTCCGAACTGGATCATCTTTTTTTCATCGCTGAGCAATTCGATGATTGCATTCGCTATATCATCACTATTTCCAGGCCTAACGTGAAGCCCAGTCTTTTCATGAATGACGATTTCTTGTAATCCGCCTGTTTTTCCAACGATCACGGGCTTCTTCATTGCCATCGCTTCCAATGCAACAATCCCAAATGGCTCATACAAAGAAGGAAAAATACATATATCGCTTGCAGCATAGAACTTTATTCTCTCCTCCTCTGAAACAAACTCATTTACCATTATCACATTTCCAGATATCTTCAAATTTTCAACCATTTTTTTGATATAATCTTGCATTCCACCAATTCCAAGAATCAAGAACTTTGTATTCGGAAATTTTTCGATTATTTTTGGTATTGAAAGCACGAGGTACTCAACACCCTTAACCCTCTCAAGTCTACCTACAAAGAACACAAGCCTTTCATTCTCTTTTATCCCGTACCTTCTCCTTATCTCACCACCATCGATTCTATAGTCATACTTTTTTTCATCAATACCATTGTAAACCACATTTATTTTTTCTTCAGGATAACCGAGCATCTTAAGTTCTTCTTTCATATGCTCACTCACAGTGATTATCATGTCAGCTTCCCTTGCACCGATTGCCTCGATGTCTTTGATCTCTTGAATGCCACTGCCCATGCTTCTTCCGTATTCGGTCGAATGATATGTAACAACGAGCGGAATTCCAAGTTCTTTCTTCGCCATTACACCAGCAATTATACCTAACCAATCATGCGCATGTACAATGTAATTGTCAGCATATTCACTGGTTAATTTTATAATTTCATTGTATGTTTGTAAATTGAATGAGATGATATTCAGGAAAAATTCCTCAAAATCTCCAAGCCTTTGTATACTTTCCTTAAACAAAATCTTATCAAGCCATTTTAAGTTCGGAAATTTAATTCTTTTTACATCAATTCCTCTCACGAGCTCATTGCTCTCTGCCCTTTCCACATGTGGCGTTATCACATGTACCTCCTTACCATTTCTCACAAGCGCTTTTGAGATTTCGAATCCATGTATACCTAACCCGCCAACGATGTTCGGTGGAAACTCCTTTAACACCATGATTATCTTCATTTTCTCACTTAAGGTTCTTCACCAAGTAATACACCCACATATCTTCTCAAATGGTTTAAAACATCATCAAGAGAAGAAGGTATAACTCTTGTACCCGTGGCCTCCATGAATCCTGCTTCAACCGTATATCTTGGAACAACATGTATATGGAGATGCTCAATGCTGGCACCACCAACTTTTCCAAGATTAATACCAATGTCAAATCCTTCTGGATTGTAGGCTGCTTTCAAGAGTTTTATACTCCTTTGCACCATCTTGAATAAGTAAAGTAAATCATCATCAGTCAGATCTAATATACTTATGTAATGTCTCTTTGGAACGACCATGATGTGTCCCAATGTGTACGGAAAAACATTTAACATTACCATCAATTTCTCATCTTCATAAACAACCTTTCTTTCAATCCTAGGATCATTATTTGCAATCGCACAGAATACACAACCAATCGATTCGTGCTCTCTTCTATAATATGTTTTCCTGCTTTTTGCCCATATGTAATCTTTGTATACACCCGCATAGCTTATTTGTTCTTCTTTTTTATCCTTTTTTTTACTCACCTTTTTTTTCATCTTGATCACCTATATAAAATTTCATTATAAACATTTAAGGTTTTTTCATAGCTTTTTTCCCAGGAAAAAATATACGCCCTTTTTCTAGCACAATCTCCCAATGCTTTTCTTCTGTCTTCATCGATTATCAAATAAGATATCTTTTCTGCCAATTCATTCACATTACCTGGTTCAAAAAGAATGCCATTTCTCTCATTGTTTATTATTTCTCTTATTCCACCTGTGTTGCTTGCAATCACGGGCTTCTTCATTGCCATACCTTCAAGTACGACAATTCCAAATGGCTCATACAAAGAAGGAACGACATATATATCACATGCATTTATCAAGTTTATCTTTGTGAATTCATCAATAAATTCTTTGATGAAGATAACATTTTTCTGTATCCCCAATTGATTTATCATTTCCTCAGCCATTGATTGCATTTCACCACCACTTCTCATTACCAATACTGCATTTTCATGTTTACTCAGAACAATTGAAAATGCCCTCAAAAGTACATCAAATCCCTTTACATACGCAGCTCTACCAAGAAATAATATCACTGGTCCATCTCCAATTCCAAACTTCTTCTTCACTTCGTCTTTATTCAAGTCACTTCTTTCTGGATTGTATCTTTCAATGTCTATTCCATTGTAAATGACTTCTATTCTTTCAGGTTCGTAACCCAATTTAATTAGTTCGTTTTTCATGAAATCGCTATTTGTTATCACTTTGTCCGCGTTCTTCCCCATCTTTTCAAGCTCGATCACATTTGCATTCGGGAATTTTGTCCTTCCTGTTTCAAGACTATGCACTGTAAAAATTAGTTTCTTGTTTAAGTGTGATTTTGCAATTAAACCAGCTTTTAGACAGAGCCAATCGTGTGCATGAATTAGATCAATTTTAACCGAATCATCGATGTGTTTGAGAACCTCTAAACATTGTATGTTATAATCTTCGTAATCTCCTTCGTACCACCACTTCCATGTGTCCTTCAGAAAAAGACCATATATTCCTTTATTATCACAACTCTTTATTCTATAGACCTTCACACCTTCCACATAATCTTTATTTTTTTCATCACCTCTTGCCAAGCAAAGCACATAAACATCATTCTCCCTTGCCATCCTTCGATATAATTCGTAACTGTGCATACCTAACCCGCCAACGATGTTCGGGAAGAATTCCCAGGTAAGTGCTGCTATTTTCATTTTGCTATCACTATTTTAAAAATTCATCATTTAAAAATACAACTATACTTCTCTTCGATAGTAATTTTATTTTAAAGTATTTATTTATCCAAATTTTATTATTAATCATGATCAAAATAGGATTTCAAGAAAAAACAGAGTTATTCGTCAAGAAACATCATCTTGAGATGAAACCAGAATTCATCGCCTTGGATCTAGTTTCCGAGATCGGCGAGATAGCAAAAGAGATACTTTTGATGAGTGATTATGGTAGAAGCGAATCAAAATTTAGGGAGGAAATATTTTTGGAGATTGGAGACGCTTTTTACTCACTAATAAACCTGGCAAATTACTACAAAATCGACTTGTTAAAAGCATTGGATTCAGTGCTCCAAAAATATGAAAAGCGGATTATCGGAAAACATGCTAAAAGATATTAAACTTATTCTTTCTTATTCTTAAGCATGAAAGTTTCAGAAATAATAAAGTACTATTCAAAAAAAGAAATAAAAGAAGAGATTTTTAGGGTGGTGAAACAAAGGGAAGTTGTTCCATATTATGGAAGTAACTTTGGTTCTAGACCCCAAGCCATAAATTATCCGAGCGAAATTGACGATTATGTAATTTCTGGTGCTACAAGTTTTCATATAAGCGAAGAGAGATGGAGTAATCCACTGTTATTGAAACAAGACATGAGCAAAAAAGAATTGGATAAAATTAGGGTTGGTTGGGACTTATTAATAGACATTGATTCAAACTTTTTAGAATACTCAAAAATATGTGCTAGTTTGATCGTCGAGGCCCTACAATTCCATGGTGTTTCTTCTTGTGTTTCAATAAAATTCTCAGGAAGGGCGGGTTTTCACATTGCGATTCCATTTGAGGCCTTCCCAACAAAAATAAATAACCGACCAACAACAATTCTATTTCCAGATGCTGCAAGAACGATAATCAATTACTTAAAAACAATGATAAAAGAACATCTTTCCCATGAAATACTCCAGAGCGATGACATAAAGAAAATTTCAGCTAAGACGAACAAGAAGTATGAGGAGTTGATTGAGACAGATGAAGATGGAACGTCTGTGTTTAATCCATTCAAGGTCGTTGACATTGATTCAAATCTCATTTCTTCAAGGCACCTTTTTAGATCGCCATTTTCATTAAATGAAAAAGTTTGGCTAGTTAGTCTACCAATTGAAAAATCTCAAATAATGGATTTTGATTTGAAGGATGCAAGACCAGAGAATGTGAGCACCGAAGTAAAGTTTCTAGACACAGAAAAAACGAGAAATAACGAGGCAAGAATGCTTTTCATTCAAGCATATGACTGGGAGACAAGGACAAAAAAAGAGATAATTGAAGAACTGGAAGGCAAGATAAAGTTACCTGAAAAAGCAATACCTTCTCATTTTTTTCCACCTTGTATTAAAGGTATTTTGAGGGGGTTGAGTGATGGTAGGAAAAGGAGCGTGTTCATCTTAATAAATTTCTTAAGGAACATGGGTTGGAGTTGGGACAGCATTGAGAAGGAGTTGATGGAGTGGAATCAAAGGAATGTGGAGCCGCTAAGAGAGGGATATATTAAGACACAACTCAGATGGCACGCTCGTTTGAAGGACATATACCTTCCACCAAACTGTGACAACCAGAACTACTATAAAGATATAGGTGTATGTATTAAGGATAATTTATGTGAAAAAGTTAAAAATCCTGTTGTGTATTCTTTAAAGAAGGTGAGGCATAAAAAATGAATGAGAAAAAAATGGAGATCTTCACATATGAGGAGCTTAGGAAAATACAACAGAAGGAGAGAGAAGAAGGCAAACTTCAAAAATTAGAAAAAGATTTTCTAGAAAAGTTAGTAAATTATCTTAAAGAAAAAAAAGAAATGCTCGCTGAAAAAGAAAAGGATGAAAATGTCTTTTCAAGAGATATGAGAATAAAATTAAAGAATGAATTGGAGAATGCATCAAAGATAATTATGGATATTTATGAGAGAAGAGAAAGGAAGATATTGAATGAGGCGATCATTGCTTCTAGAATGCAGCATGAGATACCCGACTATTCGAGAATGTTAGATTTTGAAGAAAAACTTTTTAATGAAGTTCTCGAGATATTGAAAAAATACAGAAAGGAAATATTGGAAAAAACTTTAAAAGGAGAAAATATTAGAGAAGAGGGTCAGACAGTAGACAAAGACATCACGAAAAAAGAAGAAACAACAGAAAAACATGAGCTAAAAGAGCCGGAATTAGGAAACACAAAGCTAATAAAAATTACATCTACAGTTCCAAGCTTCATTTGGACAGACGGAAAAACATATGGTCCTTTTGAAAAGGAAGACGTGGTCAATATCGACAAGGAAATTGCAGAAATATTGCTTAATACAGGTAAAGCAATTGAAATAAAGGTGATAGAATGAAAATTCCAAAGCAAATAAAAAGGTATTGTCCATATTGTAGGAAACACACATTACATAAAGTGATACAGGTGAAATCTGGGAAGAAAAGAAGTAGCTTGAGTAAGGGACAAAGGAGATTCAAAAAAATAATGAAAGGTTACGGTGGATTTCCAAGACCAAAGATGGAAAAGGGGTCAAAGTATGGTGCAAAGGTAACAAAGAAATTGGATCTTAGATTTAAGTGTACGGTATGCAACAAGACACATACACAGAAGTATGGTAGAAGGACAAAAAAATTCGAGCTCGTGTAGGTGAGAAAATGGAACTTGTACCAACACCAAAAAGTAAGTTCGTGCGTGTGAAATGCAATAAGTGTAAGAATGAGCAGATAATATTTGGTAAAGCAGCAAATGAAATAAAGTGTTTGGTTTGCAATACAACGATTGCTTCACCAACAGGTGGAAAGACAAAGATAAAGACAAAAGTACTTGAATTATTAGAATAGGTGTAAAATTTGTTTTATAAAAAGAAAGAATTTCCTGAGGAGGGAGAACTTGTAATATGCACGGTTAAGAGGATATTACCACACTGCGCATTTGTCATTCTTGATGAGTATGAGAGTAAAGAAGGGATGTTACACATTTCAGAGATATCCACAAAGTGGGTGAAGAACATCAAAGACCACATAAATGAAGGTAAAAAGATCGTTTGTAAAGTACTGAGCGTCGATAAGGAGAAAAATTACATTGATGTTTCTCTGAAGAGAGTTACTCCAGCAGAGCTGAAGATGAAAATGAATCAGTGGAAATTTGAGAATAGAGTTGAGAAGATGTTGGAGATTATTGGAAAGAAGTTCAATATGAATCTGGACCAAGTTTATGAGGAGATCGGTGATCAGCTAATTCAAAAATATGGTAATTTGGGTTTGCTTATTGAGGATGTAAAGAATAAAGGATATGCAGCATTTGATGACATTAAAATTCCTGATGAATGGAAAAAAGAACTTTATAGACTGATCGAAGAAAGCATAAAGACTTCGATGGTAACGATCAAAGGTTCTCTGAGTGTGAAATGCATGGAAGGTGATGGAGTCGAGAGAATAAAAAAATTGTTTGAATCTATGAAAGAAATTGCAAAAAAAGATGGAAGCGAGATAAGTTTCTTATACGCTGGCAGTGGAAAATATTTATACAGCATAAAAGCAAAGACGTATAAAGAGGGAGAGAATAAAAGAACAAAAATATTTGAGGAAGCAGATAAAATAGCAAAGCAAAATAAAATCGAATTTTCAATAAAATGAGAAGAATTAGATTTTGTGAAATTTGTAGGGAATACACAATGGAGGAAAAATGCCCGAGGTGTGGGTCAAGCACCATATTAAAGAAATCAATATTCAAAATCGATGATAAATTTTTTGAATATAGGATGAAGGCGAAGATAGAGGAGTTAAAAGAAAGGGGATTGTATGGCTAAGTACATCATAAAAATGAACAAGATAGGAAAGTTGAATAAGCCCGTACTAATTGAGGGATTGCCAGGCATAGGAAATGTTGCTAGAATCGCTGTTGATTATCTGATACATAAACTTAGGGCAAAGGAATTTGTTACAATATATTCATATTCTTTCCCAAATTCGGTCTTTTTGAATGAGGACAATACAATAGACCTACCAAAAGTGCAGCTTTTCTACTGGAAGAATAGGAAAGGTAGGGATCTCATTCTTCTGACAGGTGACGTTCAACCACCGAATGAAGAAGACAGTTATTTGTTAGCTGAGAAAATACTGGAAATATCAAAAAAATTGGGCGTAAGAGAAGTGATTACACTTGGTGGAATTGGATTAATGTCTGAGCCAAAGGAATCAAGAGTACACGGTGCTGTGACTGATAAAAAATATAAAGATGAACTCAAAAAACTTGGCGTTGTGATGAATGGTAATGGAGTTGTCGGTGCAATTGTTGGAGCAGCAGGACTGCTTCTTGGTCTGGGTAAGTTGAAAGGAATGAAGGGTATATCGCTCCTTGCTGAAACATTTGCACATCCAGCTTACATTGGGATAAGAGGCTCGAAATCCATCCTACAGATTCTTTCTAAATATTTGAAACTTGATATAGATTTTCGAGAACTTGACAAGGAAATACACAAGATAGAGGAAGTAAAGATAAAAAGAGAAAGCGAGCGAATGAAGAAGATAACGGGAGAGATCGGAATCTTAAAAGAGGAAGAGGAGCACAGATACATCGGATAAAAATGCAAATCATTGCTGATTTACACATTCATAGCAAATATGCAAGAGCTACGAGTAAAGAGATGGATTTGGAACATCTTTCTACTTATTCCAAGATCAAGGGAATCAATCTGTTAGGCACGGGCGATTGTACACACCCAAGCTGGTTTTCTGAGATAAAGAAAAAATTGAAGGAGAGAAGAGATGGCATTTACGATTACAATCAGACAAATTTCATTATCACAGGCGAAATAAGGACGATTTATAAAAAAAATGATAAATTGAGAAAGGTAGACCATCTAATTCTGGTTCCAAACATCGAAGTATGCGAGCAAATGAACGATTCATTGAAAAATCTTGGGAATTTGAGATTGGACGGAAGAGCATCGTTTTATAAAAGTGCACCAGAGATTGTCGAAAAAATAATAGAGATATCCAAAGACATTATGATAATTCCGGCACACATTTGGACAAGCTGGTATGGTGTGTTGGGTGAATTTTCAGATTTTAATAAAATAGATGAATGTTACGAAGATCAGACGAAGCACATACATGCATTGGAGACTGGACTTAGTTCAGATCCAATGATGAATTGGAGATTATCTTCACTCGATAAATTTACACTTGTATCAAACAGCGATTCACATTCACCATGGCCATGGCGCTTGGGCAGAGAAGTAAATGTTTTTGAGATCAATGACGAGAAATTTAGTTACAAGGAAATCGTCGATGCAATCAAGAAAAAAGATAGGAGGCGCTTTCTATTCACGATTGAATGTAATCCAGAATATGGTAAATACCACTTTGATGGACATAGAAAATGTAACGTTTCCTTGTCACCAAAAGAAGCAATAAAAAATAACAACATTTGTCCTGTTTGTGGTAAAAAGCTTACGATTGGTGTGTTACATCGGGTTGAATTACTTGCAGATAGGGAAGAAGGCTTCGTTCCAAAAGATGCAATTCCATTCAAGACTTTATTACCACTTTATGAGATAATTTCACACGCATTGAAGGTGAATCAACTTTATTCAAAAAAAGTGATTGAGGAACAAGACAAATTGATAAAACATTTTAAGAACGAATTTAATGTCTTGTTGAATGTTGATAAAGAAGAGTTAATGAAAGTTACGGATGAGGTAATAGTGGATGCAATTATGAAGGTCAGAAACAACGAAGTTAAGGTGATTCCAGGTTATGATGGTGTATACGGGAAACCTGTTTTTTCTGAATCAGAGTTTAATAAATTTGAGGAAAATAGAAGAAAAGTATTAAGAAGGCAAAGTAAGCTTGGAGATTATTCTTAACCCTTTATTACTTGGAAGGTAATCTGTGGAGAATCAAAGCAGTAAGTGTAAGTTGTATTCGCTTTAATTCTCAAAACAACATCGCTACTTGCTTGTTTAAGATTATTCAGTGTGAAAGGTAATCTTGCCTCGTAACTCTCACCATAGAGCAATAATTGTATGGGTATACCATTTTTACAATAGAAAACTTTTGTCCCTTCGTTTTTTGTACAAGTAAAATCCCATTGCGATTGGAGTGCTGGTGAAGCTTGGGCATCGAATAGGTCATTGCTTGGAATTTCAATGTTGAACTCCCTTATCTTATCGTCCAGTAAATTGAACCCAAGCGATGTTGGTCTTCCCTTGTATTTGTTGGATAAAACAATCGTGAACGGAATGCTCCTCAATGATTTCGTTGATTTTGCGTCTTCCAATCCGATGAATTCGAGTGATATCGGTGCAACATTCTGTCCTTTTTCTATGCTTGCATTGCTAGTCAGAGGAGTGATGAGCAAATCATGGTAACTTATCGTTGTGTAATTGAAGCAAACTCTTACATTTTGATTATACTCTGAGTTCTCCTGTGCATTTTCAGTAACATGAAGCGTCCAATAAAAGCGCACAGGCACCTTTGGTCTTATTTCTGGAATTGTTTGCGGGTTCTCTTCAGGGATCGTAATATCAGATGAAACATATTTAACAATTCCTGCTTGCACATCATAAAGTGATTGATCCAAATAGTTCGTCACAACTGCCTGTAATGTTGTGTCAGCACCTCTTGCTAATTTGTACAAAGTAAGATTAACACTTATTTCAATGCCTTCCTTTACTGTTGGTTTCTGGTTTATACATCCCAAAATTAATATAGCTAGTAGGGCTGTGATAACTATTGTTGTCTTTTTCATTTCCATCACTCTAAAATAAAAAATCACAATTTAATAATTTTTTCTATTCAGTAACTTCTATTCTCAAAAAGTTAGAATCTATTTGGTATCTATAATTTACCCTTACCTTTATTCTAGTGACCAAACCATCATGCGCTCTTGGATGATTCATTTCCATTCTTATCCTGAGATAATCCGCAGAGACTAGACGAGTGCAAGGATCAAATAAATTGGACGAAGCATTGTAGGTGTATAGTTTAACTTCACCCACTACTTGCTCGCCCCAATTATTCGGACAATTATGAGAAACAATGCTCACATCCTTTGGAACCTCAATTACAATGCTGTTTATATTGTCATTGAAAACCTTTCCCTTACCTGTGTTTTTTAAATTGATTACTAAGGTGAATGGAGCATCCCCAGTATCTTCATGTATTACGATTGGATTATCCGTGCTTAGATTCACAGGGAGAGGCCCTCGTTCGCTTCCATAAGTACAGGCACTACATGTTCTGAACAACGATTCATTCACGAAAAGGGCATCCACGTAACCCTCAGTTGAATAATCATAAAAAATTCTTGCTTGCATGCTGTTTATTACTTTATAAGAAGGTGCTTTGATGCGCCAAATTACGTATACAGTGCCATTTGGGCGGGCAGTATTTGTATTTAATCTTGATTCAGTAATATTAAAAGCACCAAAACCAAGTAGTGTTGCATTTATTCCAGACGCAATTTCATCACCATTATTTAACATCGTGAGTGTAAGCGTAACGGTTTCATTCTTACCTATCGTATCCCTTGTCGTTGAGAAAGAAGTAATGACCAGACCATAAATTCCTTGAGGTATTACTGTCTGGTTTTGGGAAACGCCCTGATTCGTACATCCAAAATTAAAAATAAGAATAATTAGAAATAATAAAAAAATAAAATTCATTTTTTTCATTTTGGCTCATTTATCTTCCTGTTACATAAAATACTAGTTGTTGGGAATTCATGCAGTATCTGTATCTAACTTCAGCTGATAGTCTCTTTGAGAAGTCCCTGTTTATGTTATTTGCATTCAAGTTGATTACGAATGGTATGTCAAGTTTTCCTTCCCATGTTTCTATGTTTGTACCAGTACATGTCCATCCATTGTCCGCATCTCCAGAACATGTGATACCTAAGTTTGAAGGTATGCTAGACGTGTTTAATGTGTATTCAGGAGCAGCAGATTTACCATCTGGTGCCGGTATGTTAATTGTGACAGAGGTTATGTTACCACTTACAATGCCTTGTATTTTTCCAGGACCAACATTTGAGATCGATAGTGTTGGATAAACGCTCGTTTGAGCCCATTTCGGGAACGATGTTTCCAATCCGACAAATGAGACTGCAACAGGTCCTGATGTGCTTCCTTTATCTGGTGTGATCGTTGTTGTCTCTTCCAATGTAACAGCAAAGTCATTGTATGCTTTTGTCAAGTAGTCATAACAAATTGTTACGTATGGTTTATATGAGCTTCCTTTTATTGCATTGGTTGTTGCTGTTATTGTCCATCCAATTCTCACTCTTGTGTTCGGAGCGACATTGAATGTGCTTGAAGTGTAGTTTGGCGGGCTTCCTGGTGAAACTTCGAGGTCTGGTGTTATTATTCCGTTCAAGTAACCAACAAGATTTGTTAATGTATCCTCATAGTTGTTCTCAACTACCACAGTAATTGCTGTTCTTCCATTCTGCGTGATTCTGTTACTACTTAGCGTAGTGTTCATTACTACCCCTGTACCTGTAGGTCCTGCCGGTGTCTGTCCAACGCATCCAAACGCTAGTAATACTACCAACACAGATACAAACAAAGTTGTTTTATTCATTTTTTCACCTTTTTAACTTTTCTATCTAATATACTTTTAAAGGTGCTACTACTATTTTAGCATTTCCCTCCAGTGTATACTCATAAGTAATATCAAAATAAAAAGGTAACGATATAAATGTTTCTGTTGTAGATTTAATGTCACAAGGTATGCCTATTCTTATACCAACCGCTAGCTCCTCAGGTGTTATCGCATCATTCGTACATCTTCTATGTGTATAATCGCAATGCCATCCCTGGGATGGAGTTGGTATAGAGCAATTTATCTTATCTGAATAATTAAAACTCAATGTTAAATTCGTTCCAGGCTTCAGCATTCCTTTACCAATATTTTTCATGTCAAACGCATACGTGAAACTACTCACTTCATTTGGATTAAATATCACATGTGCTTGAGTTGCAGGTACAACACTAATCGGACCAGCACTTATGAGTGCTGCAGGCGTTGGTAATGCGTTCCTTTCTCTGCGATAACTATACTCACTTTCTGTCATTGCAATTACCTCTTGATATGCATTCATCTTATACGCATAATCCAATGTGTAGTATATTGTATGCTCATACCACATGTTTGCGATTTCGCTCGCATTTGGTGCTTTCAATATCCAAAAAAATTCCATTTCTTGGTCAGGGAAGAACTTTGTGATCCTATGTTGCCTATATGATAAACCAGCATCACCATCATAATACGTGTTATTCGTTCTTATGTCATCTGGTCCATGGGGTACGTTACCTTCGATGATTTTAAATGGATAAACATTATCAAGACTTGCAGTCACATTACTCGCCATTTCACCAAGCAGATTATTTCTGATCACGAGTGAGATGTAAGCGTATCTGCCCGGTGGCACTTTATCAACTTTTGGTCCAAAACTCAACACACCAATGTCCTGGAATTTCTGTAATTTTGGATCTTGTTCCTCTTCCTGGCTGACACAACCATACGTAGCTAGTAAAAACAAAATCATCAAAACTAGTAATTTTTTATTCATTTTTTATCACACACTTTGACATAAATGAGCATCTATGTACGCATCTTGTATCGTTGCATATCTATAAAATATATCTGCTCTGAATAACAAAGACCTCCTATTTGTCACATTTATTTCTGACCACTTACTTCTCAATCCCTTACCATCAGCATCTAATGTACATGGATAAAGCCCGAATTCTTTTAATTTGTATCCATCCCCAACACAAAAAACATTATAGTCATCGCCAAGCTCACTTACCTCATTTATGAATTTTGAGAGATATCCACCACCAGTGAAGAATTCACATATTGGAGAATATGGTCTATCTGTGATTGTGAAATAGATCGTGTTCCATTGGTCTATTGTTTGGGATGGCTTGTCCGTATATTTAAATTCTATTATGAAACTATAAGTTGTATTTGGACAAAGACCGATACCTATACTTTTTTTGTCAATCGGTAACACTAATTTTCCATCCTTGTCTATTACACCGTACCAGTTTCTTGTGAGATTCATTTTGACTGATGGGTCTTTACAAGTTTCGTTCGTAGGTGCACCGTCTAAAGTGACATTTAAATTACTTATTGTGTAAGCCTGTGTTTTATTCGTATTGTGTAATACAACGATGAAAAACCCATAATCTAAAATTGCTTTCACCTCGCATTTTATTTGTGAGTCTCCACCTGTACAACTGGTTAGATCCTGGGTCGTTCTTGCAGCATTGTATCCACTACAATAAGAAGCGTTGAAATCTAATGGTTTAAAAACATCACCCTTACAGCTTCCCAGTATTTTTGGTACTACTAAACAGAGCTCTTTTAATTCAGTGATCTCTCCTGATCCTTTGTTTGAGAAGCTCACAACAACAGTCATCTTATCAGAACTATTTGGTCCGGCCAATATTGGTTGGGGACCAGGATCTATGTTTAATAAAATTGGACCTCTTGATGATGTCGCAGGAACGCTTTGTTGACTGAACATATTCTGCATCATGAGCACATGCGCATAAGTGTCATTGATAAATTGTGTGTAAGAGATGGAAGTCGTTGAGAAATCGGCTTCAGCGATGATTGAGAGCGGGCAATTCATAAATGTCCTACCTGCACCAGGATCACTTACTGTGATTTCAGGACATGAATGTAAAATTATTTCATTCGGTCCTAGCTTTGTTGTTCTTAATGGTCCACAAGTTTGTCCTTGTTCATTTGGAATGTTTAGATATTCGCAATAGAAATATGAAGTGAGTGAGAAGGTTGGATTGAACAAAACAATAGCTACGAGTGTATTGAATACCTCTTCTTCCCATCCACCTAGCTTTGTGCTAAGTGGATTTGCATATCTCACTGTCACATTGAATATATCATAGGGCGCGTTGTTTTGTATCTGTGAGATTACTTGATATGTGGTTAGATCAAAACAACCCTTACTTGGCACCACATCAAATTTTTTTACTGATAAACCAGCAGTCGGGGAAGTTTGGGTTGGCGCTTCTTGGAATTCCCACATTGCTTCTTGTTGGTGCACATATGCTTGGAAATCCAAGCTTCTTAATATATCACTTTGTTTCTTGCCAGCTGCTGTTAATTGTGTGAATGACCTACCAATGATTGGGAAAAATCCACCCACATAACCCATGATCAATGGCCACACGAGGAACCAGAATATACCCATCAATGAGCCATACATAAGTAAAAATCTTAACCAGGGAGCAGATTGCGAGAGTGTGGGTCCCCATATGATAAAAATTGGTAGGTCCATGATTAAGAAAGCTAATATGAAAACAAAGACACCAATCGGCCACCAACCAAAAAAATATCCAGCCGCCCATGAAATAACAAAAACACCAATGAATTTCCATAGCCAAGGTATTGCCATTGCAAAGCGCTTTCCAAGAAAACCAGCGAGACCCCAAGCAGCAACTCTTGCCATTCCAGTTCCTTTACAAGCAGAACAAACAACATATCTGATAACTTGGCCACTTTCGCAATTTGGGCAGTCCATTAATGGACCTTCCACCCACTTGCGTTGATTCACATCATAGACCCATCTGTGAACTTTTCCAGTGCCTCCACAGTTCTTACAGGTGCTTACTTTGACAATAACTCCCCTACCACCACACTTAGGACAATTACCCCTTCTTTCCGGTATCTCTTCCTCCTTTTTCTTTCCTTCCTCCTCCTTTTCAGTAGATGGAGGTGTCTCTTCTTTTCTCCCTCTTATCCTGTTACCAACCTTCTTGAATCTATCTTTTATGTTATCCCATCTACCCATCTAAATCACTCATAAACAATTTGTAATTCACCAATCTCAAATTCGCCGTTGGGTGAGGATATTCGGATTGTGTTTCCAAGGTTGGCCAAATCCTTCTTGTTTATAACGAAGTGATTGAATCCTTCACCAACACTTCTTTCATAAGTCACATGGCCTGGCATGAATGTGAAATCTAGCATTCCAGGAACATTGATCCTTTTCACATTCACCATCAATTTCACGATCGTTGTGTTCGATTCTAAAACATCCTTTGGAACATTGAAACTATATGTTCTCTCAACTCTTGATACTTCAGGTAAATAAAATTCAATTTTGATATTGGAAAGTGAATAAACAGTGCCTTCTTGCGCAATGAAGCTCAATGTATTAGCTCCTTCCACCAAACCCAATGCGATCGTGCCACTTTCCATTGTAAAATTTGAAGAGAGCTTACCAGTATATATCGGCTTGCCATTTATGTCTATCTTAGCAGTACCATCCCCTCTTGCTTCACCAATGTTTAATCTTAATATCGTGGCTCTCAAATTATCTCGCGTGAGCACGAGTGTTCTTAAATCAATTGCATTTTCCTGCTTGTACTTCATTTGATAAATACTAATTGAAAGGTCACATGACTGAGTTGTCCAAAAATAGAATCCTTGGAATGAACATATCACGTTTATTGTATCATTCCCAGTCAACATGTTTGCAGGTATTACAACTTTCTCAGTTTCACCTTCACTAATTGCTTTATCAAAGATTACATTTTCACCCATTATTGCCTTTATCTTTGGTATGCCTTCTTTCTTATTCAATGTGATTTCCAAAACTACTTCCTTTGTGTTCGTTGAATTCAAATTTAGAATGTTAAAAGATTTACTTCCACTTGAAATGATGTTCGAATACAATGTTGTTTTTGAAGCATCAATGAGTAATTGTACAAGCGGATAAGAGAGATAAACATCACCAATCGAATAGGAACCAATTCTTTGACCTTGACTCCCACCAATTAAACCAACATTTCTTATATCCAACAAATAGTTGTCATGTGCGGTTATTGGTTCAACACCCCCACTTGGTGGCGTTTCATTCAGTATTCTTGCCCTCTCAGATGCTGGGACCCACATGAGATATAAGAGAATTAACCCTAATAGCGCTAGTATGATAATTGTTGTAGCATACTGCGCTTTTCTCATATACTCCTCTTTAAATAATACCACTCCCAAGTTTATAAAACTTTTTTATTGAATTGCATTAGCTACTTGATGAAGCGCTTTAATTGTATTAATTAGCTCAGCTAGATTTTCATCATTCGGATTTCTAGAATAATGAGAAATTTTGTTCATCGTTTCTATCAAAATGTTTGAATAATTATCATAGTTGGAAGCCAATGAAGGATCAATTATTTCTTCCATCCCACCAACATATTCAGAAACAAATTCAACAATTTTTTCCATACCTTCATCAGATTCATTCAGTATCCTTAAAATTTTTTCGATCCCATTGATATTGACAAAATTTGGATCTTGTAATATAGTGTTTATCTCATTTATATCCTCATTTATGTTTTTTTCAGCTTCAATGCATAAATCAACCACTTCCTTCTCATCCTTATACATACTTCTTGTTTTTGACAACAGATTTTGATAAGAATGATAAATCCTAACACTTGTTTCCTTTAACATGTTTAATGCATCCAAGAAAATGGAGGTGTAAGTTACTTTAGGTGTTTCTGGTATCTTCATTTCTTCAGTCAATGTTTTTGGAACAGAGAATTTAGACTCAACTTGTTGCATGATTGGAACACAAGTCAGTCCACATATACCCTCATTTCCAATGCGCCCAAGTCCTTTCAAATAATCATCTTCACTCATCAATTTCTGCGCCATTGATGGATCAAATGAATAAAGGAAGGAATAAGCATCGTTCAATTCCTTCATGAAGTACTGATCCCTCATCCTACCCTCAACAATTTTAGAAATTGATGATAAGTTAAATTTCGCCATTTCCTCCGGTGTAAATTTTATGTTCTCACCAATCGCTTCGCGCTCAAGAAAGAGTAAATTGTTTAAGTAATATATTGTCTCAGGAACTGTTCTAGCACTCATCAAACCACTTAGATATTTCTCTCTTTCTTCAATCGGTATTTTTGTGGAACTCAATAAATATTTTGGACTGAAGTGCTTTGCTTCCTCTATCAAACTCATCTGTATTTCTTGCGGTACTGATTTGTTATGATAGCAGATGATTAACTTCGCCAGTACATCCTCATACTTGCTCATCGTGATCAGGTGCTTACCGAGCTCAGAATCTCTACCAAGCATACTTGCCCATGCAAGTGACATCGCAGCGCCATTGGCTACGCAAAAAATTCTATCTGACAGTGAATTTGATTCCCAAATTCTTCGCTTCACATATGCTTCTGCAATTTCTTTTGGTATCTCGAATGCTGGAAGTGCGCTGACAAAACCCATGTCAGTGCGAATCTTGCTGATCTCTTTGAAGAGTGTCGAATCCTCGATTTTTCCGGAAAAAAATGTCCTGAAAATCTCAGGATCCTTTTTCAATGTTTCCCAGACCTCTGGCACGATCCAGTGATACCTAGTCGCAACTTCCTTTTCATATTGCTCCCCCAAACCGTAAGAATAAGCATAATACTGCGCAAAGAATTCAGCGAATGATTCAAATGACCTGAGTATCGGAGCAGAATTCGCTTTAAATTTTTTGAACACGTAATTATCATAGCTCATCGCAGTGCTCTGCATCATCGCGATCTTTTTACTTAGCTCTTCATATTTTTCACTTGGTATCTTGTCCTTTAGAATTTCCAGATATTGTAATAACGTTGAAATCTTCGTGTTTATGTCGATTTCATTTTTTTCATTCAAATATTCCCAGAACGAATCGCTTCGATGGTACAGAAATCCGACATAGTCTTTGAGCTGAAGCTTTGATAATTTCAGAATGTCATTTGATGCATCACTTTGTATTTTATCAATGTCTGCAATGAGCTCCGGATTACCCATACTCAACGATTTCAATTCTTGGCATACATCCAAGAATTCTGAATTTAATGAAGATGTATATTTGTACATGTCCTCAAATGATGACATGAAAAATTTGTAAACAGTGTTGTTTGCATTCTTCCACATTGCATATGAGGCTTTGTTCTCGAACTCATGCACATGTGTTAGCTCGTGCGCGAATATACATTCCATCGCTTTTGGTGTGTATGTGAAGAACTGATTCAAATTTGTAGTTACCACTTCTTCACTTATGAGCTCGCTTGGACCCACCTTCACTTTTGTCTCAAGACCATACGAAGCCATCTTAGTATCATCACTGAACCATATCGCAAGTTTAGGTTTGTGCACTCCAGCACCCTCCTCAGGTATTAACCGCATTATTAATGCATTGAACCTTCCATGTGTTTGATTATAAACATCAGAAATTCTTGACAGTGATTTCCGATATGAAACCAAAAATTCACCAAGCGTATCCAAAGATTCCTTCGGAAGCACTTCTTGGATGTAAGGATTGAACTCAGCCACTTCCCCAATTTTACCGAATTTGTCAATGCAAGACTGAGCATATGAATAGAGCAAAGGAGGACGACATGTTGACAAGTCTATTAACGATTCTCCACATTCAATCAACTCCATTGAATTTTTTTGTTCCCCAACTCTTTTCAAATATGTACCAAGTTCCCTTGCCCAAGGCATCAACTCAACTATCCTTCTGCCTTCTTCATCGACATATACTTCCTCAGCTTTCGCAGCAATTGCTGCTGGTCCAGCAACACTTCTCCCTTCACCTAATTTTTTAATGACTTGGATGAATCCAACTTTATCAGGAAGCTCAGGGCAGTTCTCCAAAATTTTATTTATATATTCTTCGTACGCTGTTTCCTCACTTCCCATGTTGAACTTTCTTCTTATTGCCTCACGGGCAATCACGTAATCAGCATCGGTATACTTCTTTCTCCAATTCAGATATTCTTTAATTAGATTCTCCTTCTTTACACCAAGCACCGATGTCAGCTTCTCTATCACAAAGAGATCCGCAACGTATTCTTTCAATGGTCCAGCCAGTTTTACATTTTTTCCGAAGTTGAACAGTATTCTTGCCCAACTTTGATCGCTTGGCAATGTGTAAAGATGTCCGAACTCATGTGCGATTTTGAAGGTGAGCTCGATTGGAGTGTAGATATCCAGCGAATCCTTTGAAACTTGCACTTCCCCAACAATTTTTCCATCTACAACTCTTCTCCATCCAAACGCGCTTTTTGGTGGAATGTTCGTTGATTTGTCATAAAAAATGAGGTTCACGGGTATCTTCACTTCTGATTCTAATTTCTCTATGATTGGTGAGATTTTTGCCAAATTCTTATGATATTTTTTCGGATCAATGTCACTTAATTGGACATTTCCAAGAATCCTTTTTGCTTCCTTATATTTTACCATTTTCCTTGATATTAAATAAAAATTTATTAATAAAAAACTTAGTGACCATCACTTAGTTTTTAAATATCGTTTTTAATGATATTAAAGATGAAGTTAGTTGAAATTAAGGATAAAATACCTTCAAAGTTGTACAAAGTACTTGAAGAAAGATTTGAAGAGCTTAGACCACCGCAAGAGATTGCGATAAAGAAAGGTTTGTTGGAAGGAAAGAACATCGTTGTTTCGTCACCAACAGCGAGCGGAAAAACAATCGTTGCTGAAATCGCTTGCATAAAGAACATCCTTGAAGGAAAGGGAAAGGCAGTTTATGTCGTTCCACTAAAAGCACTTGCAAATGAAAAATTTGAAGACTTCAAAAAATTTTATGAGAAAATTGGAATAAAAATTGCGATTTCAATTGGTGATTTGGATTCAAGTGATCCATGGTTGGAAAAATATGACTTGATCATCGTTACGAGCGAGAAGCTCGATTCATTAATTAGACATGGTGCGAATTGGTTGAGTGAGATAGGAACGATCGTGATTGATGAGATTCATCTTTTGGATGACATATCGAGAGGTCCGACGCTTGAAGTGTTAATCACAAGATTGAGGGAAATTGTTTCCAATGCACAGATCATTGCACTTTCAGCAACGATAAAGAATGCAAGTGACATCGCTACTTGGCTTGGGGCGGAAATCGTTGAGAGTGACTATCGACCTGTCAAACTCTTTGAAGGCATATTTTACAAAAACAAGATTGAACTTTGGGAGAAAAAGAAAAAGGTTGCTGAGGAAAAGATAAATGAAAAAGGTAAGGCTGAATTCTTGTTGATAAAAAACACGCTCGAAAAGAGGAAACAAGTGCTATTCTTCCTCAGTTCTAGAAGATTTGCTGAATCATTGGCAAAAAAATCTTGCAACATCGTTGATAATTTTCTAAGCATCGGTGAAAAAGTAAAGCTTAACGAGATAGCAGATAAAGTACTGAATGCACTCGAAAGACCAACAGAACAATGTGAAAAATTGTCCGAGTGCATAAGACATGGTGTTGCATTCCATCACGCTGGTCTACTCTATTCGCAAAGGATTGAGATAGAGAATGCATTCAGAAAGCACTTGATCAAGGTTGTTTGCTGCACTCCAACGCTTTCGCTAGGTGTCAATCTACCTTCACATACATGCGTGATCAGGGATTTGAAAAGGTACTCAGAGGAGTATGGGTATGAGTGGATTTCAGTGCTTGAGTTCAAGCAATATGGTGGAAGGGCTGGAAGGCCAGGTTATGACACAGAGGGAAGAGCGCTGGCAATCGCATCAAGCGAAGGTGACAGGGAAGAAATAATTGACCGGTACATCAAAGGTGAGCCAGAAGAGATCACATCAAAACTCAGCGTTGAACCACTTCTTAGGATGCACCTACTAGCACTGATCGCAAGTTTCGCGATAAGAAACATCGAAAATGCCAAACACTTCTTTTCAAAGACATTTTATGCGCTACAATACAAGAGAATGGATGAGCTCGAGGAGAAGATATTGAGGATAATCAGAGAGTTGCAACAATTTGGTTTCATTGAAATAAATGAAAGGAAGATTGCCCCAACACAAATCGGCAAGCGAGTTTCCGAGCTTTACATAGACCCATTAAGTGCGCATAAAATCATTCTTGCACTAAAGAAAACAGAAAAAGTGAAGACAAGGGAAATTTCCTATTTACAGGTGCTTTGTAATACTGTGGAGATGTATCCATTGCTATCAGTGAGACCAAGAGAGTTCATGGAAATCCAAAATAAGTTAATTGAGAATGAAGAATTTTTGCTTCAAGATGAGCCAAACCCATGGGATTATGAATATGAGGATTTCATTCGCTCCTTCAAGACATCACTTCTTTTCTACGATTGGATCAATGAGAAGAGCGAGGAGGAGATTCTCGAAAGGTACAGGGTTGCGCCTGGTGAGCTTAGAACGAGACTTGTCAACATGGATTGGCTCATTTATGCAAGTGAAGAACTCGCAAGATTACTTGGAATGAAAAACTGCATAAAAGATCTCGTGAGACTGAGACTTAGAATTCAGCATGGTGTGAAGGAAGAACTCTTGAATCTAGTGAAGCTTGAGCAGATTGGTAGGGTGAGAGCAAGAATTTTATATGATGCTGGAATAAAGAACATAAGGGACATAAAGAAGGTGAGCTTTCAGAGAATATCAAGATTGCTCGGGGAAGGAATTGCAGCCAAGATAAAAAAACAAGTTGGGGAAGAGGTAAAGATCAGCGAGAAAAAATTTAAAAAACCCCAGACTGAAATTTTAGATTTTGAGGGGCGATAGTTCAGCTTGGTAGAATGTCGGTCTCGGGCACCGATGGTCTTGGGTTCAAATCCCAATCGCCCCAGTACGCGAATATAAGCATTTATATTTGTATTTCATTTGTTTTCAGAGATGAAGACCGGAGAAATCAGGGACTTTTACGTACTGAACGATTTATTTGGAAAGGGAAACTTTGATACTGTGAACTACATCGCTAAGGAGATGCTTAATTTAACACCAAAGCAATTGCACACGCTCGGGGAGAGAGCGCTTGAAAATCTCAAGAAGATGGAATCGAGAACAGAATTGGAAAATCTTGTTTCTGCGATTGTACTGGCGTGCAAGCGCAGGGAGCTGAACAGGCAAAGGGATGAGCTTGAGAGGGCATTGAAGGCATATGAAAAAGAACTATTGGAAGCCGGAGAGAAAGCATTGAAGAAAAGCGAGAGCACGAGAACGTTTAAACAGTTCAGACGCCTCTATGAGCCGATTAAAAAGTTCTCTGATGCACTACGAAGGAGATTCGCCGATGAGATAAGGATAGTTGAGGAAAAGTTAAAAACAAGCCAAGAAGAGTTAAAAAACTTTGTTTATAGAATCATGTCCCATCCTTATTGGAGCGATGGTGAATACAGCAAGAAGATTGATCGAAAGTTTAGGAGGATGTATCTTGAGTTGAAGTCGAACGTTATCAATTTTTTCAAAGCAAGAAGCAAGTACGATAAAAAAGCAAGGGAGATTCTGATGCTACAAAATCTTCTTGATGAAAATTTATATTACCAGAACATTGATCAAAAGAATGAAAAGTCCGAGTTTATGTATATACAAAAATTTCTTAGAAAGATATGTTCACACGAACACTCGATTTTGACTTGTCCGAATTTAATTAGGTATGCAAAAATAGACAAAGAGACGAAAGAAGCAATATCAAAGACCGAGGAAATGCGGCTTGTATCTTTATTTAAAAAACAAGAGAGTAAGAAATTTCTCTTCTTCAAATTTAGACAATTTTAATATTTTTTGATAAAGAAAATTAAGATAAGTAGAAAGATGATGAGTCCGATCGCAATCGAGAAATACAGCATCTCCTTGCTGTTACTGAATCCGAATGGAAATGGGCCGATGAATCCAACAAAGCTGAATTTAACATCTTCCTTTGTTCCGGTGAGCAGGGAGCCAATGAGTAATAATATAAAACCTATGAAAATGAATACAATACCAAAACTTATTAATTTGTATTCCATAAAAGATTTAATCTTAAAACACATTAAAAATTTTTTGGTGAATCCATGAAAATAGAGAATTTGATGGTGAGATGGAGGGAGATATTACTAGTATTGTTAGTCATATGTTCAATTTGTTGGATTCATCCAAACACCCAAAGCGGTGTGGTTACAATCGCAGCAAACCCACCTGCTTCTCTTTCAATAAAACGTGGAGACATCATCTATGAAGTAAATGGGATCAGGATAGAGAAGATGGAAGATTTTCAACGCGCCATAGCAGCAATAAAACCGAATGACACAGTTAGGATCACAGTACTAAGAGAAGCATTCCCATTCCTATATTTTAAAGAGGAGACATACCCATTCCTAGCAGAAATCAAAGACAATAATACCTACCTGGGTCTTTCTGTTTCCAGCATCCAAAAGATGAATGCACTCTTCGAGAACATCGTTGTGTTCAAGGAAGTAATTCTTGGCTCAAACAATACAGTGAACATGAATGAAATAAAAGATATCATAGAAAAGAGATTGTCAATTTTTGGCCTCAGGAACTTTTGGTTGAATGTTGATGACCAAAAAATTTCACTCAGATTCATCAAAGGAAACATCGATGCAATAAAGGACCTGCTTACAAAAAAAGGAAGATTCGAAGCAAAGATAAATGAAACGCTCATTTTCTCAACAAACGATGTTTTGAAAGTTTGCCTGAATCCGCAAGCATGCACTTTTCAGATGTTCAGGGAATATGAGGCGGAGAATGAAACGTACGGTAAGGTAATTTGGAGATATTATATTCAAGTAATCACAAACAAGGAATCCTATCAGAGATTTAAGGCAGCAATTGCAAATCTCAGCATAAAGGAATGTTTATTGGAGATCTGTTATTTGAATGAGACGTTGGATTATTACTTAGACAATGAGAAGATAGAGGGTGGCTCTACCAGGATATCGAACACATCAAAAACAAGGGAAATAGATTCATTTTTAATTACAGGAAAGGGAATGTCATTTGAAGAAATTTTCACGAAGGCAAGAGAAATACAAGCATTCCTATCTTCGAAAGAGCTTCCTACTGAGCTTCAAATTCTGGAAGAGAAGGAAATAAAGTCTGAGAAGAACTTGCTATTGGGCCTAACAATACTATTTCTATCAACCATCGCATATCCAGTCTATGGGATTATTAAGAACAAGGACACAAAGAAAGAGATCAAGCGAATTTTCATCCTACTCATCCTGATTTTCATCACGATTGGATTCTTGAGTCTTTCAGAAGTTTTGATAAATGAATTTACATTCTATGGTATATCACTCGCACTCTTAACACAATTCTTGAAAGGAAACAAGTTCAGGAAATGGATTTTGATCGCTGCTTCAATCGTGTTCATTATACTCATGATCAGCTTTTCAATATTTTCATTCCCATTCCTGATAATGCTTGTTCTTATCGAGCTCTTTCTCAAATAGACCTTTTGCGATAGTTTTGTAGTATTCTGAACAATTCCAGCGCTTTGAATGGTTGTGGAATGAGGCTCTTCAAGAAGTCTCTTCTCTCTTCCAAAATTTTATCAAATTCCGAAAGCGTTATTCCAGCTTCCTCAGAAATTCTTTCCCTCAAAATACTTGGTGTTCTTGTACTAACCAGTGACCTTCCATCGAATTTAAATATTGTATTTAAGGTTGGTCTATCCTGCTCGAATTCGCCAATCTCACAGATTTCGATTACTTTACGATCATATTTATCACCTGAAACGAACTTGTCTTGTGATAAAATCAAATGCAATGCACCAAGCATTATTGGTGCAACATTCATTGGTTTTGAAATTAATCTTGTGATCGTTTCTCTTGCATTATTTGCATGTATTGTGCTCATGCAGCCTTTCTGTCCAGTATTCATTGCGGCAAATAAGATCTCAGCTTCTTCGCCTCGCACCTCACCGATGATGATCCTGTCCGGCCTCATCCTGAGCGCGTTTTTCAGCAGCTCGGTAAGACTCAGATGGCTTAGGGAGGCTTCCAATCTCACCCAGTTTTCATGCAGCAATCTGAGCTCGGAAACATCCTCAATTGTGATGACCCTTTCCCTTTCTGGAATAAAGAAAGTGAGCGCATTTAACATCGTTGTCTTACCGCTATCCACACCACCAGAAATCAGCAAATTGCAGGGGCTTCTTCCCAATCCATCGACGATGATCCATAAGAACGCAGCGGCATCCAAGCTTATAGTACCGTTCCTTATCAAATCGATGATTGTGAACTGCTCTGCTGGGAACTTCCTTATCGTCACTGTGATTCCCTCTGGTGATATAGGTGGGAAGGTGACATTCATCCTGCCATACTCTGGCAATTCCAAATTGAGCATTGGACTTTCAACATCAATCACTCTCCCGAATTTCCTTGCTATCCTTTGTACAATTTCAGCAATTTCGCTTTCATCAATGAATAAATTTGTATCGCACATTCCATGCTTTCTATGACAAACCTTGAGTGTTCTTTTTGCACCATTGTACATGATCTCCTCGAGCATGTCATCCTCGATGAATGCCTGCAATTTGCCAAATTCACCCTGCTTTATGATTGTTTGGTAAATTGGCAATGTTTTACCTTCAACAGAATAAATCGTGACATTACCATACTTGTCTATTATTCTCCCCATTTTCAAATCAAAGGAATGTGTAAATAAATTTTTATTGGAAGCAAAAATGAGAAAGAGGCAAGGAAAATACCAATCGGTATTAATAATGCTGCCTCATACAATTTGTTCTTTATCACACAATATATCAACACCGAGATGATCATTGAGGACATGATAAAAAATTGGACTGATGGATAAACAGTGCTTAGGAAAATTCCTTGAATGATGCCAATGGCCAAAGGTGTAAACACCATTCCGTTTATGAGCACCATGTTCGCGATTAGATTCAGTTTCTCATCCCTTTCTTTTTCGAGCAACCACATTGACCAAAGCTCGGATGAAATGCTCTCCAATGCTTGCGACAACTCCACCTTACTGTTTTTCAATGTGATGATTAAGTTGGTGATTGAGGATATTTTCTTTGAATTCATTCTTTTTGAGAAATCATCCAACACTTGTTCAAAGGAGTAGTTTGGTTTGAAACTTTTTTTGAATTCGGTTCCAAGCTCATCTTTTCTTAGTCCAATTGATTCGTACACCGCTTGCTCCAATGCAACTTTTTGTTTCAATTTTCCAGAAATCGTGTAAAGAAAATTTAGAAACTGCTCCTCAATCTTCCTCTTCTTATTCTCTTTGAATTTGATGAAAATGATCACAAAGATGAGCAATAGAATTGGTATTGGCATGTAAAGCGAAATGTAATTGAAAATTTCCAAACCACTTAATGAGCTCAGCATTACTTACCACCTAAAATTTTTACGTATATCAATATGGCGATGAGTGCAACTAGATTGAAATAAAGTAGCAGATCAATTAGTATCGAGAATGTAGCAATGCCTTCGAAGAATGGAAAATCCTTCAGTATGTCAAATGCCCCGTAAGCAGATATCACACATATCGGCAAAATAGCAGCAAACACCAAATAAACGTTACCAGCACCATACATCTTCTCAACTACGCCCTTATTCGAAACTTTCTTCTTTTCAAGCATATTTTTCGACATCCTTTCAATTACCACATTCAAATTTCCAGTCCCAAGGTTCTGGACCAATTCAAACATCACTTCACCGAGCACATTTTTTCTGTTCCTGTCAACCAGGTTTTGCATTGCGCCCCCAATCCCAACCGTTCTTGCCTCTTCTAATGCCCTTGAGAACTCCTTTGAAACATTTCCATAATTCGAGGAGGCAATTTGCTGAAGCGCGCTTTCAAAACTCATTCCAGATTTTAGCATTGCATCCATTGCCACTAATGCACTATGTAGCTCATCTATGTCCTGCATTGATTATAAGTAAAATTCTCAAGGTAATAAAATTAATGTTAGTGAATCATAGATCTCATTTTGTAGTTATTTAATAGTAATAAAATTAATAAATAGATGGTGACTAAAATTAGAGGTATTGAAAATGATGCGGAGGAAAGATGTAGAAGAAATGCTTGGCAGGAGAATTGTTGGATACGAGCCAATCAAACCAAACATAGAACGCGTGCTGCTCTCCCAAAAATCCCTTGAAGATTATGTGAAAATTTTTGATGTACCAAGGTTGGCCAAGAAGGTAATAACAGGTAAGCCATTGATCGTCGTTCATCCAGGATTTTCAATTTTTTTTAATTTCCAAGATTCGAAATCGAGGGAGTATGAGACTTACATGAAAAATATGAAGAAAAAAGTGGATGAGGCGCTCTCCAATCATAGATGCGTCATCATCACATATCCAAATTCTCCAGATATAGAGGCCAGGACAAGGAAACTATTCAATGATCCAAAAAATGTGATATGGGTACCGGACCCAACAATTGATCACGGTTTTAGTGTCATAGACTTCTATGAAAGGTTGGGTAGATATGTGGACAGCGTTGATTTGGCAGGTGAAAGGGGTTGCGCAGAAACGCATGAGCATATTTTGAAACAAAATAAGATAAAAGTTAATAGACTGGAAGATTGCTTGTTCATACCTCGTTACTAGAATTACCATTTTACTATGCATCATCTAGAACGAACAATGAGAGTAAAAGGTTAAATTTTGTACTCCCTTCCCTTCTCTATTTGTACCGCATTCTTCGCAATTTTCTTGAAGATATCAACATGATCAGTGTGCACAGGAAACAAAATCTTCGGATTTATCTCATTCACCATTTTCTCTATTTCTTTACCGCAAGCATGACCACTTGCATGTGCTCTTCTCATCGGAAGCTTGAAATGTGCTAGCCAATTCTTCATTCTGTTATAATCTATCTCCTGCTCCTCATCGAATGGCTCGCTTAGTGAGTAAATGTAGGTGCTTCCAATCATCGGCCTGATATCAATCAGTTCATTCAGATCAAAGTAATTGCAGTAGAAAACAAACTTTTCCTGTTTCTTTCTTATATCATTACAATTCACGAGTTTTTCATGTTTCAGAAATTCTCTTGCCCATTTGTCGTAGTCCTTTTCTATTTCGCTTATCGGGTAGTCTTCTGTTATTAATCCCCATCCACTCCTCGGTGCATATATTGACACTTCATCCAATCTTGGTACCTTCAATCTTTTGTCAGACGAAAGAAGCTTCAATAGATACGCCATCTTCAATGAAATGACAAATTCTCTTCCATTTCGCTTAGAAACATCGAAGAATGAGTTTAGTCTATCTATGTCTCTCGGTGAGAAATTCACGATCACGAGTTTTTTCGTTTCCTTTACAATTCCATCGATCTTCCTCTTCACCTCATCTTCGCTAGGTCCAATTCTCCTTGACTTTACTCTCGTTCCTTCACATATCATCGCAATCGGTTTCTCCTTTTTAGCAGCTTCGATGAATTCATAAGTGAATTCCTTCATTGGCCCATGCATTCGAAAATCACCAGTGTAAACAATCGCACCTTTTGATGTATGAATAATGAAACCGTATGCTCCAGGAATTGAGTGATCGATGTGTATCGGCAATATTTCCAATGAGTCGATCTTTATTTTATCACCCGTTCTAAAAGTATTGAACTTTCGCTCAAACTTTGGTTTTTCCCTCCTGTTAACGAAACACTCCCGATACATGAAGAAATCCGTGTAATAGACACCCTGGCTCGTTTCCTGTACTGCTTGTAGGATGAATTTCGTCGTTTCACCACAATATATCGGCACATCCTTATGAAGCAAGGAAACATGCCAGCAGTGGTCAGCATGCGCATGCGAGATGAGCACGCCGTCTATCCTTGGCTTGCCAGTGATTCTCCTTCCCTCTTTTTTCAACAAGTCATCCCTGTATATTCCATCGATATCAGGGATGATTCCAAATTCGAGTAAGTCTCCAAGACCATTCAATGTCCTTGGTTGTAGGAATTCACCATAATACTTCTTGCTCATTGAGAAGTTCATTCCAAAGTCCAGGAATATTTTTGTTTCCTTGTCTTCCAGAAGAATTTTGTTCCCACCAATCTCATTAACTCCGCCATAAAAGGTGAGCGATGTCAATTCAAATCAACTCTTCCTTCACATACTTACCCTCAAACTTCCAAGCATGTATTGGAACGGGAAATACGTAACCATCTTCAACTTCGCACATCAACTGCGCATCACCTTTGTCCTGCTGCATCAATTCTTCATCTGTCTGTATTGATGTAGCATCTTTTAGCGCCTGTATCTCGTCCTTGTGTATCAGGGTCATCGCTAACTTCGTTCCGACCTGTTTCAATATATCCACCTCTATTCCAGATGGATCTTGCTCAATGAAAAACAAGCAGATGTTGTTCTTCCTTGCTTCCTTCACAAAGTTTATGAAGAATTCATTTTCTCTGAGCAATCGATGCGCCTCCTCAATCACCAACCATATTGGTTTTGTTTCGTTCAAAAACTGGTCTTGCGTGTGGTAATTGTCCCTCATCTTGAATCTCTCTTTGAATATCACCCTGGCGATGTAATTACATACCAAGAGCTCAATTCTTTCATCCATTATTCCGCTCAAATCCATGATGATTGACTTCGTCCTATTACAAACACTCATCAACTTCGAATAGAAATAACCATGCTGTTTATTTATATCAAATATTTTTTCATCGAGCACCAAGTTCAATCTCCTCATCACAGCATAGAAAGATTCCAATTCCCTCTTTGTTCTCACAATTTCACCGTCAGGACTTTTCTCCCTTTCTATGAATTCCTCAGCCTTTTTTAATTCCCCAATCCAATTTCTCCAATCTTTTTTATGCGCCCTTTGCATGATGTTCAGCTGTGGATCAGAGATCATGAATATGTCTCTCCAGTCATCTCTCGGATGGAACTCACTTGGATTTATCCTAATAATCTCAGAATTTGTTAACTTCCCTTCAACACTCATCACTTCCATCCTGTCACTGAATTTTCGCTGTATTCCAAATTCAGTGAGTTTTTTTGATAGATCAGCATGCGTATCTATCACGATCACGTTCGCGTACAGATTCGATATCGCTTCTGCAATAATATTTGCCGCAAGATTTGTTTTTCCACAACCAGTCATTCCAAAGATACCGATGTGCCTATTGAATGCTGCCTTCGGAATTCCAACCGAAATGTTATCGTTTCCTTTCAGCGCACCAATTGTGAGCGTTTTATTAAAAAATCTTGAATAGCTCTCATCCACATCCAAGACCTGGGTCTCTGCAGGGGAAGGTAATGTTCTAACGCGCTCAAAATCTCTGTCTCCGATTTTTGCGACAATCTTACCCTCATTTATGATGTAATACTCAAAAAAAGGATTCTCTTTGAAGAATTCACCATAATCGACTTCCTCGCCCTTAAACCATTCCTTCACAATGAAGCTAAGCGGATTCTGAGAAACACTTTCTACCCGATGTGATGTGATCTTTGCAAGCCATCTCTCATTATTTTTCTTATCGTGTAAAACGACCAACTTGTTTGTTTCTATTGGCTTATCAATTGAGATCAGCTCAATCGTTGTTCCATCAATCCTAAACGCCTTAAATGGAATTTCATTCATTCCCAGACACCCCTAAAATTTGTCATCCAATTATTATATATTTTCGTTGCAATGTCCAATGCAGCATCTTCCACCTCTTCAGTTTCACCATACTTTGCGCTGTAGTATTCCATGTCATTTATGTGTGATCCCTTATGAACTAAAAACAAAGGTAGCGGATAGCCCGGGGAGATTGGATTCAATGCGTAGTAAAATAAAATTTTGAATGCGTCAATTTCATTCAAGTTCAAGAAATCAATCCTGAATGCAGGTACTTTTCGATTGAAATTCGCGATCATCGTGTCCCAGAAATAAACATTCTCATTTTTCTCAGCGATGAATGGATAAAAAATCCAAGGTTTCCTCATTCCCTTCTTCAATGCACTTCCATGCAAATAAATTGGGACAGGTAAATTGTCAATCGATATGCTCGTCTCCTTCGAAAGTCCAATTATCTTCTTTTCCCTCATCCACTCATAATCCCTTCTTCTCATTCCACTGAGTGAACCATCTATAACTATCGCACATTCTGGATTCTCCTCAGCCAACTCCCTTGCGACATCCATTTCAAAAAATCTCATCACGTGAGAAGATTTCTTTTCACTGACTTCCTCTTTCTTTAACTTCACTCCCCTTTTAATTACGTTCCAATTTTTGAAAATTAGATAAGCAACCTTGAAGAGATATACATTTTTCCATAATACTTCCATCGAACCATCGACGAATATCACATTAAAATCTCCTGTTTTCTCAACCTTTTCAATTTCCTTGAAATTCTCAGCATTCAAATCAACAGTTTTAAAATACTTTGTGACCACATTCATTTTTACACCTAGAGCAATATCCTCCCAAGCTCACTGATCTCGAACACCTTCTCCTTCCCTTTCTTTTCTGAGACAACGAAACCCTTTTCCTCCAAGTCACTCAAGTGCTGGTGACAAATCGGTATCGATTTCTTTGTTAGCTTGCTCACTTCTTTTATCGTCAGCCTCCTTTTTCTTCCCAACAGTTGCAATATCTCAAACTTCTCTTTTGTCAGGATTGAGGTCGATTCCAATGGGAGTATTGGTAATTCCACAATCTTGTTTCCTTCCTCAGCAACGTAAAATATTTTTTTCACGTGTTGGCTTTCGAAGAATCCAGCGAGCATAACTGCAAACGGTAAAGTTTTCCTTCCACCAGTCAAGTTCAAGTAAATTTCATTACCCTTCGCGCCTTCCTTTCTTATCAAATCCCTTATCTTTCTCACAATCGAAGGGATGTTATAGACATCGACTTCAATCATCTCAGTCTTTATGTTAAAAGGCTCTATCATCTTCATTACTTTCTCTCCAGTTTCTCTTGAGAACTCGTTCACGATCAAGTATAATACTTCGCATCCAAACTTCTTTATTCCTTCGATTGGTGGCTCTGGTGGAGCGCCAACTGTGACAATATGTACTTTCACCATTGAAGATATCCTAAAAACTTCCTCTTTATTAATATTTCGCATATTATTTGAACTTATTTTTTTTATAAATAAGTTATTGTTTTAAACAATAAAATATTTAAATAAGGAATAACTTTAAATTTGCATGAAAAATAGGAAAATTTCCGAGTTGAACCTCATGATCACAAGGCACGCTGCGCAGAGGATATTGGATAGATGGAGGATTCCAGTAAATGAAGCCAGGACTTACATTGAAAGAGTAATATGTGAGGGATCTGCATTCCTGGAAAAGAAGAGTGGTGCGTTGATCTTCTTTTGGAATGGTTGGAAGGTCGTTCTCGCAAGTAGAAATGGGATTGACTTCGCTGTTGTCACGATCGCGAATGACGGCTATTATTACAAAGAAGGAAGACTGCGCGAATTGAAGTTGAATGTTAAAAAAATAAAGTGGATCGGTTGAAAGTGGTGATGAACATGAAAAAAATTGAAAACACACAATGCTTGGATAGTGAATTGGGAAAGATTGTTAAAGGAATTAGGAAAGGTATGGGGAAAAGATTGAAGAAGGGGAGAGAAGCGATTCTATTTGAATTTGTTGTTGAGTCAGATGGTAGAATCGTTGAAGTCTCGGCAACATTGCTCAAGAACAAGAATGAGTTTTTGAGGGAAATCGGAATTAAACCAATATCACAATTGAGATACATCGGGTGATCAGATGAAGGTAAAAGCTAGCTGGTTGACGATTTGGGCATGCTGTCAGTACCAGTTTCACCTTCATTTGAAATACGGCCCAATGTTCACAAGCAGGATGCTCGAAGGAAAGAAAAGGCATGAAAAGCTTTATTCTGATTTCCTGAAAGATGCAGTTGAGCTTCCAGAAGGAACCGACATCATGAAATATTCACTCAAAAACACATTTTATACGCGGGAAATATTCTTAGAATGTGATGAGTTGGTTGGTCGGTTGGATGGGCTTTTCGTTGATAATGGTCTTTTCATTCCGATAGAAGACAAGTTCACAAGAGCAGGTAACGGAGGACCTTTCTACCACCACGTTCTCCAACTCTGGGCATACTGCTTCATCATCGAGAAAAAGAAAGGTGAGGTTGATTATGGTCTCATAAGGTACATTGACAATGTATTCAAAGTCAAGTATGATGAGAAGGCAAGGAGTACCGTGGCCAAGGCAATTAAGCAAATAAATTTATTCCTGAAGGGAAAGATAGCACCCGATGATTTGGAAGTATCGAGGGATGCTACGTACTGCAAGTATTGCGCTTACAATTCACTTTGCGATAGAAAACTCGGGTGAGAAGATATGGGGCGGAGGAGGAGGAACATCCCTGTGTTTGCTTACAAAGTGGTCTGTAATGTTCCTGGTAACTCTTCTGTTGTTGATCTGATTGGAACGAAGAAGTTGAGTAAGCAAGAATTCGAAATACTGATAAAAAGAGCATTGATTGTTGGTGCAAGAGCGTTGATCAAAAGACCGAATTCACCAATAACAGCAAAGAACATGTTGGACAAGGCACTCGAATTCCTGGACAAGAAGCACAAGCTTAAGAAAATCAATTACACATACATTTACAAGATACAGGCAAGACACAAGTACATTGATTTTGACATTGAGGCGTGGAGTAAGCATTTACCAATGAACTTGATAAAAAGGATCAAGCGCTTCAATTCCAAGTTCTACAACGTGTATTGAATTTTCATGAAGCTGATGAAGAGAGCGAACACTACTCAGCAATTTACGTGACTTCTCAATAATTTCTATTTAGACCTTTCTTATTCATATTCATATACCATACTTTCTTGCTATTTCAATTCTACACTAGTTCTATTCAAACATGGTATAAATAGAATATGTAAAGAACACCTAGGTAAATTTCAATTCTACACTAGTTCTATTCAAACTTCAAACAAGAAAGGTATGGGAAATATTTCCACATCTGTATACATTTCAATTCTACACTAGTTCTATTCAAACTGTTTGAATTCAACAGTATAGTTGAATGCCCTGAGACATTTCAATTCTACACTAGTTCTATTCAAACCAAAATTTCCAGGTGCTGAAATAATTGAGCATCTGGAATTTCAATTCTACACTAGTTCTATTCAAACAAGTTTTCCACTACCGCCTTCAAATTATTTTATCATATTTCAATTCTACACTAGTTCTATTCAAACCAGAATGGTGCTTCAGCACAGACATTTACAATTACAGTATTTCAATTCTACACTAGTTCTATTCAAACCAGCTTTTATAATTTTGATTGGTAGAAGTATAACAGATTTCAATTCTACACTAGTTCTATTCAAACAATAATATTAACAAGACTTAAAAATAAGAATTTAAGATTTCAATTCTACACTAGTTCTATTCAAACCGAGAGGTGTGTGTGGGAATACTTGAACATAAATAATTTCAATTCTACACTAGTTCTATTCAAACTATTTTGATGATTGGGAGCTAGATTTGATTTTTGAAATTTCAATTCTACACTAGTTCTATTCAAACAGAAAGAGAAGAATGCGAAGAAATGCATGGATGGGCATTTCAATTCTACACTAGTTCTATTCAAACGATAATGCATTCTTTGTATTCTATATTTGTAGTGGAATTTCAATTCTACACTAGTTCTATTCAAACAAAGAATATGAAGGAGACTATGAATTTGCTTTCTTCATTTCAATTCTACACTAGTTCTATTCAAACCATTCTAATTTATCCACCTAATAAATTTTATTTTTTATTTCAATTCTACACTAGTTCTATTCAAACCCTTCAATAAACTGTAGTAAAATGCGCAAATATTTAAGTTTTATGAAATCAAGCTAAGTTAGGTTTTGATTGTGTAGTTAATTTATAAAGGTTGACTAAATTATCGTTGAGATTCTACTTTTTTCAATTCCTATGACTTCCTTTCTCATCAATCTTTTATGTGGTAGGATAAAAAATAGTATGGAATCCTCATCCAATTTAATAATCTCTTTGAGTCCAATTTTAATCTGTTCTAGTTCAGCTTCTGTCAATTCACCTTCGAATGCTGAATTTTGTATCCAATGTAAATATTGTCTTAAAAACTTACATACATTATTTACCCTATCAATTGAAATGTCATAAACAATTATTACATACAATTTTTACCACCCCGACTTAAATCCTTCATATTCTTTTTCACCAATTAAGTGTTTGATTAATTTGTAGCATTCCAATCTAATCAATTTTTGATAAGAAACCTTCCTTTTCAGTTCTTTATGCATTATCGTTGTCTTTAGTTTTTCATCGTACATTGAAATAAATGTCCTTCTACCCTCCTCGTTTAGGTAACAAAAGTTGAGTTCATCTAAAAAATGACTTTCCTTTATTATTCTGTTATTTACCAAACTGAAGATTATCCTATCAGTGATTATTGGCTTAAAAATCTCGCTTATGTCCAAACTTAATGAAAATCTTCTTTCCCCAGGTTCATGTAAATAACTGATAGTCGGATTCAGTTGTGTGTGATATATTTCAGTTAATGTAGTTGTATAGAGTAATGAATTCCCAAAAGATATTAAACAATTTATCATATTATCTGGGGGTCTTTTCACTCTTTTTTCAAATTCAAATCCCGCTCTTAATACAACATTAAAACTCTGATAATAATACTCTCTTACTCTTCCTTCGATACCCATTAAATTTGGGATATCCTTCACTTCACCTAACTGTTTCCTCTCGCTTTCTATTTCTTTGATGCTTTCGGAGACATCTTTACCCTGTTTCTCATAGTATTGAAGATTTTTTAATATGTTATGAATTGCAGAATTTACGATTTCTTTTGCAATTTTAAGCCTTTTCTCTTTGTCTAGATAACTCTCAACTTGTTTAACGATTAGAAATCCAGAATTTAAGTATTCCCTAGGATAATAAGTACCAACATAATAACCATAATAATTGAAGAAGTGTATAGGGATTCTCTTCTGGGAGAGAAAGACAAGGAGTTTTGTGTTGATGTCAAGTTCACCCATTACAAATATAGCATTAACTTCATTGATCGGAATTGGTTTTTTTTCTTCCTTTGTTTCCAAATATAACGTATTTTGTTTTCTTTTCAATCTTCCACTTTTCAATATGTAATAATCTTTTTTCATATTCAGCACCAGCACAATTCATAATAACTGCACTTCTTACAGTAAGGTTTTCTTTCAGCTCTGGGAATCATATTAGAAGACACGATCTTCTTTATCTCCATAATTATTTTTTTAAGCTCTTTCTCTTTTTCTGGCGTTAAAATGACCTTGACTCTTTTCCTTAGAATTGGATAATTTATTATTCCAGTGGCTGTTATACCTAAATCCTTTAAATAAAACAAATAGTAAAGCATCTGCCATTCATGCGCTTTTTCCATTTTTCTCGACTTTTTTACTTCATGCACTTCACATTTACTTTCTAGAAAATCTATTTTAATGCTTCCGATTTCAATCTCTTTTAATTTTCTTGAATAACTTTTTTCATGAATGATTTTTCCAAGAGCAACAGCATCTGAAGTCTGTTCCATTTCTATTTTCTTAGATGAGAGCCATAGCTGTCTCTTGCATACAAAATACTGATTTATTTTTGCACCTGTAATTCTATAAAATTTGTACATAATTTTAGTGGTGTATATATGATTTCAGAAAATCATTTTCATTATAGATTTTAAGTTTTGTGATTTCTCTATACTCATTAAACTTTGATCCAAACTGATGCTTTAAGAAATTATAATATTGCCCAATTATTTTATCTAATAATTTGGTATCAATTTTTTTTTCTGAACCACCGTGTATTAAAGGATGGAAATTTCTCCAATTTCGAAGTACCTCAACATAATCCTTCTCACTCATTAAATATTTTTTGAATTCTAAGTATAATTCATCGTCAAGTGCTTCCAAGATTGCTTCCATTTCCTTCAAATATATGGGTAATTTTAGTAGTCTTGTCTTTGCCCCTTCATAATCTATTTTTATATCCTCTTTCTGCATTTTTTCCTTGTATGTTCTAATTATTTTATCCAACTTTTCGTTTGGGAATACATTATTAATTTCTTTATCTCTTGCGTAATTATATTTGTCCAGTAGTCTCCACTCCATCAAACTTTCAATTGATCTGTAAAGAGGTAGCACTACTTCTTTCAGTTCACTTTTTCTAAACTTGCGAAGTGCATTTTCAAATAAATCAAAAGTAAAGAATAACTTAAAAAGTTTGGAATTATTCAAGATGCTTGATAGAAAATTGATTTTTTTATCAATAAAATTATACCATTCTTCATATAATTTCTCATACTTAAATTTTTCAATTATTTCTTTAGCGCTTTTTAAATGATTTAATGAAGTTCCATATTCAAATTGGTCCCACTCTAAAAAAGCCTTGGATAATTCATAAAAAAAATTTGCCTTTTCACTTTCAAAAACATTCAGAATTTTCCTACCATGTTTAAATAATACGATGGCCGTACTGAAAT
>JAPDLJ010000009.1 GCA_025920705.1 Candidatus Jingweiarchaeum tengchongense
TGATTGTAATGATGAAAAATCAGCAGTCGAAATGGCCAAGCAAAAAGCAAGGGAACTAAACAAATCTTTATTGATAAAACAAGAGGTCAATGGAAAGTTTGTAGAGTATGGTGTTGTGTATCCGGGTGGGGAATTTGGAAAAATAACGCAATTTGGAACATTCAAAAACTTACCAATATCTCCAACACAAAAGAAAATATCAAAGTTGGAAATAAGTCCAAAAACAGAATTCGGACTGTTTCAAAAACTCGCAAAAGATAAAGAGAAAAAGAAATAATTATTTTGCAACTTTTAAACCAGTTAATAGTGTTAATATCAAACGCTGGAATCTTCCTGGATCCCTCACATTTTTAATTATGAGTTCTGATTCGACTTGCGACGATGCTCTTAGCCGGATATCACCAAAATCAAAAACGGCTCCCAAAAATCCTTTTTTAATTTCGACATTTTCTATTTTTGAAAATTGTATCCATTCCACTTCTTTTTTGAAAATACCTTTCTCAATTATTACCCTTTGATTTGTTACATAGTAATTTATGAGCTTTCTTTTAAACAAAGCCATTAGACAAAATAAAATCAAAAGGAAAGAAGTGATAAATGAAAAATAAAAATTGATAAAAAAATATCCAAAAAAAGTCAAGAATAATAATATAACAGAAAACCATAATTCCTTAAATACTAAAATTGTTTGTGATTTTTCCAGCAAAATTTTTTCTTGTGGTAATAAATACTCCTCTCTGATCATTAGTATAAGATATTAAAATTATAAAATAAATACATTACCATAATTTTACGATGAATACGAGAATTTAGCCCTCTAATCTTTCACCAATTGCAAACCTTCTCGCTACTTGTTTTATTTTAATTTTTAATTTTTCTCCTTCCTTCGTGTTTGGGACAAAAATCACGAAACCTTTTATGCGCGTAACTCCATCTCCCTTTTCGCCTATTTCACTAATTGTTACATCGTAGATTTCTCCTTCCTTAACAGGTTTTTCAAATTCTTTTCGCATAAACCTTCTTTGTCCAAAGCCATTCATCTAAATCCACTCTATAAATCCAGTCTCAGTTAATTCGTTCAGAACTGTGGATAAAATCTTTTTTGCATCTTCAACATTAGTATCTGTATCTTTGCATAACATGATGGCTATCTCTTCAAGCGTTCTCGTACCATCACATATACATAAAAGTGTGTAAACTGCAGGTGGTATTTCATAGAATTTTTGTTCGTCTAATGTGATGAATATCTTTTCCCCCTGCTTTCCTACCTTGATTCCCTGCTTTGAAATCGGTTTTTTGTCCACCAATTTTATTACTTCCATAGCCTATAGAACTAGTGTAACCAGTTCAAGGCCAAAAAAATCTAATAGTTACTTATTTATAAATCTTGTTAAGTTGAAAATTATTTTGAAATTGACTACTTTAGAGGATAACTAAACATTTATAAATATGTGCGACATATGTCACACTAATATGACAATTGTCACACAAAATTGGTTTGAAAGATATGGTTTCAAAGCGAATCCATTTACACTTCGGGCTGTTCCTGATGAATGGATTGTTGGATTCGACGATATAATAGAAAAAAGTAGTGAAGTGATTAATGCTTGTAGTTCACTTGTGATATACGGCCCAATCGGAAGTGGCAAGACCACCATATTAAGAAAAATCAGTTCATTAAGTGAAAAGGGGCATTATCATACGTTATACTTAAATTCAAGCTTGATAAAAAGCAAAGAAGAACTAATAGATGAATTTATAAATACAATTGGAAGGCCTAATGTTTTTGAGCAACTTCGTGGTCTTACGCCAAAAAAAGTTGGATTGATGGAATATTTCAGATACAAAATTGAAAAGAATAAAATTTGTATTTTATTAGACGAGGCGCAGGACATCGATGACAAGGAAATGTTACGTTTTATTAGAACATTTCTCGACAGCATTCCAACATCGTCAATTATAATTGCTAGTTTGCAGAGGCTTGATTTACTTCCAATTTTTATTGATAGTTTAAGAGACAGGATTGTAAATGAGATTGAATTAAGACCATTAAAAAAAGAAGAAGCATTTCTAATGATCAAGACAAGGATAGAAAATGTTGGTGGTAGGGGAATAGATCCATTTGAAACAAAAGCACTCGAAGAGATATTTGAATATTCAAAACTCAATCCAAGAACAATACTTGTGCTGTGTGAAAGAGTCTGTGAGTATGCAGTAAACAAAGGTAAAAAAACAATTGATTCAAATTTAGTTAATGAATTCCTAAAGTCAAAACCGCTAGTAATAAAACCAAGTGTCGTAAGGGAGCATGTCACAGTAGTGCGACAAGAGGAGAAAAAAGCAAGAGAAACCCCTTCTTTCCTATCAAATCTCTCACCGACAGAATCGAAGTTTATTTTAGAACTTGTACATGGACCGAGAAGTTCTATAGAAATACAAGAAGCACTACAAAGTAAGCATGGTACAATTGCAAAAATTGCACAGCGATTGATGCTTCGTGGAAAGGATAAGAAATTGATGATAAAGAAAGGAATAAAATTTCCGTTGATAAAGGCGAGTAAAACTAGACCAGTAATTTATGAATTGTCCCCTGAAATAAAAAAGTTATTTGCAAAAGAATAGGGATAGAAGTTCACTTCTATCCCTAACCCCTTACGAGGTGATATAAAAATGGAAATGCGATTTTATAAAATTGACGAATTTTTAGAAAAATTGGAAAGTGAACCGGAGGAACCAAAGTTAGACGATGGTTCCATTTGGTGGTTAAAGCAGATAAAAAAGAAAAAGATAGAACCAGAAATTGATCCGCAAGATGAAAGCTAAAAAAATTTTAAAGAGAATCAGAAAGTATGCACAAACCTTAATTTATTTTTATTTTTTATTATTTTATGGTTTTTTATTGATTAACAGATTCAAGCGCAATTAGAATGATTTATAAATAAAATCTTTTTATGATAAAAAATGAAACATTTTGACATCGTCATAATTGGTGGTGGTCCAGCAGGCTTAACTGCGGGTATATATGCTGCTAGAAGAGGAGTAAGTGTACTTATCATCACAAAAACAATTGGTGGAAGATGTGCTGAAGCCACAACCATAGAGAATTATCCTGGTTTTCACAAGATAAATGGGTTCAAACTAGCAAAGAAGATGGAGAAACATGCAAAAAAATCCGGGGTCAGAATACTATACGAGGAAGTGGTTAATATAAACAAAAATGGTGAGTTTGAGATTTTAACATCAACAAACAAGAGATTTTTTTGCAAGGCGCTCGTAATCGCAACAGGTGCGATAAGTAAAAGGTTGGATGTAAAAGGAGAATCAGAATTCAAAGGAAGGGGATTAAGTTATTGTGTCGTTTGTGATGGTCCACTATACAAAGACAAAATAGTTGCTGTTGTGGGTAATAAAAACGAAGCATTACAAGCAACCCTATACCTTGCAGATATTGCTAAGAAAGTGATACTGATTTTTGAACAAGATAAAATCGATGGAGAAGAATCATTGCTAAAGAGGGTAAAGGAAAAGAAAAACATTGAAATAATGGATAAAACGAAGATAAAAGAAATCATTGGTGATGAAATCGTCGATGGGATTATAATTGAGAGAAACGGGAAGGAAGAGAAGATCGAATTACAAGGTATCTTTGTTGAAATAGGTACAATACCACTTACAGAATTAACATCAAAACTTGGGATAGAAATGGTTGGGAATTTCATAAAGGTGAATGAGAAACAGGAAACGAATGTAAATGGAATTTTTGCATGTGGTGATGTAACATCAAGATCAGCTTTAAAACAAGTCGTTATTGCGTGTGCAGAAGGAGCGATAGCTGGGAATTATGCTGCTAATTACGTAAAAAATTTAGGTTCTAAGGATTGATTTGAGACAACGCAGAATTTATTGCTTTTTTTAATGTTCTTTCATCAACAACTCCGATGAACTTTTCGACCACTTCTCCATCTTTCTCTATCACAATTGTCGGTACTGCACTTATTTTGTACTTCCTTGCTTCCTCAACATTTTCATCCACATTTATCTTTTCAACAGTTATTTTTCCTTCAAAGTCTTTTGCTATTTTTTCTATGATTGGTTTTTGGACCTGACACGGTCCACACCATTCAGCAAAAAAATCCTTTAAAACAATACTCATCTCTCATCACTTTAATTTTAAAGTTTTCATCATTTTTAAACATTGCTCAAAATAAATTAATAAGAAATATAAATGTGCATAGATATTAAATAAAAATTGAATAAAATGAAAGCTATCTACATTGATGTAGAAAATCAGAAATATAAATCAGAGGAACTTAACGAAAAGATAATAGGTCCTATTGATTTTGCGATATATGTGCATAATAAAAATAAAAGTCACAGAACACACGCTTTTAATCCAAAAAATGCTGTCTGCATTGGAATAGGTGCACTTGCTGGTTCAAAAATTCCAGGTACACATAGATTAATCTTCTGCACTAAATCCCCGTTAATTGATGCATTATTTACAAGTACGCTTGGTGGAGCTGGTATAGAATTTTATGCTGCTGGTTTAGAATTTGTTTCAATTGAAAAAAAAGCAAAGAAACCGACGATTATTATTATAAGAAACATTAATGACAAGTTTGAAATTTTCTTTGAGACAATAGAAAAAGAAGAACTATTAAAAATTTATAAAGGATACAGGAATGAAATTGGTACATATGCGTTACAAACATACCTTTTAGAAAAATTCAAGATTTTTTACAAGAGTGGTGATGGGTTTTATAACTTTCGTATCATCACACTTGGTCCTTCCTCTTTAAACACTGATATGGGTGCCATAAATTCAATATTGATAAGGAATGGTGAGTTCCAATTTGGATCGGAAGATTGGGCTGGAAGAGGTGGCTTTGGTTCTGTTTTGCTTAGGGCACATAATGTAATCGGTGTAATTTTCGGCGGTAATTATGATAAGAGGAAGTTTGTAGAGGACTTGAAAGATATTAACGTACTAAACAAAATATTCAATGAAATATTTGGAAAAAATTTTATGGACGTCATTAAAGAGGCGACTGAAAAGTATAGATATGAAGAAAAAGTAAAATCTGGTGGTACTTTTGGTGTTAATATGAGTGAACTTGGTTCATGGTTACCAATGTTCAATTGGAACTCAATATACTTTCCAACATCGCAGAGACAAGCATTGTATGATAAATTCGTAAAGAACAATTATTTAAAACAGTTCAATGAAACAATCATTGAAACTAAGAATTGGAAAACGTGTGGAGAAGCGTGTCCAGCGGTATGTAAGAAATATAAGGGAAGAAAAAAGAAGGACTACGAAGCTTATGAGGCAGCCGGTCCAAATTGTGGAATATTTGATCAGGATGCAGCAGAGCTTGCCCAAGAAGGAATAGAAACAATGGGATTCGATGCCATAGAATTTGGAAACTTGTGTTCGTTCATACTTGAGTGCCTTTACCGTGGTCTTTTAAAAAAAGAAGAACTTGGCATAACTGAAAATGTAAATTTCGATCCTAATAAATTCAAGTTGGAAGACTCATTCGAACATGCAAAAATTGTGCGAAAAATAGCTGAGATTGTTGCATATAGGAAAGGTAAATTCGGAAAAATACTCGCCTATGGGATAAGGGTCGCAAGTAGAAAATTCGATGCGATCTTTAATGATAGAACGAAAAAAATTGGAATAAAATTTAAAGACATTGCAAATTATATGCCATATGGTAAGGATGGATGTATTGCCCCATGTCAATATTGGGTCCCTGGATTTTACATACCACTACCAATCCAAGGAAAATTTTTGACTTATTACGGGCAAGATTTCAATACGCCTGAAAAATTGGGTGAAATAGCAGCTGATAGAGCAGTTAAGGAATTATTCTCAGAGAATACAGGCATATGTCGATTCCACAGGAAATGGAGTGAAAAGGCAGTAGAGATACTCTTAAAACGTGGATGTGGAATCGATGTGAATTATTATGAGCATTGCAGAAATGCACTCCAAGAAATTTTAAACTATGATGAAAAGGCGAATGTAGAACCAATTTTTTGGGAAAGTAAAAGAACAATTGATGTAATAAGAACTTATATAAATGAAGTGGAAAATGTTTTTGGAAAGAATGACGAAACAGAGTACTGGAAAAGAAGATTTGAAGAAAATTATATTGGTGCAGCAATGGAATATTGGGAAAAATTATTAAAAGGAGTTGACAAAATACTTAATTGGCACAAGTTATGGGTTTAATTATTTTAGATATTTTATGAACCATCTTAAACTTAATTCAACTGCTTCTTTGCTACTTTCTTGATCATGAAATCCATGCTCTGCCCCCTTTATAATTCTCAAGCTTTTTATTCCATTTATTTTTCTGAACAATTCTCTGGAATTTTTGATATCTACAGTTGTATCCCTATCACCATGGAGAATTAGTGTTGGACATTTAATTTTTTCAGCTGCAGAAAGTGCATCTAGTGTTTGTATCTCTTCCCAAAACTTCTCTCTAATTTTAAAAATCTTTTTTTGTTTATAGAAAAAAACAGATTTTTTACTTTTCATCTCATCTATCCAATCTACACCAATTTTTTTCCTTAGGTATCGATCAAGAAATTCCTTTGTTTTAGAAATTGGATTCCATAGGACAAGCATTTTGATCCTTTCATTATATCCTAAAATTGAGATTAATCCACCAAAACTTGCACCCAGGATACCAAGTTTTTTCTTGTTCATTTTTTGTTTGAGTATAAATTTAATCGATGCTCTCAAGTCGCTTAATTTATCCTCAATCATCATGTTCTCAAATTCTCCTTCGCTCTCACCACATCCTCTAAAATCAAATCTTAGAACGATGAAGCCATTTCTACAAAATTCTTTTGCAGCTTTGACAAATACACCACTCTCATCTTTATCAACAGTGAATCCATGCACCATTATTATGCCTGGTGGGTTTCTCTCGTTGGGAATATGTAGAACACCTACAATTTCTTCTCCTTTATTTACGAACCTGACTTTATTTTGTCTCATTTTAATCAAATTTTATGAATGAGGATAAATTTGTTGTTTTGGTCTAGGCAATACCCGTAGCTTCAATTGCCTTCAATGCAGTTTTTCTATCAATTTTTTTGTGCTTAACAATTGTGTATCTTTCTGGTCTCATTTCCTTTGATTTAAGCAGTGCTTCTAATATTGTTTCCTTGTCATAACCTAGTTCCTTTGCTGTGGTTGGCAATCCAACTTTTTTCATCAATCTTTTTGCTTTTCTCCAGTCCTTTCCATGTAAGTAAAGTGAAATGATTGTTCCAAGCGCGCATTGTTCTCCATGCAATGCTGGTTGCTTACCTGCCTCTGCGCAAATCAGATCAAGTGAGTGTGAAAACTCGTGTTCAGAGCCAGAAGCAGGTCTTGAAGAACCATCTATATTCATTGCAATCCCTGAAAAAATCAATGCCTCTACAAGTTTTTCGATTCCTTTTTCGCTGCCTTTATTTATTTCATCTATGTTTTTTATTACAGTATCTAACGCCTTTGAAGCGATTGAGATCGCATATTCATTTACTTTTTCTCCCTTGATTTTCCCTGCAAGTAAGTAGTCGCTAATCGCTGACATCTTTGCGATCATATCACCAACACCCGCCCTTATTAATCTTGGAGGCGAATTTGCAATGATGGAAATATCTGCGATCACCGCATATGGTGCAGTCGCTTCTGTCGAATAGGGCACTTCACCTTTTTTTATAACAGCCCTATTTGAACATATTGCATCATTTGAAGCCGTAGTTGGAACAGAAATGTATGGTATTTTCTTATTTGAACAAGCTTTTTTCGTCGTATCAATGACGACCCCTCCACCGAATGCGATACCCAAGTCAATTTTTTTATTAGTTATAGTCTGCTCAAGCTTTGATAGATTTTCGAGATCAGAATTTTTAACGATGAATTCGTCTATGTTTTTATACTTCCTATTCAAAATCTTCTTTATCTTATCTCCAAAAATATTTCTGACATTCTCATCAGTAATAAGAATTGGGTTTTCAAAGTCACTACATATTTCTAATATCTCAGGTAGCACATTTTTTCCAATCAATATGTACCTGGGTAGTTGTAACTCCATTTCAACCACAACTCGATTTTTACCTATGTTTTTCCAATATTTATGTCTTCTGTTTATTGCTTAAATTTCCATTTCTATAAGCAAAGAGAAATGCATCGATGTATGCTACGAGATGACATTCAAAATCTTTTCTCTTTATTGGAAAAAATGGAAAATTTTTGATTTCTTGAAGATGTTTTCTATAAGCATTTAGAAATAATTCTTGAACTTCAACAGGTAAATCCCCAATATCACTTATTTTCAATATTTCTCTTGCTAATTCGCTCCATTCTTGTATCTTCTCTTCTAACCTTTCTTCCTTCGTTTTGAAAAATCCACTCATTTTATTATTAAGTAATATTTTTTAATACAAAATAATATTTAAAACTTTCTACATTTCATTAATTACCTGTCGAATACAAGTTATTTCAAAGAAATCAACTTACGACTCCAACTCTTTCTTTATCTTTTTTAAATTAATTATTCTTTTTGTGGTTAGTGGGTGCGTCATAAATATTTCAAGAAAACCCATCCCTCTTTCTCTCTCCATCGCTCTTTCAAGCTCGGATGCGCTCATAGAACTCGCACGACTTATTGCTCCAAGATTTTCGTTAGATTCAGGATCTGAGATGTAGAATGCACGCATCATGCTTGACTCATCGCTTACTCTAGCGCCTCTTGTCCTTATACCGTAGCTTATCTTTGCTAACGCATTTATCAAATTGTCTGGTTTTCTCGTAATGTACGCGCTAAATTCATCAGCAAAGTATTCTCTCACCCTTGACAACCACATCACAAGTAGAGTACCCAAAAATCTTGCGAACATTGCACCAAAGAATACCCAAATCGGTACTCCCCTCTCATCTCTTCTTCTTGGCGCAAATATGATGAACAAGTAATACAAGAGTAAGGGTAGTATACTTGCAATGGTCATCACAATCATATCCCTATGTTTTATATGACCTATTTCATGTGCCAAGACAGCTTCGATTTCCTTTCTATCTAAAACATCCAATAAACCAGTATGTATACCTATGCCTGCACTACGTTGTGTTCTTCCGAATGCGAATGCGTTTGGTGTTGGATTATTTACGATGTATAACTTTGGTTTTGGTATCCTTGCTTTCTCGGCCAATTCTTCAACCATTTCATGGATCCATGGATATTCAGTTGGTCCTATTTCTCTGAGCCGCATAAACATTTTTATTAGAGCAGGAGAAAAGTACCATTGAATTAGAATCATGAAAATAGATAGTGCCAGTACAAGTGTAATCCCTTGAACTCCTGTGTAATCGGAAAGCCAAAGAATTATGCTTAAAATTCCAGCTATCACTCCAAACACTAAAGCTAATGTAAAAGTGGCTGCAAGCTCAAGTTTGAATAAACCTCTCATCTTCCTAATTCTCATTAGCTCATTATTTAAAAAATTTTCTTCTTCAATTAGTGATATGTTAATTTAAAAATTATGGGGGTAGCTATTGTTGTTACCATTACGCTCATCACCAATACTGAAAAAATGTTATTACTTATGATATTATTCGCTAAAGAAATTTGGGCAACAACAATCGTAAATTCTCCTAATGGTAACATACCTAATCCCATCCCCCTTGCCTCTTGTTCATCGAATCCAAACAACCTACTCATCCTCTCTATTCCTATGTACTCAAAAAAGCATCGCATAAAACAAAAAATTATCAGATAAACAACACCAAGAAAAGATGAAAGAAAAATGAGATTGACACTCAGTCCAGAGTAAGCAAAAAACACAGGAATAAAAAGCGCATATCCGATTGTTTTGATTTTTGGGATGATCACCTGTTCTGTGTATTTTGTATTTGAAAATATAGCCCCAGCTAAGAATGCACCTGTAACAATTGCTATTTCTATTCTATCGCTGATCGCTGCAATAAAAAACATAATAGCAATTAGAACTGCTATGAGCGCCTGTTCATCTTTCATCTTAGCAATCATATCTGTGATCGGATCCGAAACAAAGCTACCAAATTTCAGAACAAAGAAAAAGAAACCAATGATTGCTAGAACTATTGTTAATGCTTGCCATATGTCTAATGGTGTATTTGTGATGTGGGCAATTAAGACGCTTAGAAGTAAGGTAACGAAAACATCGTCAATCAAATTACCAGTAATCAATGTCTTCGCATATCTTTTATGCAATTCACCTATTTCAGCAAGATATCTTATACTTATTGCAGTGCTTGAACCAATAAGCGCAACCGCAATCGCGAAGGAAGACAAGTAATTAAATCCAAGTAAAACAGCGCAAACAAAACAAGCAATCAAAGCAAGTAAATCTCCAAAAATCACGATTACACCTGCATTGAAAACATTTTTTTCGATTTCTTCAATTTCAGTTGATAAACCAATAAGAAAAAATAAGAAAACAATTCCCAGATTTGATAAAATTGATAATTGTTGTGAATTTTTGACTAGATTTAAAACAGCTGGACCTAAAATAATACCAGCAAGAATTTCTCCAATAATTGGGGAAAAATCGAGTCTTCTGAAAAATTCTCCAAGAATTTTTGCAAAAAATAGCAGGATTGCAATGCTGAATATTTCTTCTATCACTTTGATTCACTAGTATATGAATAGGAATATAATAAAAATAAAATTTGTGTAGTTAAAAGTAATAATAATTTAATCATTTCTCCAAACTGATATAGAATGAAAATTTCTTACATTCAAAAGCAGCTCATATGCTTGCTATTTTACTGATGCCAGTTTATAGTGTAATGGAAGGTATCAAAAAAGACTTAGAGAACAAAATTGATTTAAATAAATTAGAAAGAAAAATGAATAAAATTGGATTTTTCTTTTAAATTTTATTTTGAGTATGTAATTGCTTGTACTGGACAACTCTCAGCGGCTTGCTTGCAATCACATTTGTCACATGCCTTAGGATTTTTTACATGTGATTTTCCATCGCTACCAAGTTCAAATACATCTGGACAAAGACTTACACACAATCCGCAACCAATGCATTTTTCTGGATCAACTTTAACTTTTGCCATTAAATCACCTCTTTTTAATTAACATTAATATTCAATCCCTTTACGTACTGGAATACTTTTCGGCCTTTTTATATCGATTATTTCAGTTACTAGATCAGCTCTTTCTATAAATTCTTTTGGTGCATATCTGCCCGTCAGGTACACGGTTGTTTTGTTTGGAATATTTTTTAACACATCCAAAACTTCATTTGGTTTTAATAAACCAACCGCAACAGCTAAATTTATTTCATCTAATATTAAAACACATGGTTTTTTCTTGAGTGCTTTTTTAGCGAATTCCAATCCTTTCCTTGCCAACTCGTAATCAATGGGGGCTGGGTTCTTTAAGTCAATGAATTCCCTACGACCAAATTGATGAATTTCAAAATATGGTTTAAGTCTTTTCTGCGCTTTATACTCACCGATTTCTTTCCTTCCTTTCATAAATTGAATCATAATAACTTTACATCTATGTCCGACTGAACGGAGTGCAACACCCAATGTGGATGTAGTTTTACCACCACCTATTCCTGTATAAACATGAACAAAACCGTTTTTTCTCCCCATTTTCTCAAACCTGGCATGAAGATTTGGGACATCCACCACTCTCATCTGTCTCCAATGTGACATAAGATTCTAATACCTTTTTCTTTGGTACTGGTGTTACATATAGAACTTGTTCTTTCTTGCTTCCGTATCTATAAATCGTAATTCCTTTACACTTCAATTCATAAGCTAGCCAGAATACTTTCTCAACATCACCTATTGTTGCATCATTAGGTAAATTCACGGTCTTTGAAACTGCATTATCTGTGTATTTCTGGAATGCTGCCTGCATTCTAACGTGCCATTCTGGAGTAATATCAAATGCAGTAACAAATATTCTTTTCACATCAGCAGGTATGTTTTCAATCGATTGAATTGAACCTTTTTTTGCAATTTCCATCATCAATTCACTGCTGTAAAATCCCCTTTCCTTTGCAATCTTTTCAAATGATTGATTCACTTCCATTAATGTTGTACCTTCCATTACATTTCTAATAAAGGAAATTGCAAACAACGGCTCTATCCCACTCGAACATCCTGCAATTATGCTTATCGTACCAGTGGGTGCAATTGTAGTTACTGTTGCATTTCTCATTTGCTTGTACCCATCCTTTTCCCATTTACTACCTTTAAAGTTTGGGAATGAACCTCTTTCGGCAGCAAGTTCAACTGATTTTTTTCTTGCTTCTGCTGTAATAAATTTCATCACCTCTTCTGCTATTTTGATTCCATCCTCTGAATTGTAAGGAATGCCAAGTTCAATTAGCATATCGGCAAATCCCATCACACCAAGACCAATCTTCCTATTTGCTTTCGTCATCTTCTCTATTTCTGGTAATGGAAACTTATTTACATCAATTACATTATCAAGAAAATGTACCGCACTCCTTACAGTCTTCCTTAATTTTTCCCAATTTATCTTGCCATTTTCCACCATTCTCGCTAAATTTATTGAACCAAGATTGCATGATTCATAAGGTAAAAGAGGTTGCTCACCACAAGGATTTGTGGCCTCTATTTTCCCAATTTGTGGTGTTGGATTGTGTCTATTTATTTCATCGATAAATATCAGCCCTGGATCTCCTGTCTTCCAAGCGGTTGTCACAATGAGATTGAAGACATCTCTCGCATTCATTTTTTCAGTAACCTCATTTGTTCTTGGATTTATTAATTCATACTCCTCATTCTTTTTCACAGCTTCCATAAATTTGTCAGTAACTGCTACTGAGATATTAAAATTTGTTAGAACCCCTTCTTTCTCTTTAGATGTTATAAATTCAACGATGTCTGGGTGATGAACGCTTAAGATCCCCATATTTGCTCCTCGACGTTTTCCGCCTTGTTTTATTACATCTGTGGCAGTATCAAAAATTCGCATGAATGAAACCGGACCACTTGCAACACCCATTGTAGAACCTACGATATCACCGCTTGGTCTGAGTCTTGAAAATGAGAAACCAGTGCCACCACCACTTTTTTGAATCAGTGCCATGTTCTTAACTGCATCAAATATGCTCTCAATTGAATCTTCAACTGGTAGTACAAAACAGGCAGAAAGTTGTCCAATCTCAGTTCCAGCATTCATCAAACAGGGTGAATTTGGTAAAAATTCAAGATTTTCCATCATTTTGTAGAATTCTTCCTCTATTTCTTGAATATTTGCTTTTTTGTTATAGATCAAATCTGCCTTTGCAACTGCTCTTGCAACTCTGCGAAACATTTGCTTCGGTGTCTCAATTATTTTGCCATCTTTATCTTTCAATAAATATCGTTTTTGTAGCACATTTATTGCATTGAGTGTCAATTTCAAATCATCAATGACGCCGAGAAACTTCTTAGCTTCCCTTATCTCAGTCCTTTTTTGCCTGTAAAGTATGTAAGCTTTAGCTGCTTCAGCGTATCCGCTATTTATCAAAACTTTTTCAACGATGTCTTGTACATCTTCCACGCTAGGCACTTTTCCAGCAAAATTTTCTTCAAGAATTTTTACGACTTTGTCAGACAAATCTTTAGCTACATCAATGTCACCGGTCTTAACTGCTATCAACGCTTTGTATATTGCAATTGTAATTTTTTCTTGGTCAAATTTAACGATTCTACCGTCTCTTTTCTTGATCTCAGAAATTTTAACCATTTTAATCGATAATAATAAACAAGATAGGTATTTTAAATTTTAGTAACTACTAAAAATAAATTCACTTTAGTACTTTACCCGTTTCCTTTGACCACAAGATCAAATCCAGTTCAGCTATTGAAATGCCAAGACTTTTAGAAAATCTCCTCATCTTTTCCTCTATTTCTAAGTATCTTTTCTTTGTAAGTGTTTTTGGAATTTCATTGATGACATTAAGATTTCTTAAATTCTTTAATATGTGTCGATCAAGAATTGCAAGATCTTCACTCATTCCAATGTTCCTGAGAAAATGGCTTGCTTCTTTCATACCAAGCCCCTTCACATTTTTAACGAGCCATTCTCTAAGTTTGAAAACATCATCAAACTGTTCAATTTTTTCTTTTATTTTCAATTTGTTCTCTTCAGTAAAAAACTTCCTATTTTCAACGATGTATCTCGCTTTGTTCCTTGGAAATCTTACTCCTTTTAAAAGAGAAGTTATTTGTTCCTCTGTTCCATTAAATAAGATACCGCTTTGCTCTAATTCGCACATTGCTTCCATTGCCTTCTCAGCTTTTGATTGCGGTGTTAATACACAAAAACACAATTCAGCAAATATTTTTTTATCGTCCTGCCCAAATGCTTTCTTAAACTCATCAAGTCTTTCTTTAATTACCTTTCTTCTTTCATTATCCACTTGAAGATCCATCTTGTTTATACTCCTATTATTTTGTTTAATATATCTCTCGCTTCTTTTTCGGATTCAATGTTTTTTATTAAAATTCTCCCAAAGGAAGAAATTAAAATCTGATATTTACCATATCTCAATGTAAGAAGATAGTCGCTTTGTTTTTCAATTTTAAATAAGGGGTTATTTATTATTTCATTTCTCAGTTTGATCACATCAAAATTGCTGGGAAATAATATCTGTGCTGTAGTTCCACCACATAACATTGTAATCTGCATTCTATTTATTTTTTGATTAAGAAACTGAAATTTTCTTTTTACACATACTGGACAGTGTAGATCTCTCTTCACATCTATGAAATTAAAACTCATCGAGCCCAGGTGAATGTATAAAAGTTTTGATTGTAGCAAGGAAGATCCCAACAGATATTTTATTGCTTCCGTTGCTTGTAAAATCCCGATTAATCCAGGTACAGTATTTAATACACCAACTCTGTCGCAGGTGGGTAAAGATCCTGGTTCAGGTATTTTTTTAAATATACACCTAAAACATGGTGTTTTTCCGGGTATTATCGTACTTAGAGCGCCGTAATCTCTGATTGCTGCACCATAAATGAATGTCTTCCTTTGCTTAACGCAGACTTCATTCAAAAGAAATCTTGTTTCCATGTTGTCCGTGGCGTCAATCACAAGATCAACATTTTTTAATAATTTTTCTGCTGTTCTTGGATTAAAATCCTCAGCAAATGCTTCAATTGAAATGTTGGTGTTCATACTTTCTAATTTTTCTTTAGCAGCGATTGCTTTAAGTTTGTGTTTTCTAGCATCTTCTTCGTCATAAAGGATCTGTCTTTGTATGTTGTTCAATTCTACAAAATCTCTGTCAATCAATCTAATATTCCCTATGCCTGCACATGTCAAGTAAATTGCTGCTGCGCTTCCAATACCACCCAAACCCAGTATGGCTATGCTACTTTTCTTTAATTTTTTTTGTCCATTTATTCCAATTTCGTTAAAAATAATGTTCCTAGAGTATCTTTCGATCTCCACCTTGTTTAATTTCATTGCTATCAGCTTTTATTTAATTAGGATTTTGTTTATTAAAACTTAATTCCATTCAAATAATTTTAAGTAAAAAAGTATAAATATAGCTAATTTTCTAAAAAATAGGTAGTAATATTAAATGTAGAAAAGTTTATAAGTTATTAAATGTTACTACTGGTGTGTGATACCAATGGAAGCAAGTGAAAAAAAGGAAGAAAAAATAGAAACAAAGGAAGAAAAAAAGAGGTTCGTAATCAAATTTAATCCTTGGAAAGCACTAGCAATTTTCTTTGGAATTCTATTTGTAGCATCGCTTGCTACAAATGGATTCAGTGGATTCAAATCAGGACCAACAGGGTTGGCAATTGGTACAAGCACATTAAGCGCAGAGCAAGCAGCAAACAAAGCAATTGATTGGTTAAATAGTTACTTCAAAGCAGCTGGACAAAACATAGACATAAAGTTACTAAATACGAGTGAAGTTAGTGGTATGTATGCGTTTACCGTAGAGTTCTCTTCATCGCAGGGAAATGCAACCTTTACTTACTACGTAACAAAGGATGGTGAGTTATTCCTCCCACAAGCAATTCCCACAAGCGAGTTAATACAAGCGCAGCCAGGTACCCAAGAAGCAGGAGCAACTTGTGAAAGCTTACCAAAGGAAAGCACTCCAAAATTGGAAGCATTTGTCGTTTCATATTGTCCATATGGAATACAGATGCAGCGAGTACTTGCAGAAATAATAAAGAATATTCCTGAACTTGCAAATTACATAAAAGTTAGATACCTTGGTGCAGTAGTGAATGGTAAAGTAACCGCAATGCACGGTGATCAAGAAGCAACAGAGAATTTAAGACAGATTTGCATCAGAGAAGAACAACCTAATAAGTTTTGGGATTATATTAGCTGCTTCATAAAGAAAGGAGATTCAGCTGGTTGCTTAGATTCTACAGGAATCGATAAAACTAAATTAGAAACATGTATGAGTGACAGTAATAAGGGGATAAAGTACGCGCAAGAGGACTTCAGCTTACAAGATAATTATCGTGTAACTGGTTCACCAACTTTAATATTGAATGGACAAAGAGTAAGTGAATTTAACTTTGGTGGTCGATCTGCACAAGCAGTGAAAACACTTTTATGCTGTGGATTTACAGATATGCCAAGTGTATGTGAGCAAAACTTGACGACAACTCAGGCAGCTACAAGCTTTTCAGAAGCTTACAGTAGTTCCTCGAGTGGTTCTGGCGGTCAGTGTTAAATTATTCTTTTTTTATTTTTGATAGAAAAATTAATATATTATAAAATACCATAAAGTATTACTTAATATGATAAAATTCAAAATTGATCGCAATAAATTGTATGGGGTATTTTTTGGAACTATTTTTCTAGTTATATTTTTTGTTTATATCTATCCAACAATCACAGGTACTGCTATATTAATTACTGAAAAAAACAGTTGTAATTTGGATGCTGATGAATTTGATTTTATATTTGCATTTTCACCGCTTTGTCCACATTGTAGAAATATGGCGCCGTTAGTTATTGAGACAGAGAAAGCTGGCTACAAAGTTTATTGGTTAGATTTAACAGACAGCACATGTGTAGAAATAGCACAGAAATATAAGAACGGGAATGCGTTTTTATATGTTCCAACATTCTTATGTTTAAAAAACGAAAGTGATTATTTAATTGGTGAAGTATCAGCATCTGATTTAATGAATTGGGTCAAAAATTGTGTAGGTAATGCACGATGAAAGTTGTTGTTACTGGTGGTGCAGGTTTCATCGGCTCGCATATTGTTGGAGAATTAGTAAGAAGAAATCAAGAAGTCATAGTAATAGATAACTTTCATACGGGACACAAGCAAAACTTAAGTAAATTCGCTAATAAAATAAAAATTTTAGAGGGAAGAGTTTTTGATGCAATTAAAAAGAATCCAGACCTAAAACCAGATTTCATTATTCACTGTGGCATGCCATCTAGCTCACCTATGTACAAGGAAAACAGAAATATGGTCCATAAAACAATAGAAGATGCAATTACACTCTTTGAATTCGCAAAAGAGAACGGAAGCAAAATTGTGTTAACTTCAAGCTCAAGTGTTTATAATGGTTTGCCGATTGCTTGGAAGGAAGAAATGAAGCCGATTGTTAGTGATTTTTATACAGAAACAAGACTTGCAATTGAAAGATTGGCCGAACTTTATTACAAACTTCACAATGTAAACACAATTTGCTTAAGGTTATTCAGTGTTTATGGACCAAGGGAGGAATTCAAAAGAAATTTCGCAAATATGATCTCTCAAACGATATGGAAAGTGTTAAAAGATGAACGCCCTGTATTTTATGGAGATGGAAATCAAACGAGAGATTTCATCTTTGTCGATGATGTTGTTAATGCATTCATACGCTCAATAGATATACTAAATAAAAAAGACGTTGGTTTCGAGATTGTTAATGTTGGTAGTGGAACCAACAAAAGTTTCAATGAAATACTTGAATTGATCAATGAAAAATTGAATAAAGATGTAAAAGCAATATATGTAAAGAATCCAATCAAAAACTATGTTTATCATACATTGGCTGATACAACAAAAATGGAAAGGTTTCTCAAATTTAAACCAAAGATAGAATTAGAAAGGGGAATAATGGAAACGATAAATTACTATAAGAAATTAGATAGATTACCAGAAATTTAATAAAACAGAAAGTTTATAAAGATAAAAAGTATTCAGTGTAAACTGTGAAACCGCCTTGTGAAGATATTGCCAAGAATTTTTTACCTTATGTCAGGGGTTATTTAGTCAGAGAACTCGTAAAAGAGTATGGCATGAAAAAGATTGAAGTTGCTAAGAAATTTGCATTAACAAAGGGTGCTGTTTCTCATTATGTGAACAAAAAACGTGGACGTGAAGATAAGTTCTTTGAAAGGTTTGGTTTTGTTGAAATAGAACTCAAAAGAATTGCAAAGAGAATAAGCAAAGAAAATCTCAACAGTGGTGAAATTATCTATTGTATATGTGGACTTTGTAAGAAAATAAGGTCCAGTAGGAAATTTTGTGAGCATCATAAAAGATTGCTTGAAATAAAAGAATGTAGAACATGTGGGGGGATAAAAAATGAGAAGAATATATCTTGATCATGCTGCAACAACACCTGTAGATAAAAGAGTCTTAAAGGCAATGTTACCTTATTTTTCAGAAAAATTTGGAAATGCGTCGAGCTTACATTCTTTTGGTAGAGAAGCAAATGAAGCAATCGAAAAAGCAAGAGAAAAAATTGCTTCCTTAATCAATGCGCAAAAAGAAGAAATATACTTTACATCTGGAGGTACAGAATCTAATAACCTTGCAATTAAAGGAGTTGCTTTTGCGAATAGGGAAAGGGGAAAACATATCATCACTTCAAAGATTGAGCATCACGCAGTTCTTAATGTTTGTGAATGGTTAGAAAAGCAAGGATTTGAAATTACATACCTTCCAGTTGATAAATATGGTTTCATTGAATTAGATAAATTGGAAAAGGCAATTCGCAAAGATACGATCCTCGTATCAATCATGCATGCAAATAATGAGATTGGTACAATAGAACCAATAGAAGAAATTGGAAAGATTTGTAGGAAGAAAGGTGTTTATTTCCATACAGATGCAGTACAAAGTGTTGGTAAAATACCTGTCGATGTGGAGAAAATGAATGTGGATTTACTTTCAATCTCATCACACAAAATCTATGGTCCAAAAGGGGTTGGCGCATTATATGTAAGGGATGGGGTAAAGATAGAAACAATACAACACGGTGGGGGTCACGAGAAGGGTCTGAGATCTGGTACTGAGAATGTCGCTGGGATTGTTGGTTTTGGAGAAGCGTGTTATTTGGCTGGTAAGGAAATGAAAAGGGAGATTTTGAAACAAACTAAATTAAGGGATTACTTAATTAAAAATGTGTTAAAAATTAAATATTCCAGATTAAATGGACATCCAATTAAGCGATTACCTAATAATGCAAATTTTTGTTTTAAATTCATTGAAGGTGAATCGCTTGTTTTTCAACTTGACACAAGAGGAATTGCCGCAAGCACTGGCTCTGCTTGCTCTTCAAAATCATTAGAACCAAGTCATGTATTAACAGCGATTGGATTGAAGCCACATGAAGCGCACGGTTCATTGAGACTCACATTGGGTAAGGAAAATACAAAAAAAGAAATCGATTATGTGATTAAAGTTTTACCGGAAATCGTTGAGAATTTAAGAAAAATTTCACCTTTTAAAGGAAAGTGGGAATAGGGCGTGATCAAATGACAGAATTGTATCCAAAAGAAGTAATAAAACACTTTAAGAATCCAAAAAATGTGGGTGTGATAAAGAATGCAGATGGAGTAGGTAAGGTTGGTAACATTGTATGCGGTGATGTAATGTGGCTTTATATTAAAGTAAAGAGGGATAAGGGTGGTGAAGAAAGAATAAGTGATGTCAAATTTCAAACATTTGGATGTATCGTCGCTATTGCTGTAAGTAGTATGCTTACAGAAATTGTAAAAAATAAAACGATTGAAGAAGCAATTAAGATCACAAAGGAGGATATTTTGAAAAGGGCAGGTAAACTCCCACCAATCAAGATACATTGCTCTGTTTTAGCAGCTGATGCCCTTCATGAGGCAATTTATGATTACTTTAAGAAAAACAATAGAAAGATTCCGGAAGAACTCGAGAGAGAACACAAAAGAATAAAATATGATTTAGAAATCCTAACCAAAAGACATAAAGAATATGTGGCACTAGAAAAAAATATATTGGAGAAGTAAAATGGGTTTTCTAGAAGAAGTCAAAAAAATCGTTGAAAATGAAAATGTTAGCGAAAGTGATTTAGACAAAGTTGTATATGCGTTCGATTCTTCATATCTAGAAGGAAAAACCAATTTTATAATATGGCCAAGGAATGTAGATGAAATTAAAAAAATAATTAAAATTGCTAATAGGGAGAGGGTCAAGATTACATTGAGGGGTGGAGGTACTGGTCTTGTTGGTGGCGCAGTGCCTGAAAATTCTGTAGTTCTAGACCTCTCAAAAATGAATAAAATACTTGAAATAAATACGGATGAGAATTACGTAATTGTGGAAGCGGGTGTAATATTGGATGATCTAAATAATGAACTTGAAAATAAAGGGTTATTATTTCCAATTAGACCGGGCAGTCATGCTGTTTGTACAATCGGGGGCATCATTGCAACAAATGCGGCAGGTATTAATGCAATTAAATACGGTAAAGTTGAGAATTGGTTAATCGAATTAGAAGTAGTTACTGGAAATGGGGATTTGAAAATAGTGAAAGGAGATGAAATAAAAGTTTTTTGTGGCTCAGAAGGTTTATACGGTGTCATAACAAAAGCGAAATTAAGATTAACAAAATCAATTAAAAAAACAACGATTTCAAAATTGGCATTAAATAATTATGAAGAATTAATGAAAGCAATAAAGGAATTTAAGGATAAAGCAGTTGCATTGGAATTCATCGATGAAATGACTTCAAGTTTCTTAGGCATGCAACCTGCGATGTACTTAATTGCTGAATTTGAGGACGATTCCGGAGATATAAAGGAAAAGGAAGAAATAGAAAAAATAATGAGAATTAGGGATGGTATCTATGCAGCACTTGTGTCAAACAATTATTCAATAATTACAGATCCGCAAGTCCATGTTGATAAATTACCCATATTATTAAAAGAGATAAAAAAAATGGGAAAACCTCATTTTGGGCATGTTGGAATTGGTTTGATACATGTTCATTTCAAGCCCGAGGAAGTAGGAGAAACTGATAGATTGTATGAATTAGTACTAAAACTTGGTGGGAAAATTTCTGGGGAACATGGAATTGGTAAGCTTAAACAAAAATTCCTTAGTGAGAATGAAAAAGAGAGAATAATGAGCTTTAAGAAGAGATACGATCCAAACAATGTATTCGGTGAATTGGAATGGGTATAGAAAAATGTTCACGCTGCGGGTTTTGTAAGGTGAATTGTCCGATATTTAGGGTAATGCTTAGTGAAACATTAAGTCCTAGGGGTAAGATGATTCTTCTTAAAAAAGAAATTATGGATGAAGTTTTCTACATTTGTGCACTTTGTAAATCATGTGAGGAAAATTGTCCCGCTGAGATAAAAATTTCAGAGGAGATAAAGAAAATAAGGGAAAAACTGATAAAAAACAAGAAAGAGACAGAGGCAAATAAAAAGATGATTGAGAATATCCGAAAATTTGGAAATCCATTTGGTAAAATTGAGGAAGGAAAAATACCAAGGGAGCTTTACTGCTGCTGATGAAAAATGAAGAAGATTATTATTTTAATCATTTTGTTTGTATCAATCCTTCTTGGTTGTGTTACTCAATCACAAAGTAGCGTTCTCTTTGAAGAAGAAGGAAATTTCAGTATAAATAGGGGTGAAAATTTTATTAATTTGAATATTTCAACGGATAAAGAGGTTTATTATTCAAATGAATTGATGAACATAAAAATCGAAATTATGACTGAAAAAGAAATTAAGGATGTCTATATGATGACATACGGAATTGTCGATAATTTTGGAAGATATAGGCTCAATGACACAAGATTATTAAACATAAGTGCTGGAAAAAACTTGATAACATTCGAGTATAGAACACCATCATGTTATGGATGTGCCGGCATCAGTCCTGGAAATTACACATTAGTCGCAGTAATGATGAATGGAAATGATACAATTGCAAATGCGACTTGTGAAATAGAGATAAGGGGATAATATGAGAAAATTTTTGGTTTTAAGTTTAATTTTGTTTTTAGTAATTAGCTTTATGCAGATATCAAAAGCGCAAGAGAAGAAAATTTGTATTTACTTCTTTTATGGTCTCGGTTGCCCTCATTGCGCAAATGTTGAGCCTTATTTAGATAATTTGGAGAAAAAATATCCAGAAATAGACATAAAGAGATTTGAGGTGTATTATAATAAAACAAATCAGGAGATATTCAACAAATTCTGCGATGTTTACTGTGTGGATATTAAGGGAGTTCCGATTGTTTTTGTAGGAGACAAATTTTTAGTCGGAGACATACCAATAATAACGAATTTAGAGAATGAGGTAAAGAAATGTTTAGATACGGGTTGTCCATGTCCAGAGGAAGTAGCTAATATCTCAACAGTATCTGGGATACCGCATCAAGTTTCACCGACAACAAGAATAGAGCTCACAATCCCAGTAATTATAACCGCTGCACTCGTTGATTCTATAAATCCGTGCGCATTTGCAGTGCTTATCTTTCTCCTTACATATTTACTCGCCATCGGTGCAAAAAGTAGAATATTAAAAATTGGAGTTACTTATATTGTTACTGTTTACATTACTTATTTCTTAACAGGTCTTGGTCTATTTACCGCAATACAATCAATTGGCATCACAAAAATCGTATATAAAATAGCAGCAATAATTGCAATCATTGCTGGTCTAATTAACATCAAGGATTTTTTCTTCTATGGAAAATGGATAAGTTTGGAAATTCCAAAATCTAAAAAACCTTTATTAGAAAAATACATACGTAAAGCAACAATACCTGCTGCGATTGTATTGGCATTTTTGGTTTCTCTATTTGAACTTCCATGCACTGGTGGTGCATATCTTGCAATTTTGGGGATGCTTGCAAGTCAGATGACGAGAATGGTTGCAATACCTTATTTATTATTCTATAACTTAATCTTCATACTACCATTACTCATCATTTTATTACTTGTGTACAAGGGATTAAGTAGTGAAGAGATGGAAAAATGGAGGCTTGAAAAAAGAAAATACATGCGATTACTGATGGGGATTGTACTTGTGTTATTGGGAATTGTAATGTTAATGGGGATTGTTTAAATGGGAATCTTTAGTAGAATATTTGGTGGTAATGTACTGTATTATCCTGGATGCTTAACAAAATTTGTAGCCAAAGAATTGGGTGAGAACTATAAAAAGATCTTGAGGAAAATTGGTATTGATTTCATAGAACTTAAAGATCTGGAAGTGTGCTGTGGTTCTCCAGCACTGAGCGCTGGTTATAATGAAGATGTAAAGAACTTAGTTAAGAAAAATTATGAGATTTTTAAGGAGCATAGCGTGGAAAAAATAATCACTGCGTGTCCTGCTTGTTTTAGGACATTTTCGAAGGAATATCCAAGCATATTAAAAGAATGGGACATAAAATCAGAGCACATAACACAAACGATTGTCAATGCAATAAATAAAGGAAAATTGAAATTTAAGAAAGCAAATGGAAAAGTCACTTATCATGATCCATGTCATTTAGGAAGATATGTTGGAATCTATGATGAGCCAAGAAAAATAATAAGGGCGATTGGCTTTGATGTTATTGAAATGAAATTAAGTAGGGAGAATTCATTTTGTTGCGGTGGTGGTGGAGGATTAAGATCAAATTATCCAGAGACAAGTAAAAAAATTGCTAAGGAAAGAGTAAGACAAGCCAAAGTAACAAATGCAGAGATATTAGTGACCACATGTCCGTTATGTTACTTGAATTTAAAGGAAGCTGCTGGAAAGGAGATTGAGGTAATAGAACTTTCAGAACTGATTCTTAAATATTTGTAACTTATCCTTTTAATAAGAACATTATCAATATACCCAGAATAAATACAAAAAAGATTGGTAATGATTTTTTCAAACTTATCTCTTTCTTTATTTCTGGTATCAGATCAGTAGCAGCTATGTAAACGAAGCCACCTGCTGCGAATGGTAATAGAAAAAAAGATGAAGAAATTAGATTGTAATAAAGGAAATAAGCGAAAATGCCACCAGCAATTGCAGCTAGCGCACAAATGAAATTAAAGAGTAGCGCTTTTGTTCTATTAATACCGGCATAAAGTAATACACCAAAATCCCCTATTTCTTGTGGAATCTCATGCAATGCAATTGCAAATGTGGTTGTTACTCCTAAACTTAAATTGGATAAAAAACTAGCTGCGATTATTATACCATCAACGAAATTGTGTATTCCATCGCCTAACAAATTCAAATAAGCGAATGTATGTATCGAACATTTACCATCATGGCAATGTCGCCAATGTAGTATTTTCTCAATAAAAAAGAATAAGACAAAGCCGATTAGCACAAAGGAAAATACATTTTCTGAGCTTTGCTTAATTGCTTCTGGTATTAGGTGTAAGAACGCTCCACCCATCAATGCACCAGCAGAAAGTGCAACTAGAACTAACAGCATTCTTTTGAGTTGTTCTTCCTTTAATGCTAATGAGAAGACCCCGATGAAGGAGATTAAGCTAACAAAAAATGTACTAGCAATGATCAAAATCAAAATATCCATATCAAGTGGATAAATAAAATAAAATATTTAAACATATTGGATTTCATAGATTTAGTTTGGTAGATATAGAAAGAGGGTATAATAAAATGATGAGTATTCGTCTCCAAATGTAATAAATGTTAAATATAAGTTTAGGTTAACCTAAATCATGGTTAGTGTAAGGGAAGAGGATTACTTAAAAAATATTTACGAGATTACAAAAACAAAAAAATTGGCGAAAACAAGAGAAATAGCAAGAAAGATGAGAGTATCTGATGCTAGCGTTTCTGAAATAATTGCAAAACTTAAAGAGAAAGGTCTTGTAATAAAAGAACCATACAAGGAAATAAGATTAACAAAAAAAGGTGAGGAAATAGCCAAAGATACAATCAAAAAACATGAGACAGTAGAAAGATTTCTTTCTGATGTACTCAAAATTAAAAGAGATGCGCATAGAGAAGCTGAGAAACTTGAACACATAATTTCAAAAAAATCTTTAGAAAAGATGTGTGTTTTCTCAGATCTAAAAAATATGCTCCTAAAATACTAAAACTAAGTGAAATAGACACCTATCAAAAAGCAAAAATTGTTTTAATTAAAATTGAAACAGATGAAATTTTGGAACGCTTGAGTGCGATGGGTCTTGTGCCAGGTGCAGAAATAGAAGTAATAAGGGGTATGGTAAAAGGACCGATGATTGTGAAGGTAAAGGGGAGTAAGATTGCGCTTGGTGATGATATTGCATCAAAAATATTTGTTAAAGTGAAAAAATGAAAAGAATAAAGATTGCGCTTGTTGGAAATCCAAATGTCGGAAAAAGCTGTGTTTTTAATTATTTAACTGGATTAGGTCAAATTGTTTCAAATTGGCCTGGAAAAACAGTCGAGGTTGCAACTGGTAAAACAAGATTCAGTAATTATGAAATTGATGTGATTGATCTACCCGGTACATATGCAATAGGAAATGCTTCTGATGATGAGATAGTAACAAAAGAATATATTTTAAAGGAAAAACCAGACGTAATTGTAAATATTGTTGATGCTACGCTTCTTGAAAGAAATCTATTTTTAACACTACAGCTGATCGAGTTAAAAGTTCCTATCGTAATTGCATTGAATTTCATTGAAGAATCAAAAGATAAAGGAATTGAAATCGATGTAAAAAATTTAGAAAAAATGCTTGGTGTTCCAATCGTTCCGATTGATGCTCTGAGAGGATATGGGATTAATGAACTAATAAAAACATGTATTGCGATTGTGAACAAAAGAAAAAAGTTGAAATTCATCAAAATAGAATATGATGACCACATTGAAAGAGCGATAAAAGCACTATGTAAATTCATTCCAAATAAACAAAAATTGATGAATAAAAGGGCGTTTTCTTTGCGCATTCTTGAAGGGGATGAAGAGCTGTTAAAAGAATTGATGATGCTAAATCCAAAAAATAAGGTAACTATTGAATTAATATTACCAGAGCTTAGGTCAATTCATAGAGAAATATCTATTCAAATAGCTAAGGAGCGCTATGGGATTGCTTCTTCTATTGCAAAAAAAGTGATCAAATTAAAAAAACCAAAGTATTCAAAGCAAGAATTGCTTGATAGGATCACAACAGAACCACGCACTGGTTTATTAGTAATGCTCATTGTCATGTTTCTTATCTTCTTTTCAATCTTTTATCTTGGTTCGATTTTAGAGGAGATGATCAGTTATTTATTAGAAAATTACTATTCGCCAATGCTTACCTCATTACTCAATTTAATACCGAGTACATTAATTAAGGAAACATTAACTTTTGCATTAGTTCTGGGGATAGAGTCAGGTCTAGTAATTGCGATCCCTTACATTTTTACATATTATCTTGTAATCTCAATATTAGAAGACATTGGTTATCTACCGAGAATGGCTTATTTAATGGATAAATTAATGCATCGAATTGGATTACATGGTAAATCAATAATTCCAATGTTCCTGGGTTTTGGTTGTAATGTACCTGCAATACTTGCAACGAGGATATTACCAAGTAAAAGAGAACGATTTTTAACATCAATCTTAGTACTACTTATACCGTGCTCTGCTAGAACTGCAATTATTCTTGGTGCTGTTGGAAAATATTTGGGTGTCTTATATGCACTCTCAATTTATGCACTTGTCTTGATTTTAATATTTATTGTTGGTAAAATATTGGCAAAGAAGTTACCTGGGGAATCAACTGGGCTAATCATGGAAATGCCTCCTTACCGAATACCTTTAATCAGCGCAATCCTAAAAAAGACATGGATAAGAATAAAAGACTTCATTTACATTGCATTTCCCTTAATAGTCATAGGGAGTGGTGTCTTGGGTCTATTAAAAGAAAGTGGTCTCATTTACGCAATCATTGTACCAATGAGACCAATCGTTTCTGGTTGGCTAATGCTTCCTGATGTTGCTGGATTGGGATTAATTTATGGTGTATTGAGGAAAGAAATGGCATTAGAGATGTTAGTAGTCCTAGCTGGAGGAAACAAGAACTTGCTTACTTTTATGACATCCGCACAGATGTTTGTTTTTTCACTAGTTTCAGCGATTTATGTGCCATGTATTGCTACAATTGCAGTTTTAGCGCATGAATTTGGATGGAAAAAAGCAATTTTGACATCACTCTTAACAATCTTTATTGCATTAATTTTCGGTGGAATTGTTGCAAGAGTAATTTTTTATTTTAACTTAATATAATTAAAAAATAAAATTTAAACAAATAATTGTTGTTCGATTTCTGTTGTATTCACTTGCAATTTATTAAGCTCTTCTATAAGCGATTGATATGCCATTTCCTCAGTTATTTGTGAGGCCTCTTGCGCAACACCTTGTGTTGCTTGTTGTGTTGCATTTGTTGAAGTCACTTGTTGACTTACGCAACCATAGATAAGTATTAAGAAAAGCAATGTAATTGGAATTAAGTAGTAGATTCTGCTCATTTATGTACACCTCACATCTGTTGGGTTTATTTGACAATAAGTTACTTTTGCTGCGATACAAGCTACATATCTTGGATTGTCCTCACAGAAATTTCGGAGGGCATTTAAACAATTCTCGTCTGTCGGATTTGCATTGCAGTACCTTTTTGCTATTTCAATGCATCTCCAGTCCTTTGGATGATCTTTGCAATAATTTGTGGCCATTGTTCTAATTGTTCCACACATTGTTTCATTTGGATTTGCTTGACAATACTTATACGCAGCTTTGTAGCAATTTTCGTCCCATGGGTGATTCCTACAATACTCCAATGCTAAATCCCTACATCTTGTATCATTTGTGTGTGTCCTACAATAATCAACGATTATGTTTTTACACAATGGGTTCGTTGGATTAGCAGTGCAGAACTTCTCAAATGCCTCCCTACACCTCAAATCATCCATATTTTCTCTACAATACTGGTAAACCAGGTGCTTACATCTATCATCCGTAGGATGGTCTCTGCAGTACGCAGCAATTCTTTCCCTACAATTTTCGCTACTGACATTACATCGATAATTCAATCCGAGTCCTTTACATTGCTCATTTTCTGGATGTTCCTTACAGTACTCACCAATTGCAAATCCCTTTTCATCATTTGTCAATTCTCTTCTGATTCCTATAATATATACATTGTAGTTTATACTATTTACAACTGCGCTTCCAACCCATATTTCAACATTTTCCCTGTAAAACTTTGTCAAATTTATTGTACCTATCTCTGTCATATTCGTTGTCATTATCGTCGCGCTAAATGAACCATTCTCAACAACGATGTTTTTCAATAAATAAACTGTCTTATCATGTATTGCAACTCCAACTCTAACCTCTGTATTGTTTATCCTTATTTCACCGACTGCAATCTTGAATATGTGGAAATCATAAGGGTCTTGTGTATTAATTGCTAGTCCCTGACCGATTGCGTGTAATTTTTTGAAACTTACATTTGGTCTTAATTGTGCAAATACTGTTGAGAAAATAGCTAATGATGCAACCAAAACAAAAAGTAGTTTATTTTTATTCATTTTTTCACCTTTTGTTATAAAGCTTAATAAAAATGGAGAAAATAAAGTTTTCTAATTATTAACTTGAGAAAGTGATTAAAAAAAAGAATTAATCTCTAATTCCTTCGTTCGTTATTCTAAAAATCGCTTCTCCTTCCGGTAGATCTGGACTATCAATCATTCTTGCAACTCTTTTGTCTCCCTTTGCCTTTCTTAAGTATATACGATAGGTTGAGGAATGACCAAGTACATGACCACCAATCGGCGCGGTTGGATCTCCAAAGAATATGTCTGGCTTTGCCATTACTTGGTTCGTTACATAAACCGCAAGATTGTATCTATCTGCTAGTCTTTGTAAAAAGTGAATGTGCTGATTCAATTTTTGCTGCCTATCAGCAAGCGTTCCTCTTCCTATGTACTCCGCTCTGAAAAGTGCAGTCAGACTATCAACAACGATGAGCTTAACTGGTACTTTCTCTCTTATCAAATCTGGAATTTTCTCAGCAAGAAGTATTTGATGATCACTTGAATATGCTCTTGCAACCTTTATTCGATTAAGAGCTTCCTTTGGGTCCAATCCGACTGCCTTTGCCATATCAATGATTCTTACTGGTCTAAAAGTGCCTTCTGTATCAATAAATACAGCGCATGCATTCAATCCACCTTTTTCCATTGGTAATTGCACATTAACGCAAAGTTGAAATCCAAGCTGTGTCTTAGATGCGCCAAATGGACCATAAGCTTCCGTAATGCTTTGCGTTGCTATTCCACCACCGAGAAGTGTGTCCAGTGCCTTGCTACCGGTTGTTATTCTATAAATGTCTTTTTGTTTCTCCAGTAGCTCATTACCAGAGATAAAACCCATCTTCAATTTTTTTCTCGCTTCAATAATGATCTTCCTTGCAGTTGCCTCTCCGAGCTCACAGACTTCAGCCAATGTTGTCGGAGGAGCAGTTGCAATTGCCATTAGATCAGAAAAGCCGGCATCCTTAAGTTTTTTAGCAGTTGCTTCTCCTACGCCGGATAGCTTCTCAATCTCAAGTTCTTCTTCCTTCTCTGTCATTTTGCCCATATTTTTCACTAGTTTTATTCTTATAATTCTTTGCTTTTAAGTATTCCTGGCTTATTTCCATTTTTCCATTTATTTGATACTATTAAATAGTAGTAAAATATTTAAAGAATGAAAGTATCTTTAAAAGTATGAAAAAAGGACAAATGCTAAAACCAAAGATAAAGATAATTGGTGTAGACATATTGCAAAAGCGAATGATAAAAATACCTTATGACTATAGAAAAGGTGGTGAGTTTTTAATAGAAATTGGAGAAAGGTATTATCCTGTTGATGAGAGGTTATTGAATAAAGTTGGAGATTATCTTGTTTCAAAACTTGGTTTTTTTGGTGATTATGAAATTAAAAAAATCACATATGAAACAAAAACAAATCTATGGGATTTTCCGGGTGAGTTCAATTTAAAGAGAAATGAGTTGATAAATAAAGTGATTAAAGAAGCAAGGGATGGTAGAAGAGCAGATAAGGAAATAGAAGAAATATTAAATGATGAATCCTTCATGCCGGTAATCGGTGGTCATCGCCTGCAAAGGGAACTTGAAAGTAAGGATTTGAAACCAAATAAAACAACAGACGTGATAGCACTTATTGGCTTAGATAGACTTGCTGATGATTCAATCATGTCAATTGTATTGAATTCCAACATTGGAGAAGGAATTTTTTATGCGGATCGATTGGCTGGTGCCGGAGATAAAATACCAATTTGTTCATTTGAAGCATATAGAAACATCATAAAAGAAACATCAAACAAAGAAATTTCTGATGAAGAATCGGCAATCGGTATTGTCCTTCACGAGTTGATTGAGCACCACTTTCCAGAATTTGTGAAAAGATTGAATAAACATGAAGGGTGTTGCTTGACACATCCACCAACTAGTAGTCTGATTTGTGATGAATGTATGGGAAAATTAAAAGGAATGATGGAAAAATTTAGAACATCCTGACATTTCCTTTAATTATTTCATCACTTATTTTTTTAATATTGTTGAGCTCGCTAATAACTAGATCTTTAATTTCTTCGGCCGTCTTCTTGTCCAGCTTAATTCCGTCCTTAAGAATGAGTTGACATGAAGTAATCACAGGTTCGTTTATTGGTCTACCTATTTCACTTAGAATTTTAACATAACTCTCTTCGATTTCTGGAATCTGGACAATTTTCTCAGCAATTCGCTGTGCAAGTACACTATAAAGTTTTCCTGTATGAATCTCAGTATTTTTTCCAGCACTTGCTTCTATGCTCATCTGCCTTCCGAATGGTATAACTCCATTCACTCGATTGCCACGCCCAACTTCACCATCATCTCCAGACTCTGCACTTGTGCCAGTTACAGTAAGATAACATCCGTCAATTCCTCTATCCTTTCTATCGAGTGTGTTCAACTTAACTATAATTCTTCTACAGTCTTTATTCACAAAGTTTTCAATTGCATCTTTGATTTCATCTTTCTTAGAAAAATAATCTTCAGTACTTTCTACCAATGAATCTATCATTGCCATTGCAATTGTTAATTCAATATTTTTTCCATTTCTAACACCCATTACTTTTATGTCTTCTCCAGAGAAAGGAAATTCTTTTTTAAATTCCTTTGAATTTAAATAACCCTCTGTATCAACTACTAATTTTTCAAGTCTTGAAAGCGGCGCATAACCAACACCAACGCTAGTATCATTTGCAATTGGAAATTTACTCTTTCTTTCAAGGATATCAGTAAGCGCGGCTGATCCTTGTCTAGTTTTTATTACCCATTTAATGTGTTCATCAGGATTTAAATAACGAAAGTTTTTCCTGATGTAATCCTTTGCTGCATTTTCAGAAATTTCTTTAATTGGAATCTCTTTGTGATCAACAAAGGTTGTGGCCCTCCCAGAAACAATTATTTCAATTGGCTCGATCACTTTCCCTCCACCGAACGCAACTTCTGATCTACCTGCATGTAAAAGTGTCTTGTCCACATTATAGTGTAGTATCTTACCAAAGTTCCTTGAGTAATAATTACAGAGCGCATTTGATATTGATTCAACAACTCCGTCGCAGATCGTGTCTGGATGTCCAATTCCCTTCCTCTCAACAATCTCTACTTTCTGCTTCTCAATTGGCGCATGAGGTAATTGCTCAACTACGACTTTCATAATATTAAACCGGTAAACACAATTTATAAGTATTTTCATTATTATCGTAAAGTTGTAACAATTTTATATTATTATGTTATTCCTTGATATCAACCTATGACTAAAATATTAAAGATAAGAAACGAATCTGACTTTGAAAAAATCAGAATTGCGGCAAGTGTGATAAAGAAGGGTGGTCTCGTTGCCTTTCCCACCGAGACTGTTTATGGTTTAGGTGCAAATGCATTAGATGTGAATGCGGTCAAGAGGATATTTGAAGTAAAGAAAAGACCCTTGGACAATCCAATCATCGTACACATCGCAAATAAAATGGAGATTTATCAGTTGAGTAGAGATGTGCCATCTTATGCTAAAAAACTCATAAAAAAATTCTGGCCCGGTCCTTTGACGCTTGTATTGAAAAAAGCTGAAATCGTTCCAAAGATAACTTGTGCAAATTTAGACACAATCGCAATCAGAATGCCCGATAATAAGATTGCACTCACTTTAATTAAAGAAGCTGGAGTGCCAATCGCTGCACCTTCTGCAAATCTTGCTGGAAAACCGAGTCCAACAAGCGCACAACACGTGATACAGGATCTATATGGAAAGATCGATATCATAATAGATGGCGGTCCTACAAGAATTGGAATCGAATCTACGGTGATTAACCTAACAGCATCTCCTCCAGTACTTCTAAGGCCTGGGGGTATAACATTTGAACAATTGAGAAAATTTTTACCCAAACTTGGGATACATCCAAGCATAAAAGGTGAATTTCTTAAGGAACATGCCATATCTCCTGGTATGAAGTACAGGCATTATGCGCCGAGTGCAGAAATGGTTGTAATCGAAGGTGAGCATAGAAATGTGAGGAGAAAAATCAATGAGCTTGTGCAGATTTATAAAAAGAAGAAAAAGAGAATAGGGATAATAACTACAAGTGAATTCAGTTATGATGCTGATGTAATAAAATTTATTGGAAAAACACCAGCTTCGATTGCAAAAAATCTTTTCAGAACACTGAGGGAAATGGACGACGAAAAGGTTGATTTAATCATTGCTGAAGGTGTGAAGGAAGATGGTCTTGGACTTGCAATAATGAATCGATTGAGAAAGGCTTCCAGTTTTAATGTGATAAATGTCTAATCAAAATTTTTTTAAGCTATGGATTTAATGATTAATTGTGATGAGGCTGTCCCAGTATGAAAGAAATTGATGATTAGGAACTGCCTCTCTGATTTTTCACTTGACCTACTCAAGTTTTAAATATTATATTTTTTTAATTAATCACAATGGGAGATAAAAGAGAGAAGATAATTTCGAAAATAAAAGGGATGATTGGATATCTAAATAAAAAGAAAAAGGAGATAATCGAGGCAATAAACAGTGATTATCCGAGAAGCTTCTTAGCCTATAAAATAAGCCAGGATATTGAAAAGTTGAACATGAAGTTAAAGAATCTGTATGAAGAAGGAAAGAAAAAGACAAGACAACTTATAAAGAGAAAAAGAAGTGAAGATAAAAATCAAAAAATTTAATACGTTTATTCTCTTAGATGATTGATATGAAAAAAGAACTTATAAGCTCGCTATATGAAAGGTGGAAGCAGTATAGAAAAACAATGCCAAAAACAAGTGAAATAGATGCATTCATTCATTTGATTATTGAAGAAGATGCTAGGAAAAAACTCTCCGACATTGCAAGAGCACTTTCAGAGGAATCAATCGTAAGGGAAGTGCACATTGTAACTGGAGAATGCGATTTAATATTGAAAGTTAGAGCAAAGGACTTTGATGAACTTTCAAACTTCATCACCAAGAAATTGAGGGAGTATGCTTGGGTAAAAAAGACGACAACACTTTTAGTCTTAGAATCAATTTAATCTTTTTACAAAAAAATTTAAAACAATTGGAGAGTGAGAATATGAACCTAGAAGAAATTACTGAAGAGAAAATTGCAAAGATGATTGATCATACTCTTCTTAAACCATACGCGACCGAGAAAGACATAGAAAAAGTTTGTTTAGAAGCAAAGAAATATGGCTTTGCCAGTGTATGTGTGAATCCAAGTTATGTTTCCCTGGCATCAAATTTATTGAAGGGAAGCAATGTCAAGGTTTGCACAGTAATTGGCTTTCCACTAGGAGCAAACAAAACAGAAACAAAGTGTTTGGAAGCAAAACTTGCGATAGAGGACGGAGCAAGTGAAATAGACATGGTGATAAACATTGGTGAAATGAAAAATGGAAATTATTCATATGTCGAAGATGAGATAAGGAAAATTGTTGAGATAGCAAGGTCGAAAGGTGTTATTTCTAAGGTAATAGTAGAAACTTGTTACTTAAATGAAGAAGAGAAGAGGATTGCATGCGAATTGGCAAAAAGGGCAGGAGCTGATTTCGTGAAGACAAGTACTGGATTTGGTACAAAGGGTGCAGATGTAAACGATGTGAAATTGATGAGGGAAGTTGTTGGCTCAGCGATGGGAATAAAAGCATCTGGGGGGATTAAAACAATAGAGCAAGTGATTGAGATGATAAAAGCTGGTGCTACAAGAATTGGTGCTAGTGCTAGTGTGGAAATAATCGAAGATCTGAGACGTAGAAAATGAAACTAGAAGATATTGTTGAATTTGAAACGCCAAATATTATAGAGAAAGCAAAAAAAGAGGGAAGAAAAAGTCTTTTGGAGTATGAGGCAAAGACAATATGTAAGGAATATGGATTACCAACGACGAATTTCAAGATTGCAAAGAGTGAGAAAGAAGCAAAAAGAATTGCAAATGAAATTGGTTATCCAATTGTAATGAAGATTGTTTCTCCTGATATTCTACACAAAACAGATTATGGTGGAGTCGTTCTTGGAATAGAAAACGAAGAGCAAGTTGAGAATGCATATAAACGAATAATCAAAAATGTGAAGGACAAGGTACCTGATGCAAGATTAGAAGGTGTATTAATTGAGGAAATGGCACCGAAAACAGCGAGGGAAGTAATAATTGGTGGAATAGAAGATAAAAATTTTGGACATGTTATTGTGTTTGGTCTTGGTGGTATATGGGTCGAAGTGCTCAAAGACGTGAGTTATAGATTAGTGTCCATCCTTGAGGAACAGGATGTGAGGGACATGATAAAAGAGATTAAAGGTTACAAGATTCTTACAGGAATCCGTGGCATGAAACCAGTGAATGAAGATATGTTGATTGAAATGATCATGAGAACTGCCAAACTGCTTGAAAATCATCCAGAAATCAAAGAGCTTGATCTAAATCCAGTAGTGCTTTATGAAAATAATGCTAAAATCCTCGATGCAAGAATCATCCTTTAATCCATCCCAAAATCCTTATAATTTTATTACTATTTTAAAAGAATATGAAGAAAGACGATTTGCAGTTGCTTCTTGAAGAGCAGCAGATAAATGTCAGTTTCACTTCAATTATGACGATTATAAGCACGTTTTTTGCTGGTTTAATTCTTACAAAGTATGATAGTTTTGACATATCAATTAGGGTACCTGTGTTGTTCCTCATAATAAGCGTCTTAGGTTTTACCTTTTCGACTCTCATTTTCACAAACCTGTCAGGAGAAATATCAAGATTTAGGAGACACTTTAAAGATTATATTGTTTTTGGAAATATTTTATCTGAATACTTTGGAGTGTACTTGTTATTATTTTCATTACCATTAATAATCGTGGCTGTTTCGAGTGATTTATTTTTGAGATCAACTGTACTAATTTCTGTGTTAGTTGGCTTCTTTTTGTATAACTCCTCAAAATTTTCATTAATGGAAAGAGACCTTGGCCAAAGAAAATCTTTTTTCATTTCACTTTTATTGGTATCAATTGTACTTTTGATGTTCATTTCTCAAGTGTACCAGCTCACAACCTTTTTCATATTCTTATCGCTAACATTATTATTGAGTATCTTAATAATTTCCTACATCACCTACAAAATAAATCTTGGATGATCATGCAGAAATTTCTTCAAGCGTTCTTCCCTTTGTTTCTATTCCTAGAACAAGTACGAAAGCTGCAGCAATGAAATGCGCAATGAAGAAGACGAGAAATGTTTGGAATGTGCCAAAGCTTGAAACAAGAAATGCAGTAAAACTTGGAGTTAAAATTCCTGCTATTCTTGCCATTGCTCCTGCGTATCCTGTCCCAGTACCTCTGATTCTTGTCGGATACAATTCTGGAGTATAAGCGTATGTAACTGCCCATGCACCTAAATTAAAAAATGAAATTGCACTTCCAAATACCAAGATACTTAACTCTGTGCTGCTTGTTCCAAAAAAATAGCTTGCAATTCCAGCAATTATCATATATGAAACAAGAATTGGTTTTCTTCCTATTTTTTCAATCAGATATGCTGCACTCAAATATCCAGGAACTTGTACTGCTGTGATTAGTGTTGTGTACCAAAGTGCTTTTACAATCGTGAAACCTTGCTTAAAAAGTATTGTGGGGAGCCAAACAAAGATTCCGTGATAGGTATAAGCAATGCAGAACCAAAGAACCCAAAGCATGATTGTCCTTTTCAAAAATTGCTCAGAAAAAAGTTCCTTTACTGAGACTTTTTTTCTTGTTTCCTTGTGTTTCCCTCTGAATACCTTAAATCCATATTTCTTCAATGTACAAAGTGCTTCTTTTGTTCTCCCTTTTTCTTCAAGAAAACGAATCGATTCTGGTATATAATTTTTTATTAGAAAAATGAAAAAGACAGAAAGAAAGGCGATGAAGAAAATTGATCTCCATCCATATAGTGGTATCATCAGCCATGAAAATATACTAATAAAAAGCGCTCCAAATGACCAGGAGCTTTCAAGGATTGCAACGAACCTACCTCTCCTGTGCGTTGGTATATATTCTGACATCCAAGCGCTTAAGACTGGCATTATTCCTCCAGTACCTAAACCTGCGAGAAAGCGAAAAATCATGAGAGAAATCGAATTCCATGCAAACGCGCATAATCCAGTAAAAATTGAATAGAGAAAAACTGCAAGCATTGTTGTTGGTTTTCTTCCAATCCTATCCGCAATCATACCACAAAAAGAAGCGCCGATAAACATTCCTACGTAATGGGACATTGCAATTAGACTACTTGCTTCCATTGACAAGTTCCAATCCTTCAAAATCGATGGTAATGCATAAGAAATTATCATCACAGCAATTGCATTGAATGCCCAAGCCAAGCAACCGATTCCAAGGAACTTATAATGAAAAGCACGAATTTCACTTTTTTCCAGGCTCTCATAAATTGCCATTTTTGACCTAAGGAATCTAAAAATTTAATAATTTTAGTTATGTGCAAAATTTGTTAGATTTTTTTGTGAATGGTAATTTAATCGAAAGATTTTTTTATCCTTCCATTCTATCCATTAATATGAAAGTAATAAATGGATTAATTTGGTGCGACAAAAAGGAGAATCAGTTAAGTCTGGCAACGTACCTTGGTATAATATGTCTCGCTGGCTTCTATGTAACTACGCAAATCGAAGAAAGCCTTAGCACAATTGCTGGAATTGTGAAAGGAATCTTTGTTTTCTCAGCGCTTTATTACTTGGGTTATGCACTTATACTAGCAAAGATGCTAACAGAAGAGCACTATTTTAAGAAGAAATAAAAAATCCGATCTTATCATCTTTCATTATTACTTAAACGTTAATATTTTATTTTTCATTTTTCTATCAACATATTTTCTTGTTTTCCTAACAATTTTAAGTGCTTCTTTGAAAGATAAAAGATCAAGTGCCAATTGTAATTTACTCATTTTTTATCACGAAATTTATTAAGCGCTTCTTTAAATTTCCTACTCGTAGCTAGCATTCTTGTAGTTACGATAAAATTATCAATAAAAACAATGAATCTTGATAGGCTCCTTAATCTTATAATTTCTCTAGCACTTTCCCAACTTGGTTCTCCAAATTTATTTGGGTGGAAAAGAGTTTCTTCATTCTCACCAAAAGTCGGATCAGAGATTATCCATTCACCATTGATGAAAACCTCTGCTGCGGCATGTCCTACGCGTTTTGGTAATTCTTTTAAGATCGTTTTTAAATCACAATAAATGAATAGATATCTAGCTGGTATTCCAATTGCCCTACAAAGCGCAATAAACAGGTTCACCTTGTCCGTACATATACCAGCAATTGGTTTTCTTTTCAATAATTTCTTCGCACCAACTGTTGGTAATATATCCCATCTAACTTTGTCTCTCACCCATTCAAATATTGCTTTTGATGCTTCTTCTGGTGTATTTTTATTTTTCGTAATTTCTTCGGCCAGTTTCTTTATTTCAGGATCATTAGCCTCGCAGAAAGGAGTTGGCTCACAAAATTTTTCATAGCCATCTGGAATCTTAAACATATTAAAATATATAGTAATTCCAATTAATAAAAATAATCTATTCAAAATTCTTTTGCCACTTTCTCTATCTCTTCCTTTGTTATTATTATGCCCCCTTTACCGATCTCAAATGTGACTGGTTCCTTGTGATGATCAGTTTTTCTAAGTTTCAATATCTTAATCGTTCTATTGAATGCTCCAGCTATACCAAGTGTTTCAAAATCAATGATACCATCTGCTATGAATTCGGAAATTGCATCTCTTGATAATCCTTCTTGTCCTTCAACCTTATCTGTAACTACAAATGCAATGTCAAGTTTTAATTCTCTGAAGAAGTCAAATATTTCTGAAATGATTATCCTGAGCGCAAAATTTGGATCTAGAACGCCCATCACTGTTGTTTCCTGGAATAACAAATACTTTTCAACTTCTTTTGGATTATAGAGACTTGGCAGCGCACCTGAAAGCGAATCTAATACAATCATGGATACTCCTGATTTTACATAATTTTTAATTTCCTTTTTGAAATTCTTTAGATCCTTAACTCTTTGAATGATTAACCGTTTTTTCTTTATCAATTCTTTAATGTCCATCCCAAGCATCTCTGCCTGCAATGCTAAACCTTCCGCTGTTTCACCATCTATATTCAAATAAAGTACCTTTTTACCCCTTTCTGCGAAATTCTTTGCTACTTGTAAACAAAATATTGTCTTACCTGAACCTGGCACTCCTGTCAATAGGACAATTGAACCTTTTGGAAATCCACCTTCGATAAGTTCATCGAACTCTTTGATACCTGTTGGCACTCTCTCCATCGCTTCACCTCCGATTATTTTAATTCTAAAATTTCACTATTTATATATTATCCTTTAACTTTAACAACAAATTGACAATATAATTTACCTTCGCCTTCACACACGACTTCTTCACATCTCACTTTTTTATTAAAAAATATCTTAAAAACACCTGCTAATGCACCGGCAATTAATATACAATTTTTACCTTTACTAAGTTTGGCAAATGGTGAAAATGTGAGATTAATAATTACCTCCTTCTTTTTTAATTCCATAATCTCAAACTTTCCTAAACCATAAAGATTAAGTAAATTAAGTGAGAGTTCTAAAAGCTTCATTCCAGTTACTCCAGTTGAATTTTTAATGTGCTCAATTTCATTAGAAAAAGTTTCTTCGGCGAATTCATATATTTGTTTAGCATACTTGTTCTGAAGTTTAACGATGAACTCCGGAGAAACCATTATCTCCCGATTACCAAGAACCTTAAGTTCTTTATCGATCTCAATTTCTCTCGCAAAGAGCAATCTCTTAAAAAAAGTTGATATTACCATTCCTTAACCTCATCTTGTAAAAATCAGCCAAACTTAATTAACCTTGTCTTCAAGTCCTTGTTCTTTCTCTTCCCTTGGTTTCTTAGCAACTACTAACCAATTCTGTCCTGCGTACACTTTTTCTATTTTATTAATGTCAAATCCGCTTTCTTTAACCATTTCCTCAAGTTTATCCTTAGGATAAAATCCTGGATTCTCTTTTATAATATCTTTATTTATCTTATAGTAATCTATTATTTCTCTCATTCTTAAAAAAATCTTTGGATTTTTAATTAGTGATTTTATAAATTCTGGAGCAAAATTCTCAAGTGATGCTTTTTTATCTGGAGTTGAGATGACTATTTTTCTGCCGGTTTTGAGTACCCGATTAGCTTCATCCAAGAATTTTTTGGGTTCTTTTAATTGATATAGTACATTTACATTCGTGATACCATCAAAGTAATCATTCCTAAAAGGTAAATGGGTGATGTCAGCCTTTACTAAATTTTCGATTCCTTTTTCCTTTGCTTTCTTCAACATTTCATCTGAGAGGTCTACCCCAATAAATGTGTAACCATTGCATCTAGCTTTATTTATTAAATTTCCAGTTCCACAACCAGCATCTAAATAAATTCCACTTTCTTTAGGGGTCAATTCATTTAAAATTTTGTTTAAGTGTTGATGATAGAAGGGAAGTTCTAACACTACATCGTAAACTTTTGAGTGTTCATTATTCATTTGTCTAATTATCTCTTTATTTTTCATTTTGATTATTCACCGTTTTAATGATATGAATTTGTTTTGGTTTAATTTGTCCAAGCGGCCTGCCCTGTTTAAGTCTTTCTTCCATTTCTTTTTCTACTCTTTTATAATCATCTGGGGTTAAAACAACAATTTCTAAACATTGATCTATGATTTCATTTGGAAAATTTTCTTCTACCTTACTAAGAACTACATCTAATTCATCGCATTCTCTCCTTAATAATGTTTTTACTTCATTTTTAAATGCGTTTTCATCCTTTATTTTATCTTCTGGGATAATTTCAAATCTAAGTTTAGTAAAGGGTGTAGTTTTGGGTGGGAGGATATATAGATCCCACCACTTTATTTTTCCATTATTACCCACCCATGCCATAGCTTCTTTGATTTGTCTACTGTATAGTTTAGCTCCCATGAATATGCCCATCTCCTCAGAGGTTGAAAAGTCTACAGTTTCTGTCGATCTTCCTAGTATTTTTACTGTTGGTAGTGTAATCGTTACTCTTTCGTTATTCAATTTGATAGTATGAGTCTCTGCTGGATTTATGACTTCAATTAAATCACCAGTAGGATATCTTATTAAAGGTAAACATTCACCTGGTCGAGTAGCAATTAATTCTCCTTTCATTCCTTTCTCCCATTTATACCAAGGAATAGCGTTTACTCGATAGTTTGGATTTTGTTTAGCTCTCATTATTTCTTCAGGTGGAGCTACTTCTGGTATAAACCAATTTAACATCAAACTAATGTCTGAATTATCAGATAATTGAATTCCACCAAAAACTAATTCTGTGCTGCCATATGCTTCTCTCATTTTTAAATTTGGAAAAAAATGTTTAATATTTTGTAAATGTGGTTTTATGGGTTCTGCAAATGAAAAACCAACCTTTGTTCTCTCTAAATTTTCTTTTATTTTTTTATAATTAATTCCTCTTAAATATATTCTTGTGATTGGTTTACCCAAAAATTTTAATGGTCCTAATTTCTCACTTATTTTATTTTGAACTTTTTGTTCAAAGGCTTTTGGATTATTAATTATTTGACCAAGACTTAAATAAACTAATGGTATACCTGAAATAAAATCGATTTTTTCTACCTTAGATGCTTTTTTTAATCCTTTAATAAAATCCTTCTGAGCTACTAAGTTAGTCATTATTTCTTTAGCATTAAGTTTTTTTCCTATAATTGTTCCAATCGAACCAGATAGGTACGGGTCTCCAGCTCCTAAATTCCAGAAAAT